>NZ_DS989845.1:2162-345761 GCF_000155555.1 Coleofasciculus chthonoplastes PCC 7420
GTTTTGGGATTTTTGGCGGTGTACAACCCTACGCCGGAAATATTGATGTTCCAAGCGGAGATTTCCGACGAGATAATGACAGTTTACCCTGGCACGTTGAAGCCTTCTACAAGTACCAACTCACGGATAATATCTCGTTTACTCCGGGTGTCATCTGGTTGATGAATCCCGACCAGGATAGTGATAATGAGGATGCGGTCATCGGTACACTCAGAACAACTTTCACGTTCTAAGTCAATTTTATGAACGGCAAAATTCGCCTGAAAATTGATTAATTTGATCACCCCGCCATTGAGCGGGGTTTTTCAGCTTGCCTAAGCTAAACCAACAAACCCCACCGGGAAACCGGAGTATACTAGGAATGATTGCCCTGACATGAATTAACTGTGGAACTCTCCTGTAAGACGGAATACACCCTACTGGCTCTCCTAGAACTCACGGGTCATTACAATCAGGGAGAACCCTTACAAATCCGACAGATTGCCGCGCAACAAAATATTCCCGATCGCTATTTAGAGCAACTTCTGGCAACCTTGAGACGTGGCAATTTAGTCCGTAGCCAACGGGGGGCTAAAGGGGGTTACATTCTGGCGCGGGAACCCTGGAGAATTACTCTATTGGATATAATGAATTGCCTAGATGGTTCAACCGCCACAACGTCTGGTAGCCAAACCAATGCGATAACTGAAGCCAGTGCTATCGTCCAAGAAACATGGCAAGAAGTCCGCGATCGCACTAATGATATCTTGCGAGACTATACACTGCAAGATTTATGGGAGAAACTGAATAACAGGCAACAGTTGAACATTATGTATTACATCTAATATTACGATGTCCCTGTTCCCTGTTTCCCGTTCCCTAACAAAGGACATAAAACGTAGCTTGCTTCTTTTTGGGAGTGAGTGTGACATAAGACGAATGACGAATGACAAATGACGAATGACAATCATTACCACACATTAGATATCCACCCGCAAGCAACAGTCCAAGAAATTAAGCAAGCCTACCGACGTTTAGCTAAACGCTTTCATCCCGATAGCCACACTGAAACCGCTAACTCGGAAAAAATTATCGAGATTAATGTGGCGTATGAAGTTCTCACCGATCCTCAGCGACGCCATTCTTACGATCAACAGCTTTTCTATCCCCAGTTTTCAGCCAAACGCCGCACTCGCCAACAACGCAACGAATCCGCGCAAAAACAGTATAAACGTCAACGGGCGCGATCGTACAATACTGACACTCACCTAGAAATCTGGTTGCAGCAAGTCTATAAACCAGTGAACCGATTGATTATTCCCATTCTCAAATCCCTAAACACTCAAATCAATCAACTCGCGGCTGATCCCTTTGATGACGAACTCATGGAAGACTTTCAAGCCTATCTAGAAAACTGTCGTCATGATCTCAATCAGGCTCAGATTACCTTTCGTTCCCAACCCAATCCCGCCCCTGTTGCTGGTGTGGCGGCGAACTTGTATTACTGTCTCAATCAGTTGGGAGATGGTATTGATGAGCTAGAACGGTTTACCTTCAATTACGACGAACATTACCTGCATACCGGTCAAGAACTCTTCAGAATCGCCACCAGCTTACGCCACGACGCTCAAGATGCCATTAAGCATCTAAATTATTAATTATAAATTCTATAATGAATGATTAACAAAAAACGAATTGCCAATGACAAAGGACGAATGACCAATTAACCAATATTCGTTTATTCTAGAAATAATGCTAATTTACAGAAATTTAAGATTCTGACTTGCCTCAAAAACGCATGAAATGCATCATTAACCGCCGAGCCCAGTTCTCTGCCAGTCATCGCTATTGGTTACCTGAACTGAGTGAAGCTCAAAACCAGCAGCAATTTGGTCGGGGTGCCCAGTTTCCTGGTCATGGACATAATTATGTCCTATTTGTTTCCCTTGAAGGTGACCTAGACGAATACGGTATGGTGCAAAACCTATCGCAAGTCAAAAAAGTGATCAAGCAAGAGGTCACCAGCCAATTGGACTATGCCTATCTGAATCATACTTGGCTAGACTTCCAGGAAACCCTACCTACGACCGAAAACATTGCGCGTGTCATCTGGCAAAAGCTAGCACCTTATTTGCCGCTTGTCAAGATACAGCTATTTGAACATCCAGAACTTTGGGCTGATTATTTAGGAAACGGAATGGAAGCATATCTCACCATATCGACCCACTTTAGCGCCGCTCATCGGCTGGCTCATCCCCAACTCAGTTATGACCAAAACTGTGAAATCTACGGCAAATGCGCTCGTCCCAATGGTCATGGACACAATTATCATTTAGAGGTAACCGTAAAAGGGGAAATTGACCCACGTACTGGGATGATTGTCGATTTGGGAGCCTTGCAGAAGGTAATCGATGATTATGTCGTCGAACCCTTTGACCATACCTTCCTGAACAAAGACATCCCTTACTTTGACCAGGTTGTGCCGACGGCAGAAAATATTGCCATCTATATTCGGCAATTACTCCAGTCACCGATTCAAAAATTAGGAGCGAAACTGCATAAAGTTAAACTCATTGAAAGTCCCAATAACTCCTGTGAAGTCTATTGTACAGGTGACACATCATCGGTAGAACCGGACGCGATCGCATCTCCTGTTCTAACATTTGTTTAGGGGAGAGTACCCCATCTACTCTATGATGATGTTGGTCTAGTAGTCAGCGCTCAAACCCCTGCCCCTGCCTTCCATAGTCGTTAAGAGTATAGATCCCCGGCTTTTTAGAGAAGTCGGGGATCTGGGTGCTGTTTGGCTTCCGGATGCTTCTTTCTCATTCACGTAACGAGTGAATAGAAGAGGGGAACATTGACATTCTCCCACCGTTAAATCAAAGATTGTAGCGGGATCATTCTCGCTGATTGAGGTAAATGAGCCAGGTATGGCAGAGTTTGAGTATCAGTTTTTTGCTTTCACCGAAGTCATGAGAAAAACTTTTGGTAAGATAGGCGAAAGCTTAATATTCTGCCTATTATACCCATCCTGCTCAGACAAACGATAAAATGTCCTACTTGAGGTCACAGTAGAGGAACTATGGAACCGAATCCACAAAAATCTGAATATACTGAGGGTAATCCCCCAGAGGTCAAGACGGCTCAAGCCGACGCTACAAAAAGCCCAGAGTCTAAAGTAGATGTCAATGTTGACCAACCTGGGACAGTTGCCCAACTCCCGCCTAATAATCAAGCCAAGCTTCCCGCTGCGGGTCAAACCACGGATCAAGCTTGGCAGGAATGGGTACAGCCTGTGTTTGACTTCCTGTCCAAACTTCCGGCGATAATCAGTGCATTTTATTACGAGTACCAACAAGCCATCATTTTGATTGGGCTAGTGATAGCCGGCTTCATCACCGTGTATGTCACCCTAGCTGTACTGGATGCCATTAACGACATTCCCTTATTAGCCCCAATTTTTGAACTTGTTGGGATTGGTTACACAATCTGGTTTATTGCCCGTTATCTTTGGAAAGCTGAAAGTCGCCAAGAATTGGCTCAAGAGTTTGATTCTCTTAAAGGGCAATTGCTTGGCAAAGACTCGACTCAGAGTTAAGTTAATCTCTATCCCTACCTGAATCTCGGATTTGGGTGGGGATAATTCTAAAAAACCAGTCCTGGGACTTATGAATAAGGGCGGGTTTTGTTGTTCTGTTATTGGTGAGGAGGGCGGGTTTTGTTGTTCTGTTATTGGTGAGGAGGGCGGGTTTTGTTGTTCCGTTATTGGTGAGGAGGGCGGGTTTTGTTGTTCCGTTATTGGTGAGGAGGGCGGGTTTTGTTGTTCCGTTATTGGTGAGGAGGGCGGGTTTTGTTGTTCCGTTATTGGTGAGGAGGGCGGGTTTTGTTGTTCCGTTATTGGTGAGGAGGGCGGGTTTTGTTGTTCCGTTATTGGTGAGGAGGGCGGGTTTTGTTGTTCCGTTATTGGTGAGGAGGGCGGGTTTTGTTGTTCCGTTATTTCAGCAATAGCTGACTTTAGTCCCTAAACCCGCCCCTACAGTCCCTAAACCCGCCCCTATAGTCCTTAAACCCGCCCCTACAATTAACTTAAATTAACTCGAATAATTTTAGGTAAACGAACAATTTCTGACGCCCCCTCCTGACTGAGTTGATTTGCTGTTAATGATTTTACTAAATCAGCAATGCCTTCTGCTCCGATTTTTTGCAGGGTTTGCAAAAGCTGATAACTATGGCTAATTAACTCTGTAACCTGAATTTCCTCATAAATAGGTTGGTAGTCACCTAAGCGTCTAATTCCCTCCCCAAGCAAAATGACAGCGCCACGCCAGTTAAGATTATTGAGATGGTAGCAAGCTACCGAAATTTGTAATATACCTTGATAAAACTGTTTGTTTGGTTCGGCAGCCTCCATCCACAATGCCTCTAAGGTGTCATGACAGGCATAAAATTCCTGTTGATTAAATTGCTCGACACCTTGCCAAAATTGCTCAGTCATAGGTGATTAATTCCAGAGTATGAGTCATTGGTCATTTAGAGTTGAAAATGACCAATGACTTAAAGACAATTAAGCCATGCTATCTCGAACGGATTGAAGCTCCTCGATGGTAATTTCCTGCTGTTCTCCAGAAAATTCGTTGTCTGGTGTCAAAAACAACATACAGTGGCATTCTTTGCGCTCACGCATGGGGATGCAAGGACAATTCCAGTAGGTGGCTTTCACCTCCGCTTCTTTGTCTTCGTAATGACGGCATGGACATAGGGGTGAACCTAAATCATCTTTGTGTTTCGCTAATCCTTCGATGACGACAGCCGTTACCGACGGGTCAGCACAAAAGTAGGTGTCCGTTCGTTTAGCATAGGTTTCGGCGAAATTCTTCATCGCCGCCAGTGTTTTCTCATTGGAAAGATTTGTGCTTTCTGATGTACTCATAAGTAAGATTCGCTAGATACCTTATTCCTTAGTGTGGTTGTTCACTTTTCTTTGCATTTTAACGCAAGCCTTCTAAGTAGGGCTTGCTGCATAACCCAAAAACCTTGAGCCATCAATGCTTTGAGCAGTAGAGAAGGTTGTTCATCTTCAAGGAAATGTGAGACTATCTATCAAAACTATGGCGATAGAATCACCGAAAATGTACCCCTGCTCTCCCCCTGCGTCCCCCGCTTCCCCCGCTCTTCCTGCTTTTTACCTTAAGTTGACACCAAGGGTACTGCTCACCCGCCTCATCTGAGGGTGCCATTCCGGTTAAATCCGGCTAAGGGACTGTTGTAGCTGACGTTGTAAGGGTTCCTCTTTATCAATAATTTGACCCGCGCAATTGGTCAGTCCTGAGGTGTGCCGTTCAGGTTGGGCTACTGTGGATGGTGACCAAAATAACCAACGACTACCCGGCGGAAGGGAATTGAGACTGGCGGATTGTTGGGTGAGCCAAATTAAGGGAAGATGGGGAGGATCGCCAGCGTCTGCATCTTCTCCCGGTTGGGTCGCAGCTAGGGCTTCTAAGACAACTTGATTTCCGTGTAATAATCCGGTTCTAGCTGTCCAGAGTCTAGCGTCAAGCTGACGAGAACAGGCATAGAAATAGAGGGAGGCGGCGGCAATCACGGCTGATTCAAAATCCTCGGATTGCCAACTTACCGCACTATCAAGGCAAATTACAATTTCTTGAGACCCCGTAAAGACTTCTAACTCCCGTACCATCAATTCTCCATACCGGGCGCTGGTACGCCAATGAATCAGACGAGTTGGATCACCTACGCGGTAAGGTCGTAGCGATCGCGTCAGGTCTTCTGTGGCGGATTGAGAACGGCGATCGCTTAACAGTTGTAGACTATCATCTGTGCCAATTTCGTCAACGATTGGACAACTGGTTAAGGGTAATACCGTAGGATACACAATTGCTGTGGCTGGCGCATGGCGGCTACGACGACACCAAAATAATCCTAAGGGGTTTCCAGTTCTTAGTTGGATTTCATGCCAGTGGTAGACGCCCCGCTTAGTGGTGGAATGGAAATAAACCCAGTGATAGACCCCCCTCGGCGCAATCGTTTCGATCGCGGTTTGCACGGGTTTTCCCAGTTCCGATTGGAGAATGTCCTGAACTTGTAATAACGTTTTGGGTTTAGGGGTAGGATTTTCAATATCGATTTCAATGGTGAGTTCATCACCCGCACTAACTGGAAAGATAGGACGGCGGTGGACTTGAAGATGACGTAGCGATCGCGGCGGTAAGATAACCGCTAACCCCAATAGCGCAAACGTTATACCACTGATGACATACAGCCACCCTGACATAGTATTGGTCGCCGCGCCAAAGAAACAAATCGCAATACCCGCTAATATCCATCCAGCATAAGCAGGAGTGACCCAATGGGTTTCTAACCAATCCGTGATTCGAGTGATGATGCCCATTTGACACACTCCTTACACCGCTTAGGCTTTTATCTTCTCACATTAAATCAAACAATAGATTATTACTGCTGGTGAAACCATGCCGTTAACGCCACCGCCAAAGCATCGGCTGCATCATCTGGCTTAGGTATACTCTCTAAATTTAACTCTCGCGCCACCGCTTGCTGTACCTCGTGCTTGTCTGCATTCCCATAACCTGTCAACGCTTGCTTCACCTGTCCAGGTGTAAACTCTACCATTGGCACCTGATGCTGGGCTAACACCAAGGTGACAACCCCCCGTGCCTGAGCCACGGTAATTGTATTACCCATCCGGTAAAAAAACAGCTTCTCTACGGCAACTAGATCCGGTTGGCACTGCTCCAGGATAGTATGTAAATCTTCGTAAATTGTACAGAGTCGCTTTCCCAGTTCCGTCCGCGCTGGCGTCTGAATGACACCAAAATCCAATAACTGTACAGATTCAGATGTCGATTTTCCCCGAACCTTGGTCATTGGTTTAACTTCAGCTTGGCAGATAATTGCCCCAAAGCCTAAAATCGCTAACCCTGGGTCTAGTCCTAAAATTCGCTTTCCCATCGACCTTGCTGTCTCCTAGAACACCAGTCTAGTGCATGATGGCAAACGTGTCTGAACTCAAAACTCATACCAAGTTGCGTTCTAACGTGTCATTCTGAGCCTAGCGTTGGGTCAAAACGTCCTCATTCAGGCAGATGCCATGAACAGTAAGACCTGCATTCAAGGGATGATTGTGTAGCTCGTGTTACAGTTTTGAGGAATTATAGCATCGACTTCGATGACACCGACTGGTGTTCTAGTCGTTGTGATTATTGACGTTCTCCGTTGGATTAATCAGTCGTCCCGGTATAATTTCCAAAATGTATCCTGACCAACCCATCCTCCCAGCTAATAAAAGAATATGGCACAGTTGACAGCAGACAATCCTACACCTCCCGTCAAGGACTTGAGCAATTGCCCTGCTCTTAGCTAAAGTCTATCCAGTTTTGTTCTCCGTTTCTGGTATCAGCAATGTCCTCAATTAGTCTCCTCAAACGCGCTCTACGAACCCTGCATAACGAGTCAAGAGGTAGGACGCCCCGACAAGTGAATCGGTGGTTTAAGTGGTTAGCCCCTGGACTATTCGTCAAACGCTGGTTGCTTCTCAGTGCCATAGGTGTACTACTAACGAGTCTGGGGGTAGCGATTTGGGCAAAGCTGACCCCCATTTTTTACTTAATCCAACTCACGTCCACCATTCTGGAAACCATCACCACAGTTATTCCCAACTATGTATCCGGACCGATCGCGATTATTTGTGGTCTGATGTTTATCTTCTGGGGACAAACCCGGACGGTGGGTTCGATTACTGAGGCACTAAAACCCGGAGGCGATGAAGAACTGGTAGATGTGCTGATCGCCCATCGTCGCCTGTATCGTGGTCCGAAAATTGTCGTCGTGGGCGGCGGTACGGGGTTGTCTACCTTACTCCGAGGACTGAAAATTTACAGCGCCCATATCACTGCCATTGTCACCGTAGCCGATGATGGCGGTTCCTCTGGGCGGCTGCGGCAAGAATTTGGGGTTCTGCCTCCGGGAGATATTCGCAACTGTTTGGCAGCTTTAGCAGACCAAGAAAAACTATTAACCGAACTGTTTCAATACCGTTTCTCAGCGGGGAATGGTCTAGTGGGTCACAGTTTTGGTAATTTATTTTTGACGGCAATGAGCGAGATTACGGGGGACTTAGAACGGGCAATTGCCGCCAGTTCTGAAGTTTTAGCGGTGCGAGGACGAGTTCTTCCGGCGACATTGAGTGATGTCTGTCTCTGGGCAGAATTAGAAGATGGGCGTCGGATTGAAGGCGAATCGAATATTACGGCTGCCAATGGTAAAATCGTCAAGATGGGTTGCACGCCAGAAAATCCTCCAGCTCTTCCCGCTGTTCTCAAAACGATTCACGAAGCCGATTACATTATTATTGGTCCGGGTAGTCTGTATACCAGCATCCTGCCGAATTTGTTAGTGCCAGAAATTACGGATGCGATCGCGGCAAGTACTGCTCCCCGAATCTATGTGTGTAATATCATGACTCAACCGGGTGAAACGGACGGATATACGGTTGCTGATCATATTCGCGCCCTGGACAATGGTTGTGGTCACTCTTTGTTTGATGCGGTTTTGGTGCATCGAAAAGTGCCTTCTGCTGAAGCCTTGATTAAGTATGCCCAAGTCAATTCCCACCCTGTTTTTCTGGATCGCGAAGCAACCGAGGAGTTAGGACGCCGCATTGTTTTAGCGAATGTCATGGATGAAGATGAGCACACGAATCTAGTCCGCCATAATCCGGAAAAGTTAGCACGGGTGTTACTACGCTGGTACAGTCGCGCTCATCTGATGTAAAAGGGGTAAGGAATGACTAAATTCCGTCTAACCGATGCACAAGCCACGCGATCGCTAGGTGTTCGTCTGGGGGAATCTTTGCCCCCAGGTACTGTGATTCTGCTAGAGGGGGATTTAGGTGCGGGTAAAACCACACTGGTGCAGGGAATTGGTGCAGGCTTGGGAATCACCGACGCGATCGTCAGTCCCACGTTTACTCTGATTAACGAATATCCCGAAGGACGCATTCCCCTCTATCATCTAGATTTGTACCGCCTAGAACCGGAAGCCGTAGCCGCGTTAGACCTAGAAAGCTATTGGGAAGGCGTGGAAATGCCCCTAGGAATCGTCGCGATCGAGTGGGCGGATCGATTACCCTATTTACCAGAATCTTATCTGCATTTGAATTTAACCTATTTAAGCGAAGGTGGACGTCAAGCCCAACTCATTTCTGTCTCAACGGGGAAATCTGAGGCGGCGATGGAACTGCCTCTATAAGGATAAGTAGTCGGACTTTCATTAAAGTTGACGGTTGAGATGGGGGAACAGGGAATAGGGAACAGGGAACAGTAAAGATTTGAGGCTTGTTAACATTTCTTAGTACAGCGGACAAATGATAAGCTATTCGGCATTTAAACCTTAATATCAATAATGGCGTAATCCTTGTAGTGCGTTTAGCGAAGCCATGCCGCAGGCTTTGCATCTTGCTCGCTACTAATACCCAATTTAAATGCATGACAGCTTAAATCACTCCAAATTCGCCAAATTCATTTTACTAGAGCCATTTTTAAACTCATTCTGATAGGCATTTATTTTCTCGACAAATTCTTCGGTCAACCGCATAAACGCTTTTGCCCCTGAAGAATTGGGAGAAGCGATAACCGCCGGCATAAAACTATCAACAGCCTTAGCCACATTCACATCCATCGGAATGCGATTCTTAAACAATTGCGTCGGAACAAAATCTTCGGTTACCCGATTCATCACCTGCTTGTAATATCGACCCAGCAATCCTCCGGATAAAATAAAGACAATGCCTAATAACTGTAGGTCGAGAGACGTGCCAGACTTATGGCTCTCCTTCAATTTGGCAATCCGCCGTTCTAAGAGTTGAATTCCCACAACCGATAACGGTTCAGGGCGAGCCGGAAGTAAATAAAAATCACTGGCAACAATACCGCTACGGGTTAACAGATTATAGCCAGGAGCGCAATCTAAGATAATAAAATCATAGTTATCTATCACAGGTTCTAAAATACTTTTAATCAACAGCCGCTCAAACCGATTCCACACCTGATTAAAATTGGGAGTCTCTTCGCGACTGGCTTCTTGATGCAGCATCTCGGAGACTAAATACTCATCATACAGATCAATATCTCCGGGCAATAAATCCAGACCTTTTACCGAACAAACGTAAGATTTAATAACATCCTGAATCGTCAGTTTGGCGTGGCGATTGGGACGAATTGCCTTATCAATTAACTGATTCAGCGTGCGTCTCGCTTTTCTGGCTTTAGCAAAATCTTGAGGGGCGATTAAGCTGAGTGTAGCGCTGATTTGGGTATCTAAATCAACCACTAAAACCCGTTTTTGATGCTGTTTCGCCAAGCAAGTTGCCAAGTTGACGGTTAGCGTCGTCTTTCCAACGCCGCCTTTCATGTTAACTGTGGCAATGACAAATCCCATGATAAAATCCTCTTGGAGAAACGTTACCCAGTTAGGTATCAGCCAGCCTAGATTATCAACGCCGTATTGCGTCTGAAATTTCCCTAGCTTTAGGCAACAGTCTACTATGGTAAGCGATTTTACCCATCAAGTGAATAAGTTTCTGTAGGGGCGGGTTTCACAATTATCATTTCTTTCCCCACCCATAAGTAACTAAACCCGCCCCGCCCCTAGGGTAAAATTGTCACATGGTATGTCTTTACTCCCTGTTTTCACCAGAAGGGCGGGTTTAGTCAAGTTATGGGTTTGTACCAAAATGTTATCGGTAAAACCCGCCCCTACAACCCTGCGTCTCTATCCCTTACAGTTATCACCATCTCCACCATCTCTCCCAGCTTCCCGACTCACTGACGCAGGCTAAGCACTGACGCAGGTTAAGCAATTCGCTGGAGAAATTCTTTGGTTAACTCGGTAAACGCTTTAGCACCCGTGGAAGCGGGTTCAGTGAGAACCACGGGTTGAAACTCATCAACGGCTTTAGCGATGGCGACATTGGTGGGGATTTCGGTGATAAAGACTTTATCGTCACCAAAATCAGAACGGACTCGCTTCTTGACTTTTGCCGCCATCGTCGTTGCATGACCCAGGGAAGAAAAGACAATACCCAGTAAATTGAGTGTAGCGCGATCGCTCTGCTTGAGTCTCCGGATACGACCTTCCAAAATCCCCATCCCCACAACCGATAGGGGTTCAGGCTTGGCGGGAATCAGATAAAAGTCACTGGCAATCATACCACTGCGCGTCAGCAAATTATCTCCTGGCGGAAAATCCAGCAAAATCCAGTCATAATTGGGGACAATCGGTTTAATTATCCGCTTCACTAACACATTTTCCAGATGATTCCAGCCTTTTTCAAAGTCTTGCTGATGGCTATTGGCTTGTCTATAAATCTGGGTTGCTAATAAGAAATCGTTGTACAGTTCAATATTTCCGGGAATCAAGTCCAATCCATTCACCTGACAAATGTTGGGGACAATCACATCCTCAACAGTAGGGGCAGATAACGAATTAGATTGAAGGGCTTGATTGACTAATTGTTGTAGCGTGCGCTTTTGTTTACGGCATTTCGTAAACTGTACCGGAGGGATAAGGCTGAGAGTCGCATTAATCTGGGTATCGAGATCAACGATTAAGACTCGCATCCCATGTTCTTTAGCTAGACTTGTCCCCAAGTTAACGGTGAGTGTGGTTTTGCCCACACCTCCTTTCATATTGACGATTGAAATAACGTGTCCCATTCATGGTTGTTTTGACGATGCTTATATCATACTCTGATCTGCCTTATACGGTGGAGAGGGAGGGCGTTAGTCAGGGCGAGTTTAGTCACTTATGGGTCAAAAATAAACGATAATGGTAAAACCCGCCCCTACACAAAACTATCGCACTCCCTCTGCGTACCTCTGCGTTAAAACCTCTGCGTACCTCTGCGTTGAAAAAATATCCTTCCCACTTTACAATTCAATCCTTCGAGCAAATAAACTCTGCAACCGCTGCAAATTTGCCCCAACTTTATAAAGTAAATCTCCTTTCCCCAAAAGATAAGCCGCTTCCGATTGTCTCCCGCCTAAAATAATCTCAGAATCCGCTTCACTAGCTGTCCGCAACGCCACTCTTCCTGGTAAATTTGACCGAATAATCGGTGTAACCACCCTCGCCTCTGGACGTTGAGTAGCAATAATTAAATGGATACCCGCCGCTCTCGCCTTTGAACCCAACCGTGTGATACTCAATTCTAAAGCATTGCGGATATCTTTTTCGGTCATAAAGTCAGCATATTCGTCAAAGATGCAGACTAGACGGGGTAAAGGTGGGTTGTTCTGTTGATTATAAGCATCAAGGTGAGAACATCCCGCTAGCTCAAATCGCTGATAACGCCGTTCCATTTCCGCGACTAAATTTTCCATCAACGCGATCGCATCTTCGCTATCCTTGACGATAGGAGAGTATAACCAGGGGATTTGCTCGAATTCGGGAAAGGTGACACGCTTAGGATCAACCAGGGCGATTTTAAGCTGCTGAGGGGAATGGCGATAGAGTAAGGATAACAGGAGCGATCGCAAAAATTCACTTTTCCCGCTTCCGGTGGTTCCCCCAACCAGAAAGTGACAGGTATTCGCATCGGATAAGTCGGCTTCTACCAGTTTCCCCTCTAAATCCACACCAATGGCAATTTTTACCGGAGCCTGAGTCGATGTCCGGGATGTGATATAATCCTCTAGCCGCGCCACTTGTCGATCTGGACGAGGTAAATCAACACTGACATAGCCAGGTTGAGGCGCAATCAGGGGGGGATTGGTAATCCCTAATTGTACCTGTAAATCAGCCGATAATTTCAGCAGAGCGCTAATCTTTACCCCCAGACTGGGTTTCAGTTTCACCCGGATAAACGCTGGACCAACGGCTGTTCCCACACAAGTCACGTCTATCTTAAAGGATTGTAACGTCTCGATTAACTGTTGCGCGATCGCATCATTGTTCGTAGTAAGCGCTTTAGCGCCATCAGTCTTTGTCGTAGACACTTCAGCGCCATCAGAAGTCCCCTCCTCTTCCCCTTTCCTGGGCTGTGTATCTGTACTCGTGACTTCAAAGTAGGTTTGACAGGTTTCCTGTTGAGGACAGATATCACACAAGTGAGTATTCGACGTGAGCGGTGGCGGATTTGAATGAGTCTGTTGCCAACTCACCCAGTCCTGCATTTGCTGTAACTTATGGGGAATCAACTCATGGACAGCTATTTCCAACTGTTCCCAAGAATAAGCATACTCCTTAAATTCTGGGAGAACACAATACACCGCTGAATCAACCACCACTCCTTTCGTTTTATTGAGCATATAACCATAGAGTCCCACTTGAGCCAACTGCGCTGATGGGTCAACGGGTTCGTAGGTCTTATAATCAATTAAACAGAGACGATTGCGTTCAAAATTAAACACTAAACTATCAAATCGCCCTGTCACCTCCTGGGATGTACCATTAGGTAGATTAAAGTAATAACTAAGCTTATTTTCTTCTAAAATAAAGGTTTGATGAATAACCATTTGATGCAAACAATAGCGGCGATTTACCACTAATAATTCGACCCAACGCTGAATTAGAGCGGTTAAGCCTTGCCACAGCTTTGGCAATACCGTCGCCATTTCGGGATGGGATTCGATGTAGGGAAAAAATACCTGTTGATAAAATATTTCCTGCATTCCCATGGCGACAGCTTCGCGATTTAATTGCTCAGCGGACGGTTCTAATAAGTCGGAAACGTGGGAATTTGCTTGAGCGAGTTTGATAAATTGTTCGGCTAAGGTGTGAAACGCTGTACCAATTCCGATAGATTGACCGGGTGGAATAAATAAAGTGTTCCCATCAAAATGTTGTTTTAAATAGAATAAACGTGGACATTCAAACGCCACGCGCACTTTAGTTGCACTGAAGGGAGGATGTTCGGCTGTTTCGGGTTGTGGCTTGGGTGTGATCACGACTGGGGGTGGAGTAGGGGGCTGTGTTAATTGTAATAAATGGCGATGGACATGAGCTAAATAAACTGTGTCCATTTTGGCATAGTGTAGTTGTTTGGGGGTGAGGGGGCGCTGTCCCCAATCACTGCTTTGTTCGGTTTTATCAACGTTGGTGAAGTGACAGAGTTCAACCGCGAGGGTTTTGAGTTGTTTATTGGAGACTTGCAGGGGAGTTTTGCGGGACTTTTTAGTCAGTTTACGGACGAGTTTGAAGGTACAGGTGACATTTTGGGCTTGGTGTTTCCCACCGAGAAATTTTAGATCAAAGCTGGCGTTGTGAAAGACTTTCTCGATGTTGGGGTTAACCATAATCTGAGCGACGAAATCCCTGACGATATCGGGGTTATCGAGGACATCGAAGATATAGGCGCGATCGCCGGTTCTGTCTGTGGGATCTGCTAATATTTGAATCAGGGAGAGTCTGGGGTTTGATGTTTGCCAGTCGGCGACTTCTGTGTCTAGCCAGAGAGTTGGATAGGTGGCGAGTTGGGATATAATTTGGCGGATTTCATTGGGGGTGGTGAGGTACATGGGATAATTTTTTTAACGTAGAAGTTTGTAGTTGCGCTTTAGCGCCATACAATCTGAGGTACATGGGATGATTTTTTTTAAACGCAGAGTAACGCAGAGGTAGGCGCAGAGGGCGCAGAGGGTTTAGTGAGGTTTAGTGTTGCTTGTTTTGGGTTATAAATAGTCATGTTGCTGACGACGAGTTTTGAGTTAGTGTTATTTGGGTTGGGGGGATGTGTTATTTTTGGTCTGGGGTTTCCAGCAGACGGATTGATCTTGGGGTTTGGCGTCAGGGGGGATGAGGGTGATTTGGTTTTCTTGACAGAGTGTCTGAATTTGCTGATTGATTTGGGATTCATCGATATGGGAGAAGTCTTGCATGGTTAAATCAACGAGTTTTTGCCGTCCAATCATGAATTGGGTTTTGACGAGGTTTAAGAGGAAGTCTTTGATTTTTATTAAATCGGGTTCAGGCTTAATAATGGGTTTAGATACAATTCCTATGTCTTGTAACAATGGACAATTCTGTAAAACGTGAGAGTCTCGAATCAATTTTTCTAACGTAGGGAGATCGAGGGTTTGTTGGTGAATGACTAATTCCCCAGCACCGGCGGAGTTGACTAAAAGCTGATAGGTTCTCAGATAATGGATAGAGTCGAGATGGGGGGTAAGATGACGATGCGGTGAGCCGTTGAAGAGTTTTTTGAATAGTTTATATCCTTTATTCTTGGCTTGACCCAGTTTTTCGGCTCGAACCAGAATCAGAGTATCACAACAGTTTTTTTCCAGGTCTTTTTCGCAGGCGTTCATCGCTGCATTGAAGCTTGTCATGTTGGGTTCTTCGTTCCAGAAAATTCCTAGTCGTTCAGTTTTATCGGGATGCTGATAACTGAAGGAATAACTACTATACTTAGCATGATTTAAAAGATGAGGGTCAGTGTTGATCTGCAAGGCGTTCATTGCCTGTTGCAACATTTGTGTCAGATCAACCGATGAAAATTGACGAATTCGCTCGACTTTTTGTTGGGTTTTGTGGAATTCTTTAAGCCAAATTAATTTAAAAGTGGCAACGGCATCTTCTATTGGTGGTTTATGACCTAATTTATGTTCAATAAATAATTCTCCGCCAAGTCCTAATACATTTCGCAAATTGGCTCTACCCCCAGGAAATTTTTGCTCCAATGCTTGTTTCTGGAGAGGATAAAGGGGAGAGTCGGGTTTAGGAGTCGCTTGATCATGCAGGGAATAGAGTCGGGTTATCCAGAGGGCTTCAGCTTGTTCAAGGTTTATTGATTTTAGACGAACTTGTTTTTCAATTCCGGCTAAATCGGATTGTTCGAGACGTTCTTTACTCACCTTCCATTGATTCGTTACAATGCTGATAATAACCAGAATATTTTTAAGATATTGATTGTGGAACGTTCTATTAAGATTAAATAAAGATTGTAAGTTGGGAATTCCATCAGCAAACTTCGGTGTCATTTCCGCTTGATCGAAGCAGAGAACAATGGGTTTTGTCGATGCTGAAATTCTGCCAAAGTTGCCGATTATTCCCCGCGCGGCTTCTTCATTATCGATAGGCTGATTAACCCCTAATGCATTGAGGTCATCTCGATCTAAATTTTCTCCTCGCAACCAGTCACAAGCCAAAAAATATAAATCCTGATTCGTGAGACCATACAATACACCAAAGAAATCTCTTGCCTGATAAATACCCGAGGGATAAGTGCTTCTAAAATTGCGAATAAAAAGTCCTCGTTCCCCCAGGATTCTCCTCATCATGCTGCGATCTTTAAACGCTGATAGTCCTTTCAACCAAAGAATTAACTGAGAACTTTTTTGTCCTTCCGGCTTTTGCATCAGACTATCTACCATTTGGCGCAACGTATGTCGCCAAATATGCTGATTATCTGCCCAGGGATCGATATAGATAAAAAAAGCGTAAGGGTTAAGCTTTTGCTTAAGACGTCCTAATAAATAACTTTTCCCTGAACCCGAGTCTCCATCCAGTAATATCGTCCGTGTCCGCTGATCTCTGGCGACTAATCGGAGAACCTCAGTCACCTGAGTAATTGCTTCTTGGTGAATTGAATCAACTGTGGCGGCGACTTGTTGATCTTCTCGCCAAAAGTTTCCAGTTTTAAAGGTTACGGGATCAAAAGGGTTGACTTCTTGTTTTATAATTTCATCAATAGTTGCCATGATTATCCCTAGAAGTGATTACAAACAGAATTGGCGGGTAGGCTGAAAAATGAGTCCGCTAGTTGACAATAATAAAAAATAAAGATCCCCCAATTTCTTGAGGAATCCCAGCTTGAAGTTGTTCTGAGGTATAGTGCATCGCCTCAACTAATGAACTCAACTCAATTTTGTTTTCCCGTTGCAAACGATAGAGGGCTTGATCTAAGTCATCCCTAGATAAGGGAGGTTGTAATTTCTGACGCAGATGAAAAATGGGTAAATAATTGTCGGTTCCTAGTTCTTTATCTAACTGCTGAATCAGTTGTAAAATTTCTGTATCTGTTGGTTTCTGGGCTAGTACAGGTTCTGAACTCAACGAAGGTTGGGGTTGGGTGACAGTTACAGACGGATTCACTTGACTCGGAAGTGATTTTCGCAAGAATTCCAGATAATTCCCCAGCAGTTCTAAACTAATCACTGGATTTGTGCCTTTTTTCGGGATATAATCCTCTCGTAGCTGATCGAGTCCGCGCTGAGTCATCCACACTTCAGCTTTCTGGCGTTTCAGTTGTTTTTCTACTTCAATGAATCCCCGTTCATCGAAGCGTTGTAAAATAGCATCGCGTTCGGCTGACTTCAACGACTTGATATCGATTTTGCTGGGTTTAACTTTTCCCGATGCTTTACCGATACTGTTGAGTACCCTAAGTTCACTGGGAGAGAGGGGAACTTGATCCGGTTCCACGTTCAACAGAGCGCGACCGGGTGGTAAAATTGTAACGGATGCGATCTCACGGGAGAAATCGACCCAACCCCGTGCTTCTAAATCGCGGACAATTTTGTTTTTGCCTTTGATACTATTGAATAGTTTTGCCGACAGTGGAGAACGGTAGTTCGGACATCCTAGTAGTTTCAGGAGAAATTTTAGCTCCTTGGTTTCCATGGAAATGTTTAACCTCATTTATCGTTCATTCTACTTTAACTTGAGGGGTGATCACAACGGAAGGGTATCAAAATTCCATCCTAGCTTCCTAAATTAGGGTTGTAGTCAGCACTTGAGGGATAGCCGCGCTGAAGCGCTTACTACAAACGCCTCAGTCAATGATATTCGGGAGACAATAAAATTGGCAATAGTAGTCTACTCATGGTTCTCTTAAACATTCTGTTCCTGGAATGTGACCAAATATTTGTTGAGAATACTCCAGTAACTCCTGATTATTGAATAACCTTCGGTAGGACGGATCATCAGCGAAGTATTTCCATCGACTACAAACATCCATATTCCTCGCTTTTCCGTGATACTCACGTCCTTCAAAGGAACTACCATCACCTCGGCGACTGACTGTATTGATACCAGTATCCGAAAACTCTAGGTTGAGTTGAGACGCAATTTCTCTGCGATAGTCTACGTCAGCAAACCACTGATTATAATTAATACATATTTTTTGGTTTTTTAATAAATTGGTTTCCCCTAAATATTCTTTGGCATAGTCAATCCACACATCTATATCTGTTTTGTTTTTATCATTGACGCCTCTATAATTTTTTTTGATTCTACTCGCCAGCAAATTAAATGGATCTCGCAAAATCAAAATGTCGTACTTGTCTTGACTCTTACCAAAATAGAGATCATGCTTTAACTCAAATACAGGATTGGTGATTTGCTCCAGACTATAATCTTCGTAGCTATGGATTAAACAATCTTTTTTTTCAAAAAAACCTTTGGCTTCTTGTCGCCACCACTCAATGTCTTTGGTTTTGTTCTTTCGGAGTAAGTCTTCGTATTTTTCCCGATAAGGATTTCTATTGACTCGGATATTGTTCAGGTGTCTAACGTTGCCCGTTTCTTGCTTTTCCATCCAATGAATAATGGCATGATTGCCACTGCGTCTTAATCCCAGAACCCGCATCTCTTTATAATTAATAACTTGCGACAGAATATGCTGTTGTGAAATGGCTCGACCTACATCTTCAACGCTATGATATAACTGACGATTAGCTTTTTGTAGTAATGTCGATGATTCTTGCAAAAGCTGAAGAAAAAGTGATTTTTGAGGCATGTTTATTACTATCAATCGTTTAGCGACACTTAACATCATAGCCTACTGTTTTTTATCGCACAGTGCGCCCAGGAACGTTCAACCCGCTTCTCGCACCTGATCGGTATAATCTTTGGGACGCATTTGACGAAACACCTGCAACGCCGCTTGGCGTAAACTTAGGGGTAAATAGGATAAGATTACTCCCAATTGGGCTTTCCGAGAACTGCCAATAATCTCCGCCACCTCTTGCAACATTATTCGTCCCTGAACCGTATCCCCATTTTCAATTAACCGTAATCCCAACGCTTCTTTTGTCCATGCCAATTTTTGTATCCGTAGTGTCTCTAATTCTTGATCAGGAAATCGATAACTATCAATACAAAAAACCTTAGCCTTCAAGAAATGCAGATTCTGTCTTAAACTCGTCTGTCCCCCGTGAAACCGATACTCCATTAAATACTCTGGCAAAAAATACCCCTGCTTAAGCGCGATCGCTAATCGTACCAGTAAATCAAAATCCTCGCAGCCATCGGCTTCTGGGCGCATATAGTCCACATCCTGCAAACAGGCCCGACGAAACAAGGTTGAACCCACCTGCAAACTTTGATATTGAAACGTTTGTCGCATTAAATCAGGAATTA
Source organism: Coleofasciculus chthonoplastes PCC 7420 (assembly GCF_000155555.1). Classification (GTDB taxonomy): domain Bacteria; phylum Cyanobacteriota; class Cyanobacteriia; order Cyanobacteriales; family Coleofasciculaceae; genus Coleofasciculus; species Coleofasciculus chthonoplastes_A. The sequence continues at coordinate 21,540 of NZ_DS989845.1, forward strand.
TACCCTGCTTCAGTTTATCCTTTCCCCACTTCGCCGCATTCTCTTTCGTCGCTGACTCATCACGATTGCCGTTTTTATCAATAACCCAGTGATTCGTACAGACAAAATCAACTGTTGGTTCCGCTTCTAATACTGCCACCGTTTTTTCTAAGAACTCCGGCGTTAGGGCATCATCATCATCAAGTTTGATAAAATAGTTTCCCTGGGCAGTATCAAAACCAGAACGCATATTTTTACTGCGCCCAATATTTTTAGCATGGCGGATATATCGAATTCGGGCATCATTCCACTGACTAACAACCGTAGGTGTCTCATCAGTTGAGCCATCATCGCAAATAATTAACTCAAAATCTTTATACGTTTGACTCAGAACACTTTTTACTGACTGAATCAGATAGTTGGCACGATTGTAAGTAGGAATACAAACACTAACTTTAGACATGAGCAATTCGTTATTGGTTATGGAGCAAAATTCATTAATTATACAGGTGTTAATTTAAATGTTATTGATAACGTCAACAATTCTATGCCTAAAAAAAACATCATTGTCTTCATACCAAGCACGAGCATTATCCCCCCATTCTTTTTTAGTTCCATCATCCGTCCCTAAGACTTGGTGTATGGTTTGTTCTAATGCCTGCCTATCAACATAATAATTTATGCCGACTCCCTGCACCTGAGCTTTATTACAATCCACTAAAATGCCTCGATCCGGTGTAATTAATTCATTCATCGGCGGAGCATTAGTCGTCAGAATCACGGAACGACAGCTCATGGCTTCGACAATCCCATGACCAAAGCCCTCTGCTTCTGAAGGACATAAGTGAATGCCATGACTGTTCTGATAGTTTCTTAACACTATATCATCTAGATGCTCCGTAATATACTCAATATTAGCTGCACCGATTCGGTCAAGCTCTTGCCAATTGCGTCGAATAGTCAGATCAGGCAAACCAGGATTACGCTGCCAAATTCCCAGAATGGCATTTGTACCTTTTTGAGGGCTTTTCCCCGCTAAATGGAAAAACTTGTCATAACGTTTGGTTTGGGTTTCGTCTAAGCGGTCAAAACTGGTGAAGCTGATAAACTCAGTCCGGCATCCTAGCTTGTTAAAAATACGTTGAGCAAACCGTGTTTTACAAAGGATATAGTCAAAATGAGGGAGATCAGGAAGCCACTCTTGCCAAAACCATTCTTGATTGGTAATTAAGCAATTTAGCTTGGCACAGGGAAATAAGGGAGGAACGACGTGTTCGAGGAAAAGATTAATATCATAGATAGGTGTCTTCGGTAAACCTGAATTGAGCGGTTGACCTCGATGATCACGGGTGAGTGAATTGATGTCAAAAAAAGTCACATTAAAATTGGCTTGCTTGAGAATAGTCGTGACAATAGTCGCATCTCGACTTAATCCAGAATTATTATCTGCTGTTATTATATTGATATGCCGCATACGCCATTTTTTCAAGCGTGACTGTTGCTAGGGGGAAAGAAAAATCATGCCGCCAAGGAACCAAAAAAAATCTAGGGCTAAGGTTCCCTGACTACAAACCCTTGATAAAATATGACAAGCCTTGAGCTAAACTAAAATAAAATTATGTGTCCCGATCGCACTCCTGACAGCCAACCTGGTTCCTCCTTTATCCCCAAGGTATCCGTCGTTGTCCCCATCTATAACGGTGCTGCCGATATACATGACTTAATCCAGTGTCTCTTCTGTCAAACGTACCCCAAGGATCAGGTAGAATACCTCCTCGTAGACAATAATAGCCGCGATCGCACACCTGAGATACTGCACCAAGCCGCTCAAGACGCCAAAGCTCAAGGCATCACGCTTCACCCCCTCACCGAAAACCAGATTCAAAGTTCCTACGCAGCCCGCAATACAGGCATAAAAGCATCCACTGGTGAAATTCTAGCCTTCACCGATGCCGATTGTCGCCCCCTTCCCCAGTGGTTAAGTCTCTTAGTTCAGCCCTTTGTCAATCCCAAAGTCGGATTAGTTGTCGGTGAAATTTCCGCTTTACCCGGTAAAACCTTGCTCGAAAAACACGCCGAACGCCAAGGAACATTAAGCCAAAAAAATACCCTTGATCACCCATTTTATCCCTATGGTCAAACCGCCAATTTAGCCATTCGTCGCCAAGCCTTACAAGACGTCGGCTTATTCCGCCCCTACATGACAACTGGAGGAGATGCAGATATTTGTTGGCGAATTCAGCGCCAGACTCAATGGCAACTTAAGTTTGCCGAAACAGCCATTGTTCAACACCGCCACCGCGCCAACCTACGGGAATTCCGCAGCCAATGGCAACGCTATGGGCGTTCTAATAAATACTTGCACGAACTGCATGGCGTCGAATTGCAACCAAAATTAACCTCAAAAAAATCTTTCTATTTAATCAGTCGTTGGTTGCTCAAGGAATTGCCACTAACCAGCGGACAAGTTATTGCCGGAAAAGCCTCTTTGGGGGATGTGCTAAAGACTCCAATTAATCTGTACGGCGCTTGGTATCGCGACCTCGGACAACAACAAACTCAACTCGATGAAAAAGCGAATAAAATTGATTGGTTGTAAAGAATTTATTAATTTTGAAGGGTGTAGGGGCGGGTTTTACCATTATTGTTACTTGTCACCCAGATGTCACTAAACCCGCCCCCTCTGAATGACAGCGTAACGCCGATTTGCCGATTCATTTGATTCTTGTGTTAAAACAGAGCTATTTAGACTCCCTAGCGACGACTCTCCCCAACCTTTATGCCAACGCCTCAGATTGCTGCGATTATCTGTACTCACAACCGAGATGCGTATCTGGGTGCTGCCATCGATAGCCTATTAGCCCAAGATTGTGATAATTTTATTGTCGTAGTGGTCGATAATGCCTCTAGCGATCGCACTCGTGAGATTGTTGAAGCCCGTATCTCTCACCCTCAGCTAAAATACGTTTACGAACCCGTTATCGGTCTTTCCGTGGCACGAAATACAGGCGCAAAGGAAACCACTGCTCCCATTCTCGCCTATTTAGATGATGATGCCGTCGCCAGTCCCCAATGGTTGAGGGTTCTCCTAGACGCTTATCAACAAAATGAAAAATTGGCAGTAGCTGGCGGTAAAGTCACCCTAATCTGGCCCCCCGGCGTCGAACCCCTCAGCTGGATATCCCCAGAACTTGCTGGCAATTTGGGACTTTATGATCTCGGCGATAGGGTCGTTTATATCAAAGAACCTGGTTTAACACCCAGAGGCTTAAACTACTCCATCCGGCGTACCTTCTTAGAACAAATTGGCGGTTTTGATCCTAATCTAGGGCGTCAAGGTAAAAAATTATTATCCAATGAAGAATTATACGTGACTGAACTTGCCCTCAAACAGGGTTGGCAAGTTGCCTATCTCCCCGATGCCGTCGCTGCCCATAACGTCGCCCCAGAACGCCTCAAAGCAAGCTGGTTTTTGCAGCGTAGCTGGTGGCAAGGGATTAGCGAGTGTTATCGCGAAGAAGTCGCAGGTCGAACTGGGATACGTCAGTTAGGACGAGGAGGAGAACGCATCGCCCGGGGACTCTATAAATCCGCGAAACATTTGACTGACCCAGCTAAACGGTTTGATAATCTAGTTTATGCTTATGGGCAGATTGGTTATCTAAGCGCCGCCATTCAAGCTATGCTACTTAAACCCAAAGATGAGGGCTGAATGATTAGGGAACAAGGAAGATAGGGAAGCAGGGGGAGCAGGGGGAGCAGGGGGAGCAGGGAAAGCAGGGGAAGCAGGGGGAGCAGGGGGAGCAGGGGGAGATGAGGGAGATGAGGAAGTCGTGAGTTAACTCAAAACTCTACCTTACACTGTTGCCTATTGCCTGTTGCCTCACGAATGACAAATGACCAATGACCAATGACAAATCATGAAAAAAGCACTAATATGCGGCGTATCCGGTCAAGATGGCGCTTATCTAGCTAAATTACTTCTCAACGAAGGGTATAGCGTCTGTGGTACATCACGGGATGCTCAAATGTCATCCTTTCAGAATCTAGTCCGCCTGGGTATCCGTGACCAAGTGAAACTAGAATCCGCCGCCCTGACCGATTTTCGCAGTGTGCTGCAAGTTCTGAAGAAAAATCAACCGGATGAGGTCTATAACTTGGCGGGACAAAGTTCGGTGGGATTGTCATTTGAACAACCCGTAGAAACCCTAGAAAGTATTTCTATTGGTACGTTAAATCTTTTAGAAGCGATTCGGTTTACAGGTGAGCCAATTAAATTTTATAATGCGGGATCGAGTGAATGTTTTGGCGATATTGGCACAGAAGCGGCGGATGAAACAACTCCATTTCGCCCAAGAAGCCCTTATGCGGTGGCAAAATCGGCGGCTTTTTGGCAAGTAGCAAACTATCGCGAAGCTTACGGGTTGTTTGCTTGTTCCGGAATTCTGTTTAATCACGAATCTCCCCTGAGACCCCAACGATTTGTGACCCAAAAGATTGTTGCGGCAGTGTCTCGCATTGCCCAAGGTAGCCAAGAAAAGCTTTATCTGGGTAATGTTGACATTAAACGCGACTGGGGATGGGCGCCTGAATACGTCGAGGCAATGTATAAAATCTTGCAACAAGAGGAACCTGATGATTATGTGATTGCCACGGGAGAGAGTTACACCTTAGAAGAGTTTGTGGTAGCGGCTTTTGATTCGGTCGGCTTGGATTGGCAAGATTATGTGATCACGGATAGGAGTTTGTTCCGACCAACCGATTTAGCAATCAGTCGGGGAAATCCCGCCAAAGCCAAAGAAAAACTCGGATGGCAAGCTCAGTATAAAATGCCTGATATTGTGCGGATGATGGTTCAAGCCAAGCAAGATTCGGCACAATAATAGCGAGGCTGTAACAACCATTGTTTCAGGCTTTTTTATTAGGGGTGATTTGGCGGACTTCATCTCAGTTGTTATATAGCAACCGCCATGACTGTTAGGACACATCATTTATGTAGAGACGCGCCATGGCGCGTCTCTACAATGGTGCTTAACTAAAATAGGTTACGTTTTGTATACACGCCTTAAACCCTCACCCATTACCCATGAAGATTTTGATGCTCTCTTCTACGTTCCCCTATCCCCCAACCCAAGGAGGGACTCAGGTAAGGACGTTTAACTTACTCAAACATCTCACTGGACATGAGATTACCCTACTCACTCAACGCGCTGACGATGTAACCGATGCTGAAGTTGAAGCCTTACGAGAATGGGTGGCTGAGTTGGTCGTATTCCCTCGTCCCACTACATCCAGTCTTCCGGGAGGATGGTTCGGTAAGGTAAAGCGCTTCGGTCAGTTTGTACAGCAAGGGACTCCTCCCAGTGTCCTCTCGATTTATTCTCCACAATTACAGGATTGGGTGGATCAGTGTGTTAAGAAAAATAACGTTGATGTAATTACCTGCGAACATAGCGTTAACGAGATTTATGTACGTCCGGAGTTTCGCGAACAACTGCGAACAGTTGTCAATATCCACAGTTCGGTGTACGCTTCCTGTCGCAATCAGTTGCAAACGGGTACCAGCGAGAATCTCTGGCGCGATCGCTTGAATCTGCCTCTACTTTATCGCTATGAACAGCGCTACTGTGATAAGTTTTCCCATATTGTAGTGACGACGGATGATGATCGCCAACAGATTCAATCCTATAATCCCCCCAGTCAGATTGCCGTGATTCCCAATGGTGTAGACTTTAGCCAATTTCCTTATCGCACTGTTGATCCAGGTGGACATCGCTTGACGTTTATCGGCGCGATGGATAATTTAGCCAATATTGATGCGGTGAGGTTCTTAAGTTTAGAGGTATTTCCCGCGATTCAAGAACGGTATCCAGACACAACCTTAACTCTGGTTGGCGCACGTCCTACCTCTGAAGTATCGGCGCTGGGAAATCGTCCCGGTATTACAGTAACGGGGCGGGTTCCGTCTATGGCAGACTATTTACATCAAGCCACGGTATGCATCGTCTCGATGCGAACAGGGTATGGGATCAAGAACAAAACCCTAGAGGCGATGGCGGCGGGCGTACCTGTGGTGGGAAGCGATCGCGGTTTAGAAGGACTGGAGGTTGATAGTCCCAATGTACCATTGAGAGCATTGAGGGCAAATTCGGTTTCCGAGTATGTTGATGCCGTGACTCGCTTATTTGAAGAGTCTCAACTGAGACAACAATTGTCACAAAGTGGACGCCAGTTTATTGAGAAGAATTATACATGGGAACGAGCCGCCCAGCTTTATGAACAAGTCATTTGTGCAAAGTGAACAAACAAATACCTGTAGGGGGTGTGGGGTGTGGGGTGTAGGAGTATGCATATTCAATCCGCGACAGCTTACCCTTCTACCCTTCTACCCTTAAAAATATCTGCCTCAAGGAATAGCTTACCAATAATTTGTGATCAAAAATTAATGATAAATTATCTATATAAATAATTTATCATTGAAAATTTAAAATGTTTATATAATAAGGTAAAACTGTTTGATGAAATAGATATAATCCATTAGCAAATTTTAATAAATGCCATCTCAATTCATCATTAATCCCGATAAAACCGAATTTATGACCATTTTGGGGGGAATCTGAAGATTTATGAAAATTCTCATCCTCTCTGCCACATTTCCCTATCCACCCACCAGCGGTGGAACTGAGGTTAGAACATTTAACTTACTCAAGGCTCTGAGTGAGCGTCATCAGATTACCCTGGTGACTCAACGCACTGATGATATTTCCGAGACTGACGTGGAAAAGTTGCAGGAGTGGGTCGAAGAACTCGTCGTTTTCCCTCAACCCAACGGCTCAGAGAACAACAGTGGACTGCGGTCAAAAATGCAGCGCTTGAGTACATTCCTGCAACAAGGAACGCCTCAAAGTGTCTTAAAACACTACTCCCCGGAGATGCAGGAGTGGGTGAACCAGGCAATAGAGTCAGGAAACTTTGACGTGATCACCTGCGAACATAGCATGAATGAAATTTATGTTCGCCCCCAATGGCGAGAGAAGTTGCGAACCGTCGTCAATATTCATAGTTCCCTCTATCGCAAGCAGCGCCATCAGTTAGACGGAAAACCAGCGGATAAGCAGCTACGAGAGCAATTAAATTTACCTCTACTGCGTCGTTACGAAGAGCGATATTGTGGCAAGTTTACCAATATTGTCGTTGCCACTCCTAAAGATCGGCGTCAGATTGAGGATTATGAACCAGAGGGCAAGATTACGTTAGTTCCCAATGGCGTTGATTTTAAGCAGTTTCCTAAGCGTGTCTCTGATCCGGGAGGACAGCGATTGGTGTTTGTGGGTGTTATGGATAGCCCGACAAACGTTGATGCGGTGCGTTTCTTCAGTTTAGAGGTATTCCCGGAGATTTTACGACGGTATCCAGAGGCAACCTTAGAAATTGTGGGCGCACGCCCTGTACCTGAGGTGCTAGAGTTGCAGGAACGTCCGGGAATTACGGTAGCAGGTCGGGTGAGTTCAATCGTAGACTATTTGCATAAGGCAACGGTTTGTGTAATTCCCCTGCGGACTAGCTATGGGATTAAGAACAAAACCCTAGAAGCAATGGCAGCAGGAGTGCCGGTGGTAGCAAGCGATCGCGGTTTGGAAGGATTGCCTGTGGATGGTGGAGATGTCCCCCTGCGGGCATTACGGGCAAATGATACGGCTGAATACGTGTATGCCGTGAGTCGGTTATTCGAGAAACGTCAGCTTCGCAAGCAACTCTCAGAAAATGGGCGATCGCTGGTTGAGCAGAAATATACCTGGAAACGGGCGGGGGAACTATATGAGAAGGTATTAATGGGGAATTGAGTGGGGCGGTTGAAACCGCAACTACACAAACAAAACCCGCCTTCGCGGGTTCCAAAACTCTTCACTCTGTTTCAGGTAACCGTTTCAACGTCTACCTAGTGCAGCGGGCATAAAAATACTTGAGCAGCTTCGTAGATACGATGAAGCAGGGGGAGCAGAGGGAGCAGGGGAAGCGGGGGGAGATATTAGCTGTTCAGTTATTTCTGCCTTCTTGCACTAGACTTGCATCGCTTCTTGTAACGGAACGTCAGGGGTTGATTTATCCTCATGCAAACGATCTAAAATCTCAATCACTTCTCGCTCAAATGATACCTGGGCGCGGTTAGTTCTCCCCCCCACATAAAAGCGATCGCCTTTTTGTAATGCCCAAATTTGGGAGTGGGAGACATAGCTCATAATTACACCCACCATCAGCAAACCAAAGCCCGTATACACAATCGGAATACCTGGATCAGCTTTAATTTGTAAGCCTGTACTGCCGATTAATTCCTTAAGGCGCAAGTTAACCCCATTCACTTGGGTACTCATTCCAGAACGAACGGTGGAGACTAATTTGCCCTTGGCATCATAGACCAAAACCGTCCCCTGTAAATCTTTTGCCAACAATGAAGCCCCTTCACTTAAATCCGGTTTCGTCGGTACCCATGTCCCCCAGATACGCCCATTCCCTTGGATATCCAGTTTCGCCATGGGTAACTGAAAAATCGGACTATTATTTAACTGTACCTGCACCGCCGCGATTCCCCAGTCGGTTTGGTAGAAGGTGACACCTTGATGGCGCAGGGGTTTATTTACATAGATGGTTTCTCTGTCAATTTCTTGTTCCTGATTATCCACTACCGATAAATCGGAATAAAACTGATCAATTCCGCCTTCGGGGGTGTAGTCAATCCAGAAGCGATTAACATGAATCCCCCAATCTTGAGGAACCTGAGATTTTGCCCAGGGACCGGCATCAATAATATTTCTGACGTGAAAGGTTTTGCCACTAGGAACCATTTCCTGTGCCATAAATCCCGTCATTGCACCCCAAATTGACCCAGCCAGAATAATCAGCATACTGGCATGAACCACAATCGGACCAATCCGCCCCACGATTCCTTTGCGGGCGTAGAGGCTATCTCCTTCTTGAAATACCCGATAGCGCTTGGCTTGTAGCAGTTGGGATAAGGAATTCACCGAACCCGTTTCTAGTTCAGCGCTGAGTGCCAGTTTCTGAAACTGACGTGGTTCTTTGTAATAATTCCAACGACGGGCGGCTTTCAGGGCGGGAAATTGACGAGTAAACGTGCAAGCCGTGAGGCTACTACCAAACAGAACTAGGATTGACAAAAACCACCATGTCCGGTACACATGATCTAATCCTAAGAAGAGGAGAACTTTCCAGGTTAAGAAACCAAATAACGCTGGATTTTCGGGATAATTAGCTTGATAAAAGGCAAGAGATTGACCCTGTTCGATAATGGTACCACTGATACTGAAAAGAGCGATCGCGAGAAGGAGTGCGATCGCCAATCGTAAATCTGCTAGAAATGATAGGATATAACGTCGGAACCAACGTCCGACAGGATTAGACACAGATTGATTATCTAACGTCATTAATTAAAAAATTCCCCCAGGAATCCGAGACAGCAGCGAAAAGACGCCGAATCCGACTAATAAAGCCCCACTAACGGGTGTAATCCAACTTGACCATTGGCGTACTTCTAATAACTTCTTTATTGAAGCAGTAAATGTACCTGCCACAATTAACGGGGTAACATAACCTGCCGTATAGGATAATAGCAAAACCCCACCGAGAACCCAGTCTTGTGTACTTGCCACCCAAGCCAGTAATGTTGCCAAAACGGGTGTACTGCAAGGAGAGGCGACTAAACCAAAGGTTAACCCAATCAGATAGGAACGTATCCCCTTGGGCAAATCGGGGGAAATCCATTCCATTCCGCCAAAGGATGGTAATTGCAGGGGTAAGGCTTCCAGTAGGTTTAGCCCCATGATAATTGCAATCAGGCTAACAATGATGGGTAACCCGATACCCACTTGCCCATAAACTCGTCCCACCGATGCGGCTAAAATTCCCAATCCAGCTAGGGTGGTTGCCAATCCCAAAGCAAACCAAGTGGATTGAGTCGCGGCTTGCAGGCGTCCTTTGGCTTCATAGCCGCCAATGTAGCCTATTGTGATCGGCAGCATAGATAGCATACAAGGAGTGAGGCTAGTCAGCAACCCAGCCGCAAAGATAATGCCAATGCTTAATGCACTCAGATGGGTAAGCTGATTGCCAACCAGATTATCGGCAAATTGTTCCAGTTGGTACAGTTGAGTTTGTAAGGTGTCAATCATGCGCTGGGTAATTCACCAAATGCCTGTTCTGTGAGCATTTTAACGTATGAGATTGTTTGTAGTAAGCACTTTAGTGCTTCAAAGCATAGCTGGAGTTGGCTCAGTTCCCTTACTACAAAACAAATCTAATCCACAATTTTAGTAGTAACGCACCGATTTTCAAAGGATTGGGGTGCGTTACGCTGTCGCTAACGGCACCCTACTCACTCGCTTCACAGGTATAACAAATGACGAATGACAAATGACAAATGACAATCACCACCGTTAACTTTAATTCTCCCCACCGGCTTCGTGAAGAACTTTCCGATAACGCATTTTGAGAATGAGTCCCAGCGTGATTTGCTTCATCACCCAATACAATACCGTCAACACGATAAAGGTGACAAACATAACCAACAGGGGGCGTTTAGCCGTCAAGTCATCCACAATAGTTTGGGCTAAATCCTCCGGTTGTGTGACTAAATCCCAACTATTAAATCGGAGGAATCGTCCTAAATAGATACCAACCGCGCACAGAGCATGAGTAATCAGTTCAGCCGGAATGGTAAACTTACCCATGCCTTGTTTTTGTAAATAGTATCCTAAATTAATTAACGAGATAACATAAGCTTCAAAGCCCAATAAAATAACACTGAGATGTTGCGGAATTAGCACTAACGTAATCACCCAAACGGAATAGTCACGACGCACCGCATCAATCAGGTGGATGATATCCGTCAGCAGATAAGGTGCATTGGGTAAGAACGCCATGAAAACAATGAAACCCACCCACCACAAAAGGTTACGGTTTCCAGATGAGCGACGAAAGAGCCAAACACTTAAAGCTAAGGGGATAAAGGCAAGAAATAAATTCCAAGCCATCCAACCGCTATGGCGATGCCATGCTTTCCAGGCATCCCTTAATAGAAATCTTAAAGACATATTCTTATCGGTAGACCTACAGGTGTGAGTGGGTTTAGTGCTGCTGTTATCAAGTATAGCCGCCGAAATCCAGGTGATGCCAACTTCACCTGAGTGCGACGTCAGGTACAAATTGGCTTCTATCCTGGACTATCACTGTCTGCAAGCCTAATTATTTGATTAATACTAAGTTGCAGTCAAACAGGTAATTTGTCATGCTGAGCGAAATCCTTCACTTCGTTCGAGGACAGGCTCCGTGTAGCGAAGCATCTCTCCAGATGCTCCGCTTCGCTCAAAATGATACGTTAGAAAGCCACTTCTACCAATACCAAGTTACCTTTAAACAGCAAAAATTCATCTATTCGGAATATCTTCTTTGGGGTTTTACCTTCTTACATCCATCTAAGAAAACTTGACTATCACCAATCGTAATCAGTACCTAAAAGGTTATATAGCTGCTTGTTAAAAGGAACAAAATAGTCTTTTAGTTGTTCTAGGATTTGAGCATGATTAGAACTTGTTACATAGTTGGCAACAGCGTATTTTTGATTCTGAAATTCATTGATTTTGTTCGGAGAAAAATAGTCAATGTTTAGAAAGTCGCAGACCCGATTTAGCGCTGCACCTAGATTGTCGCAAAACTGCTCAAAATCCAAAATCAGAATATTATCTTTGCCAAAATAGTTATAGTAATTTTCTATTTGTTGAGCATACTTTCCCCTATCAATATAATTATAAGGGTATTTGGCAGTATTCGATTCTGGATTAAATTCTTGAGCAATCGCTTCAGCAAACGTTCTTTCATCAGCTCTATCTCTCAGATGTTTGTGAGGTAAACTAGAATAGCTATGATACATTTGCCAAGCTGAATAGGCTCGATCAACAGGATTTCTTACTATAGCAATCATTTTAATATTGCCTAAGTCTTGCTTGATCAGCTCAGGAATATGCTTGTGGTACATGTAGCTCGGTGAGGCTTCAAATGTCAGTTTATTTCCTTTGCGGAGTTTAGCCGGGAAATGACCGATATACCAACCGAAACCTTTCCGGTAATTTTCCGGGTTGTCAAAGTAGTACGTTTCTCTCCACTTATGAGTTACCACTATTTGAGGATGCGACGTTAAATAGTGATACAAGGAAGTTGTGGCTGCTCTCTGAACTCCAATAATTAAAAAGTCGGGTCTAGACTTGATAATGGGATAGATAGGATATACTATTTTTTTTATCGATTGTTTTATCATTGAATCACTTTTGGCAAAAGGAATCTTAACCCAACCAACTTCACCAGTTATACTTCTCACCTAATATTTTATACAGCTTCTCATTGAAGGGAACAAAGTAACTCTTGAGAAACTCTAGTTTTTCTTGATCAGCGGGAGTTTTCTGAAATTGATATTTTCCCTTATTGTGCTTTTCCTGCTGTAATTTTTCCAGTATTTCTTGGGAAAAGTGTTCGATATTCAGAAAATCACACACACGATTTAGTACTGCATCTAAGTCTTTCCGAAACTGCTCCATGTTTAAAACTAAGATAGTATCCTTATCAAAATAGCTATAGTAATTTTCTAAATGATGCACATATTTACCTCGACCGACATAATCATAACGAAACGGGTATTTAGCATGATCAAAGTTAGGACTAAATTCTTCTTCAACTGCCTCAGCAAACGTTCTTCTGTCATAAAATCGCCTCAAATGATCATTATCAATATTGGCAAAACTATGAAACATCTGCCATGCTGAATAAGCACGAGAGACAGGTTCTCTAAATACGGCAATCATTTTAATATCCCCTAAATCTTTTTTGATGCGTTCGGGAACAAATTCGTAGGATAGGTAATTAGGGGATGCATCACAGGTTAATTTATTTCCTTTGCGAAGTTTAGAGGGAAAATGCCCTAAGTACCAGCCAAAGCCTTGATTATAATGTTCAGGGCGATCAAAGTAGCGAACTTCCTTCCAGCCAATGTTGCCAAAGACTTGGGGATGCTGGGTTAGATAATTATATAATGAGGTAGTTCCCGCTTTCTGCTCTCCAATAATTAAGAAGTCTGGTCGGGACTTAATGATTGGATAAGTTACATCCTTGATCAATCGCTTAATCATCTAAGTTACTCTCCCCTGTAATGGCGAGGTTTTATGCTTGTTTCCACTCTTTAAGTCGTCTCGAATAGACATCTATGATTCAGTACAAATCGCTGAAGAGAAGATACCTGAAATCGATTTTCCATCACTCGTAGGAAGTGGCACTTCAAGTAGAGAGGCGATGGTCGGCGCGAAGTCTACAATCGATGTAGGCTGTTCAACTTGCTTGGGTTCGATGGACGCTCCTGACACCAAGAAAAGTCCGCCAGGTTTGTGATCTCCAGTCCGGCTATCCCAATAAACTTTATCAATTTTCCCTACCTTTGGCGAGTAAACTGAAGCAATGGGTGCATTCCGGTTCCACTCAACGAGTAGATCGGGATGACCCATGGGACGTTCTCCGTTATAGATTTCGGCTGACCGGAAAATATTTCGGATTAGCGGTTCTCCGGTATCATAGTTAGTTAGTTCTGACAGGTCTTGGCATAGGGCTTCACAGAACTCTTCATACTCTTGCCCCGGTTGGATCTTACCCTGGGGTTCGCGACCAACCAGATTGACCCGAATTCCTCCAAATGCTTCACTGGAGGGAACCTGGAAACATTTACGATTACTCAACTTTGAGATGGAGGGTTTCCCTGTACCACGAATGTTTTGTATGGGTTTCCAGAGGCGTTTTTTGATTTGCCGGAGAAACTTATACCGCTTCAAAGAATTCAGGGTATTGCCAACCTGTTGACCCATCGCTGCTCTCTGAGGATTCTCGATGCTTAAGAGGATTTCATCTAGAACATGCACCCCAGTATAGTTGGGACCCATGCCAGTACTAGCAAAAATAAAGACAGTTGTTTCTGGACTCACCTGCTGTAGGAGTTTGCCAATGGCAGCATCAATGGCAATATAAATGTCCTTCATTGGGTTTCCAATAGCATTGACAACCTCCTGATCATATTCGGGATGATTTGGATCATGAAGATGCCAACATTGGTGACCCGCCCAGTGAGCTTCTCTAAAAGCGGTTAGGAAAAGATCCCACTCGCCTTGTTCTATAAAGTGATTGGATAGTTCTGTCTTCTTTTCAATACTGGTCAATAAGTTTTGACGAAAGTCTTTCAATTCATCTATACCGCGTCCAACAGTACGTAAACTTCCAATTGAGTTTTTTCCTAGCTGCGTTTCTATTTCGGCTGCTAAAGATAACGGATAAGTCTGGACAGACGAGTTTCCCTGTTTGTAATGATGCCGTTCAACTATCTGAATTCCATTAAGACTTTCAGCCAGGGGCGCTTCAGGAGCATCAACTAATGCAATTTTACGACCCGCCCGACTTAAAACATTCCAAAAAGGTTCCCAGCCAAAGCTATATGTTCCAATATCATAGGTGCCTGGCTGAATCTGTTGTGCCCAATAACGCCCATGTTTGGCTGGTGAAACCCCACTAAAGAAAGTGGGCCAGTGGCAGCCGTTAATTCCTGGTGGGTCATTGGTCAGACCAAACGCTCCTTGCTGAAGGAGGGATTGAAAAGTCGGGAGCAAACCCGCCTCTGCCCATTGAAGAATCAAATCTCTGTCTGCTCCATCAAGACCGATAAAGAAAATCTTCGCTTTACTCATAGGTTTAGGAGAGAGTCAATTGTACACAGAAACTCCCTAGCTCAGATTAGAGGGTATTAACTGTTCCAGATTACCCTATTTTAAATCGCTAGAGATAAAAAGTTTATCTAATGATTTCCTTTAACTTCATTGCTTCTGCTTGATTTTGCGAAATAGGACTCCGAATCCCAAAGCCACACCAGAACCCAAGATAGTAATTGGTTCGGGTACAGATACTGTTGGAGAGCCAGAGGTGATCACGCGAAATGGCTCCATTCCCGCTGACGCCGTTATATCAAATTGTAAAACATTGTTGTCAATATTTACAATATCACCCTGACGTCGATCTAAACCAGAGCCTATGCTATAGCTAGTGTTTTCTAAACCGAGTAATCGGTTACTAGCGTTCCAATTAATGCTAAAACCACCAAGAATCCCCAGAACTGGTGCATCAAATCGGATTTGACCGTGCCAGCGAAACTTCGGCTGACCAACCCCAGCTGGGTTGACATAAAATAAATAACTGCTGACAAGAGTATCTTTAGCAATTGTAGTGTTAGGTCTAAAGGTTTCTTCGCCAAACTCATCCAATACATCAAGGTTTCTAGGAAGCACAAGTGCTTGCTTCTCAATAACTGCTCGGAGATCCCTATTCGGATCTGGATTTATTCTGTCATCGCCCTCCTCTCTCTCAAAATTAATAATCCTTATTTCTTGGGGGGGTGGATCAACAATTTGCAGTTCTAAATTTGTTTCAGGTTGACCGACATATCCTCCACGAACGCTACTGCCAATAATTGCTGCCTCTGCTGAATTAGCCGCTACGACAGCAACGCTAGCGACAGCTATTTGTTGTAAAACTCTAACAATTTTTTTCATTTTTGGTCTGGCTCCTATTCAAATCATTTATTTAACTGGTACTTCAGATAAACCTTGATGGCAATTGTCACAACAGGCATTCTCCTATTTTGTCATTACCTCTTTCTGGCAATTCCAAACTCTAATAGAGAGTTGCCAAAACATTTAAAGGCTTAAGACATATATACAGCATTTTTGATGACGATTGCATCTAGCTGTGGATAGAACCCAGCAGTTTTCGGATAATTTACTCTAGACTGTGGGATGAGCGTATATAAAAAGAATAACAGCCCAGGCAAAGTTAATGTATAAAGTTTATGTAAAGAATATATGAAGATTGTGTAAAGCAACTCAGGCAAATAGGTTACATATTCACCTGAACTGCTTGATATCTTCCCTCAGATGAGAGGCTGAACGAAGCATTTTTTTCATGATGGATAGGAACTCGATAGTTGATGATTTCTGACACCCGTTGATGTCAACTTAAGCTCAAAAATATCCAATACCTTGAGACGGAACTCTCCCTAACTCTCCCCTTGTCAACCCCACCCTAACCCTCCCCTCGTTAAGGGGAGGGAACTCAAATGGCTTTGGTCAAGTTTTAGCCACATAATCAACAGGCTGACTCATCCTCAACGGTAGAGGTTTCCCCTCGAGGTATTCAGGAATTGGCGCTCCCATTAATGTCAAAAATGTTGGTGCCAAATCCAGGACATGACCAGCTGATAAACTAGAACCTGGCTCAATACCCGAACCGCACGCCAGAATAAATCCTTCGGGGCGATGGCTTCCCGCCCGATAAGGAGGTAAGGGACCAAAGCGTCCATAATCAGGACTATCCATTACATCAGTAGCATAGTCTTCCTGCCACACAACAATTAAATCAGCATCTGGTAACTTCGGATCTCGCTGATTCGGATCTTGTCGGGTGCGGACAATTCGTTTAACCATCGGGATGCCTTTACGAGCATCTTTGAGAGCATATAGCTTCTGGCAAATTTCATCACAAAGGGCATGATAGTCCGACGGCGCGACAATTCCCTGGGGTTCTCGCCCTTGCAGGTTGATCCGAATATATCCTTCTGCAAAACTTGGCAGCGCAAACGCTTTCATTGAGGGCCACATTAACTTGTACCATTGGGCTGGATTCCAAGGTACAACCTGCTCCCCTTGGCGAGCCAGTTGGAAAGGTGAGATTAAATCCGATTCCTGGGTTGAATCGAGCAGAGGTTCTATCACTTTAAAGAGTCGAGAGGGAGTTTCGCGCCTCAGAAAACGTCGAATGGGATTGGGATCATATTTAGTCCCCCACAAATGCCGCTCCCACCAATTCCCTTTCATCTTGGTAAATGGGGGGGGTAGGGGATCTGAGGTTTTGCCATAGCCAAGTCCCCATTTCCCCGGAAAACTGAAGCGGTAGAGAAACTCCGGTAGGAAGACAAAGCTGGGTAAATCAATCGTAGCTGGACCCATGCCATGGGCGGAAAAGATGACCACATCAGCATTATCAGGAGCCTTAGTCAATATCTCACCAATTGCTCTGTCCATTGCCTGGTAAATTTCTAGCAAGGGATCATGGGAGACACCCTGTCTTAAGGCTTCATAGAGGGGATGATCCGGTTGGCTCAATTGCCAAAAAAGATGACCCCCAGAATGGGAATCGTTGAATACCGTTAAAAACAAGTCCCAGGTTTCCCGTGTTAACAAATCCTGACAAGTTGCCGAGCGTCGAGCAATCCCGGTGTGCAATCGTTCCGCCACTTTAAGAGTACTCTTCAAATCAAGACAAACGGCGTAGTCTTTGTGGAGGGCTGGACTGGCGCCATGCTTGTCAATCAACTCCTGGAAAAGTGGTTCCGGTAAAGAGCCACTCTCGACTTGAGGAGAGTGCGCCCCCCAAGCTGCCACTTGTAACCCGTTGATTTTATCGGTCAGCCGTACTTGGGGAACATCGAAGGTAACCACCCGATAGTCTTCACCCAATGCGTAAAAGGGGGAATACTCCTGAAAATCATAAGCGGCACGGGTTTCAAAGTTGTAAGTCCCTTCGCGAAGCCCCATGTGCGCCCATAAGCCAGTTTTTTGAGGTGAGCAACCCGTGGCAAAGGTTGTCCAAGCTGTTTCTACATTAGAATCTCGAAAATTCTGCAAACGTCCGTATATTCCCTGCTGGCGCAGATGGGACAACGTTTTCAGATATCCCTGAGACATCCACTTTTCGAGTAGAGATGGCTCGGCGGCATCCAGCCCGATGGCGATGACAGGATTTTTGACGGTTTCCATGGAGTCAGCCTCAGTTATCTCGGACTAAGTCTTTCATTGGTGGAATTATAAGTATGTTAGGGTGTCAAGTCAAGCAATTGTTAAATTATGGTATTTTTTTACCCGCCACGACTCTGAACAATCGCGCGTATGTTTATCCTCAGGCAATAATGATTTAGTTTTGTTGAATTTAGTTTTTGCATCAAAAAATACTTGACATTGATTTTGAATGGAAGTATTTGTTGTAGTCATAAAAACTTGTTAGCAAAAAGAAGGGTTACTTTCATGGCACAGCCAATACGGATCGGCTTTTTCTCTGTGCAAAACTACATGGACAAGAATGCCTTTTCTGGAACTATTTACTACATGCACAAAGCCTTGAGGAAAAGGAATATTAAACTGGTCAACTTGGGGTTACCTCGAAGATATTTTCAATGGCGTAAACTTTTAAGCTATGCCGAGAAAGTAGGATTTGTCAGACTCAAAAATTCTCAGCTAGGTGAGCAATATGAGAAATTCATTACCGTAGTTCAAAGACAGCTTAAAAGTACGCCCTGTGATTTACTTTTTGCTCCTGTTGCCTCAAAAGAATTAAGTTTTTTGGAAACCAATCTACCGATTGTTTTCTTGTCAGATGCAACCCCAAAACTACTCCACGATACTTATAAGATTTTCTTAACTGAAGAGGATTTTCGGACGGCTTCCAACGTAGAGACGGCAGTGCTATCGAAAGCTAACAAGATAGTCTATTCTTCGGGATGGGCTGCCCATTCTGCTGTTTGCGATTATGGCGCAGCCGCGAATAAGATCAACGTTGTCCCCTTCGGCGCAAATTTAGATATTGTTCCCGATGTAAATGAAATCCGACAGAAGTATCGGCATCAAAGGTGTCGTTTGTTGTTTATTGGTAAAAATTGGCAGAGAAAAGGTGCAGATGTTGCTTTCCAAACTCTTGTTTCCCTGCTTAAGATGGGAATAGATGCAGAGCTAATCATGGTGGGAACGGTTCCTCCAGCCGAGATTCAGCATGAAAGATTAACCGTCATTCCTTTCTTGAATAAGAATGTTCCTCAACAGCAGGAAAAATTGAATAAATTGTTATTAGAATCGCATTTCTTACTGTTGCCGACTCGCGCTGACTGTTCGCCGATAGTGATTTGTGAAGCCAATGCTTATGGTATTCCGGTAATCACAAGTGATGTTGGTGGAATTCCCGCGATTGTCAAGAATGGACGGAATGGTTATATGCTACCCCTCTCTGCATCGAGTCATGAATATGCTGATTTGATAGCGACTAACTTTGTCAATAAAGATGCCTATGAACAGTTAGTACGATTGTCCCGGGAAGAGTATGACACGCGCTTAAACTGGGATAAATGGGCAGAAAACTTGCACCAGATTATGGTCAATACTCTGGAGGGAGTTTAGCAGGAATTGTCTATGCCAGAGACTCAACCAATAACTCTAGGGCAATAGCTTGGCTTTCTGCCTAGAGGCTGTCTCTAGAAAAAGTTGAGTTGACTAGATTGAGGGGTATATGATTCGCAATGGTAAGATTGCAGAACCTGTCAGCGATGTTACTCTCACCGGGAATGTGTTTCAAACCCTGAAAGATATTGACGCGATCAGCAATGATACACTCTACGTCAGTGGCGGGTGTGGTAAAGGCGGACAAATGCCTTTAGCCGTCAGCGTTGGTGGTCCCCATGTTCGGATTAAGGATGTCGTGGTTGGGGGGCGCTAGTGCAGCTTGGCAAAAATACTTGAGCAGCTTCGTAGATACGATGAAGCAGGGGGAGCAGAGGCAGCAGGGGAAGCGGGGGGAGCAGGGGAAGCGGGGGGAGCAGGGGAAGCAGGGGGAGCAGGGGGAGCAGGGGGAGTTTAGCCACAATTGTAGGGGCGGGTTTAGGGACTAACCTTAGCTTGTCACCGATAACTGATCAACAAAACCCGCCCTCCTCACCGATAACTGATCAACAAAACCCGACTGATCAACGAAACCTGCCCTCCTCACCGATAACTGATCAACAAAACCCGCCCTCCTCACTGATCAACAAAACCCGCCCAAATGCCAACATTCAAAAAAGGTATTTTGGGGGGGGTTGTTAAATTTTCCTGACATTCGGGGAATTTGATTGTCTCCTGTGTCAGGATTAATTGATATCTTAACTGAGTTTCAAATAGCTAGCTTCGGCTTCTAGCTGACGAACCAAAGCGTCATTGCCATTGGCTCTAGCGACTTCTATACGATGCTGCAAGTTCTTGTGCAAGCTTTGGCGATGGGTAGCTGCGGCTTCTTTTGCTTGTTTTTGTAGTTGTTTGTTCATGGTGAACAGTCCTTTAGCTTTACTTCTGGTATTGACTCTAATTTAAAAATACCACGAATAAAATAAAAAAAGATCACCTAAACGTAGTATTTAATACAGAAATTAGTAAAATTTTGATGTGGATAACCGTAAACAGAAGGCAGTGGTTCGACAGGCTCACCAACCAGGTTCGACAGGCTCACCAACCAGGTTCGACAGGCTCACCAACCAGGTTCGACAGGCTCACCAACCAGGTTCGACAGACTCACCAACCAGGCAGAAGGTAGGGAGCAAGGCGTCAACCTAACCGCTCAATTTGCCCAACCCACTCTCCCCACCGTTGCGGAAGTTCATCAAGACAGGCTAATTCAAGCATAAAGCCTCGGTAACGACGGAGTGCGATCGCGTGAGCTTCGGGATAATCGGCGCAGCAATCAGAAATCACGGTAACCAAAAATCCCAACTGAGACGCAGAAGCGGCGGTTAACAGGACACAAACCGATGTCACCAATCCCGCCGTCAGGATGTATTTTTTCCCAGTGGAGCGCAGATAATCCAGCAACGGAGGATGATGGAACCCATCTTGAGTTGGCTTTTCCATAACCATTTCTCCAGATTGCGCCGTCGCCACACTTAATACCTCGGCTCCTGGCGTTTCCCTGACACAAACCGCACGTCCCCGCAACCGATATCGCGGTAACCAATCGGAACCATCGGGGTTAAAAACTTCCCGCAGATGCACTACCTCGAGTCCCTCTTGACGACAGAAGCGGAGCAAACGAGCAATATTTGACTGGAAATCTGGAAACGCTTGTTCGAGTTCTAGATTCCAGAAATCCTGTTGCACATCGATTAACAGTAGGGCAAATTGCTGCCAATCTCGATTAACCATTTTTGATTTCTTCTGCTTTATAGCACTACGCAGACACGTTAGGACAAATTAAGAAAAATTCAAAATCGCTCAATCCTCTGATTTAGTAAGCTTTTTTCTTTACTATTGCCTAAGCTGTTCGGCATTTAAACCATAATGTCAAGAATTGCGAGATCCTTGTAGTGCGAGCATCTTGCTCGCTACTAATACCCAATTTAAATGCATTACAGCTTATTGCCTATTGCCTATTGCCTGGCGCGTAGCGCTATATCTATCATGGCGTGTGTGTAGGGGCGGGTTTCACTATTATCGTTTTTTGCCTCACCCAGATGCGACTAAACCCGCCCTGACCGAGTGCAAAAATTAAATCATATCTTCCCTATATCTTCTCCCTTGTCTCTTCCGCTCCCAGACGTGCCACGGCACGTCTCTACATTCGCTAAAATTTCTTGCCACTCCTGATCGGATAACGGTTGTACAACAAACTCCACACCAAAACAATCGGCGGCGGCTTGGGTTAGTGCTTCGATCACTGTTTGCCTTAAATTATCCCCTCGCTGAGTTAGGGGTAAATTGACAGGAGATGATTCGCCAAACACCTGAGCAAATAACTGAGTATCTGGCTCTAAGCGCATCGAACCATGTTGTAATATCGCGTCGCCGCGTCGTAACTGAGCGCTGCCAATCAGTTTATACCCTTCAGTTGTGACCAAATCGGCACCTGTGGCTGTGGCAAAACAATTGGGATTGTGGCGATAATCTCGTCCCGCCTTACCATAGTGCAAATCGACGCCGAGCGATCGCCACCCCTGAATCAAAAATTTACAAATCTGCTGATAGGCTTCTATACGCTTATTACTGAGTCCTGAAGTTACCACCATATAGGTTAAATCACCTTGGTGTAGCACAGCACGTCCTCCTGTGGGACGCCTGACTAAGGGAATTGGTTTTCCGTTCCAGGTCAACGTTTGCCAAGCCGGAGACCAACGACGTTGATGATATCCGAGGGAAATTGTCGCAGATTCCCAGGTGTAAAACCGCAGAACTGGAGCATTCCTAGCACTTGTGTACCCAGAGGTGCCATGGCACGTCTCTACATTGCTCCCCTGCTGTTGTTCCAGAAGCCATTGGTCAATTGCCATCTGAAGCTGTCCGGAGAGGCATAGGGGAGGAATTAAACGCCACGGTGATTGGCTCGTCAGGATTGGTTTCATCGCTTCATCGAATTTTTAAAATTGTTGTCATACAGTAGACAAAACTTTACATTTTAATTTTGCCATTTCCATCTCCTTTTATCCTGTTTTAGCAGAACTGTAATACGTTTTAATACGACGCAATCTTAGAATTAATCTATTTATATTAGGTGCAAATATATTATCTATTATTTGATTATAAAAGCAAATAAGTGTATGTATTACAAACAAAGCAATGTATTACGATTTTCCTCTATTGCAAAAGGAAAAAAGTTTTTATAAAACTCTTAGTTATTTACCCACAACAACCTATCCACAGTGCTATTAATTGAATAGGAATGAATCAGGAAAAATAGAAATGCTAAATAGGGTGTAGCCGATCAGTCTTCCGTTAATTTGTCCAAGCTATGGTGCCGTCATGACCGTTAAATCAATTAAACCGAATGTTTCTTTTAGTTTGTTTACAGCATCTAAGCAAGTTCAATTTATTCAAACCTTAAAGCGGATTCGGTTTAGCGGTCATCTGATACTGACGAGTCCAGACCAGCAAAAATGGTTGTTTTTTCTATGCGATGGTCATCTGATGTATGCCATGGGTGGCACTCATCCAGTGAGACGGTGGCTGAGAAATATAGCCACCCACAGTCCTCAGTTAACGTTAGATCGATTAACCATACAGCGTGATTTAAGCGAATTCAATCAAGCGAATTGTCAAACGTCTTGGCAATATTATCTGTTGAGTTTATGGGTAAAACAACAGAAGATCACACCTGAACAGACGAAGAACTTGATTCAATCGGTGATTACGGAAGTTTTGTTTGATATCGCCCATGCCAAGCAAACCACCTACCAAATTAAACAGGATAACACCTTATCCACCCAGCTTCCTGTTGTTGATGTAGAAATGGCGATCGCACAAACTGATAAGTTATGGCAGGCTTGGCATCACGATTTGGTCGCAGAATATTCTCCTAACCTGGCTCCCGTTATTAGACAGCCCAAAGCCTTGGAAGCCCGGACGTCAGAGGCAGTTTACCACCTCCTGAGCAAACTTTTGGACGGCAAACATACGTTGCGGGATGTGGCGGTGCAGATGAAGCGGGATGTCTTGCAAGTAACTCGTTCTCTGTTGCCTTATATTCGCTGGGGATTAGTGGAGTTAATTTCTATCCCTGATTTACCGAGTCCCGTCAAGCAAGAGAGTTCAGAAAATCCATCCACTACCACACAATCCACCCAGCCACTAATTGCTTGTGTGGATGACAGTCCCTTGGTTTGCCACACCATGGAAAAACTCCTCACCGCCAGTGGTTATCGATCGCTGGTTATCGACGATGGCTTACGTGCGATCGCGCTTGTGATTGCTCGTAAACCTGATGTAATCTTTCTCGATTTAGTGATGCCGAATACCAATGGCTATGAGATTTGCGCCAAATTACGCAAATTGCAAGCATTCCAAACTACGCCAATTGTGATTTTGACTGGGAAAGATGGCATTGTTGATCGCGTTCGAGCCAAATTAGTGGGCGCATCTGATTTCTTGAATAAACCCATTGATGCGGGAACTGTACTTAATGTGATCAGCAAGCATCTTAAGCAGGGTGTTGTTGGTCATTAGTCAGTGGTTTTAGGTGAAAATCACTGACTAACAACAAAAATTCAATCAAAACCATCCATTCTTATTTTACGCGAGGTAAATATCATGGGAACTGTTCTAGTTGTTGAAGATTCTGCCACCGACATGCAAATCATCATTAATTGTCTCCAGCAAGGAGGTATTAATGTATTGACGGCTGACAGTGGTGAAGCCGCCCTAGAAAAATTGAATACCCACAAACCAGATGTGATTGTCCTAGATGTTGTCCTTCCAGGATGCAGTGGGTTTGAAGTCTGTCGTGATCTCAAAGCTGCCGCGAATACCAGCAAGATTCCCATTGTAATCTGCTCAACTAAAAGCGGTGAGATGGATAAATTCTGGGGCATGAAACAAGGAGCTGATGCCTATCTGGCGAAACCCGTTGATCAAGAGGAATTGCTCCGTACCGTTAAACAATTAACGCTGCGATAGGCGTAATGTCCATTCAGTCTAGATTAGTTATCCCTGGATCGAGTTGCCAAGACAAGCCTTGATCCGTAAATAATCTAGACTAACCCTTCCATTTATTTTTTCATGAGGTTAAGACTATGGGGACTGCTTTAGTTGTTGAAGATTGCTTGACAGATTTACAAATCATTACTCAATGCTTACAGCAAGAAGGAATCAAAGTTCTCACTGCTGATAGTGGTGAAGATGCGTTGATGAAATTGAGCAGCCAAAAACCAGATGTAATTGTTCTAGATGTTGTGCTACCGGGTCGGAGTGGATTTGAGGTTTGCCGAGACATTAAAGATGCCGCTAATACCAAAAGCATCCCTGTGGTTATTTGCTCGACCAAACATGGCGAAATGGATAAATTTTGGGGAATGAAGCAAGGTGCTGATGCCTACATTGGTAAACCGATTGATCAAGCCGAACTTTTACGCACAGTGAAACAGCTAATCAGAAGCTAATCAACGAGAGAAAGTAGAAGGATCTCATCTAAGTTTAGCCAAGGTCGTACAAGTATCTTTCTCCTTTGACAAAATAGGTCAACAAGATACTCACACTGCCTAAGTTGTAGAGAATGTCAATGTCCAACGTCTTACTCAGCTCAAATAGTTCATTACCGACTATCCCAATCTCAGAACAATTATCGAGTCTGGCTACCCAGGCAAATGAACAGTTTTTGCGCTTTCATTTGTTACCGGATACCACCGCTTTATTACCCATTCATCAACTGACTGAAGTATTGACGATTCCTAGAGGTCAAATTGTCCCAATTTTTCAAATGCCAGCTTGGGTAATGGGGGCTTACAATTGGCGGGGTGAAGTCTTATGGATGGTTGATTTAGGTCATTTAGTCGGGCTTACGCCGTGGTATCAACAAGCGGCTAGTGGTTCAGCTTATACGGCGATTGTGCTGCAAGCCAAAACCAAATCGTCAACTTCAACCCAAGCCAACAGCGAAATGCTAGGACTCGTGGTAAACCGAGTTGAAGATATTGAATGGTGTCATGCCGATTGGATTCAATCTCCTCCCTCCGCTAGTGTTACCCCGGAACTGGTGCCATTCTTGCGCGGGTACTGGTTGAAAAATAATGGTGAAATGCTCGTGATTATTGATGGAAACGCGATTATTGCATCGATGCCCAAGCAATCTGTTTAAGGGGTAAGGTAACAAATGTGTAATGTCGAGGAATTTTCGCTTATCCCATTTTGTAGAAGCGTATCATCTTAGTCTGTAGGGGCGGGTTTAACTATTCCCTTGGCTCTTTCACTCCGATGCGACTAAACCCCCCCTGATCAAGTGTTTAGTTTTCCATGTTTTCGATCTAACTCATCAAGTTCAAATCAGGGTGTTCTACCTTTCCACGATTAATTCATTGTTGTTTCAGTTTACTGAATTTACACGACCGATTATTGAATAGGACTGCCTCGCATTTAGTGGCAGTTAGATTTTCCGCCAAAAGGCTTATCAGATTTTATCTCCTATCGTAGAAGCCCTGCCAATGGAAATAGGCACGGTGGCAAACCGTAGGAAATGAATTCTCATAAGTCCAGTTTTGAGCAATTTGCCAACTTCTCCGTATTTTGTATTAAAGAGGTTCGATTCATGACTAGACTTTCTCCCAAACCTGATACCAATGGTCGCGGTTCTTACTCGCAGAATCTACCCCCTGAGACTCAACCCTATTCCAGTGACTATCCCCCATCGATGCCCTATCGAACGTCTGGGACTGCTGATCAATCTCTACCTAAATTGCCTGCACTCGAGGCGATGGGAAAAACGCCAGAACAGCGTTCAAACCGTCGCGGGTTGCTGTCTAGTCTGCGAAGTAAAGCGATTGGTTTAGCACTAGCCATTGGAACATTACCCGTATTGGCAGTGGGGGCGACTGCCTACTTTACAGCCAGTGGCGGGATGTATAAACAAGTGGTGAGCAACGAACAAACGAACACAATTGACTTGGAAGACAAGTTAGAGGCATTCATGGCAGAACGCTACAGTGACATTCAAGTTATGGCAGAAGTTCCGGTGTTTAATAATGCTGAACTGGTGAAGAGTACACCCAAGGCAGAAAAGGAACGTCTGCTTAATGCCTATGAGAAACTGTACGGCAGTTACGACAGTATTGGTGTGTTTGACCTCCAGGGTAACGTTCTTGCCCAATCAGACTCTGGAGAAATTCTCGAAAATCACTCTGACCGAGACTATTTTCAAGAAGTATTGAGAACGGATCAGATCTACATCACGGAACCACGGCTCTCTGAAACGACTAACAGGTACGGTATCTATATAGCCGCACCGATTAAGGATTCCGTGACAGGTAAAACCATTGGCATTATCCGCACCCGTGAGCCGATGGAACGAGTGAATGGAATTTTCGGTGTAACCAAAGAGCGACAACAAGAATTTCACCTGATTGATTCGTCAGGTAACGTGGTGGCTGCAGAAGATCCTAATGATGTGGGTCAAACATTTGAGGAAAAGTTTCCCAAGCTGTATAGTCAAGTTCAACAAAACCAGGCAGAAATCTTGACCATTGTTGAACAGCGAACTGGACGGGAAGACGTTATTACTTACGCCCCTACAGAAAACTTAGCTGAACTGTATAACCTGAACTGGGCGCTAATTATTGTCCGTCCTTCTGAGGTGGCGTTTGCACCGCAACGGAATATGCTCTGGACTCTGGGATTAGGGACAGGGGGTGCCGCCTTAATGGTTGGTGCAGTCGCGACGTTCGTGGCTGGGAACGCTACTCGACCGATTGTGGATGCAGCCGGTGCGGTGTCAAAAATTGGTCAAGGTGACTTGGATACTCGCTTGCAGGTTAAAGGGGATGACGAACTGGCGACTCTGGGTGCAAACATTAACGATATGGCGGGTCAGTTAGAGGTCTTTATCCAAGAACAAGAACTCGCTGCCGAACAAGCCCGCTTACTGGCAGATATTACAGGTTCTCGCACCCTGAAATCCCAGGAAATCCGGGATCTCTTCCAGAAAGCGGTTGAGGAAACCCGTAAAATCCTTAAGGCTGAACGAGTGATGATCTTCCAATTTAACCCTGATGGTAGCAGCTATGTTGCGGCTGAATCAGTGGCAATGGGTTGGCCCCGTAGCCTGAATGACAAGATGGAAGAACTCACTCTGTCTGAGGAACGACGCCAGACGTATAAAGAAGCCCGTGTTGTCGCTACCAATCATGTCTTTGAAGCGGATTTAGTACCAGAGGAACAAAAATTAATGGCACGTCTGGGTGTCAAAGCCAACTTAGAAGTGCCGATTCTCCACGAAGGTCAACCTTTTGCTTTGATCATGGCGAACCAATGTTCGGTTCCTCGTGAATGGCAAACTGCAGAAGTCAACTTCTTTAAACAGTTAGGGGGTCAGATTGGACTGGTAATCGACCGAGTAATGCTCCTAGAAACTACCGACAAACTGGCGCAAGAACAACGGGAGTTGAAAGAAGGCTTACAACAACGCGCTTTAGAACTCCTGAAGGAAGTAGACCCAATTAGTAAAGGTGACTTAACCATTCGGGCGCGAGTCACAGCGGATGAAATCGGTACGGTTGCTGACTCGTACAACGCCACGGTAGGAAACTTACGCAAGATTGTCGAACAGGTGCAAAAAGCGGCGACTCAGGTGGCAACAACCACAAGCAGCAACGAAGTGGCGGTTCAATCCCTATCCCAAGAAGCCTTGATGCAAGCCGAGCAAATTTCCTACGCTCTTAGCCGTGCCCAAGAAATGGCAGAAACAGTACGCATGGTTGCCGCCCACGCTGAACAAGCAGAATTGGCAGTGCAAGAAGCCTCTCAGACTGTGGCAGAAGGGGACGACAATATGAACCGCACTGTTGAAGGGATTCTAGCAATCCGTGAAACTGTAGCAGAAACAGCGAAAAAAGTCAAACACTTGGGTGAATCATCCCAAAAGATTTCCACCGTTGTTAACCTGATTAGCACCTTTGCCGCCCAAACCAACCTGCTAGCGCTGAACGCCTCCATTGAGGCAGCCCGCGCCGGAGAAGAAGGACGAGGGTTCGCGGTGGTTGCGGACGAAGTACGTGCCTTGGCGCGGCAATCGGCAGAAGCGACAGCAGAAATTGAAAAACTGGTGGCGGCGATTCAAGGGGAAACCAATGAAGTGGTTGCGGCGATGGAAGCAGGGACAGAACAGGTGGTTACGGGTACAAAATTAGTGGACGAAACTCGTGCCTCTCTGAACAAAATTGCCACAGCTTCTAACCAGATTAACCAATTGGTTGAAGCGATTGCCAACGCCACAGTTGTTCAATCCCGAGCCTCTGAAGATGTGACCCAAACGATGACCAATGTGGCAGACATTGCTGCCCGAACATCAGAAGAAGCTGGGTTTGTTTCGTCTTCCTTTGAACAACTACGAAAAGTGGCTCAAGCCCTACAATCTGACGTAGGTCAGTTTAAGTTGAAGTAACCATCAGTTATTGGTCATTTGTTGATTCATTTCATTTAAGAGTTTAGGGGCGACCCGCTTGCATCAATCAACAACTGTGTCCACTCAATTTGATCGGGTCGCCCTTTATTCAACTTAAGGCTGGTGGGCAGTGTCCACCCTACAGTAGACATTCAACTTAAGGCTGGTGGGCAGTGCCCACCCTACAGTAGACAAATGACTAATGACCACGGACAAAGGACGAAGGACAAATGACACTCAACCCCGATATTCGCGATCAAGCCTATCAATTCTTTATTGAAGAAGCACCGGAACTCTTACAAAATATTGAAGCGGGCTTGCTTAACCTGCGTCAGGATCGGAGCACGGCAAATGTCCATGGAATGATGCGAGCAGCTCATTCCTTAAAAGGAGGTTCAGCGAGTGTAGAATTGGAGGCGATTAAGACTATCGCTCATCGCCTAGAAAATATTTTTAAGGCACTCTACAACAAAACTGTTGAAATTGATACAGACTTAGAGAGTCAATTGCTGCAAGCGTATGACTGTTTGCGTCTGCCATTGATGGAGCAAATTGCCACCAATCAGTTTGATCAAGAGCAATCCTTAGCGATTGCTGAACCGATTTTTGCTCAGATTGAAACCCGGTTAGGTGATGCCTTAACTCAGGCAGATAATTTTATCCCCAGTTCATCAGAATTAGGGGTAGATATGGCATTATCCATCTTTGAAGTGGATGTGGAACAAGGTTTGGAATTACTGTCTCAAGTTGTAGCAGATCCAGATCATCATCCGGTAGCCGGAGAGTTACGGGCGCAAGCAGATGTATTTGCGGGGTTTGCCGAACTTTTAAATCTACCCGGATTTGGCGCGATCGCACAGATGGCAATTACGGCGCTAAATGCCCACCCAGACAAGGCGTTAGAGATTACTCAAGTTGCCCTGGCTGATTTTGATGCAGGTAGACTGGCAGTGTTAAATGGCGATCGCAGCCAAGGTGGTACACCATCGCCTGAGTTAGTCGCCTTAGCTGGGGAAGCCGGGGAAGCTGGGGAAGCTGGGGAAGCCGGGGAAGCCGGGGAAGCTGGGGAAGCTGGGGAAGCTGGGGAAGCCGGGGAAGCTGGGGAAGCTGGGGAAGCTGGGGGGGCTGGGGGGTTAGGTTTCCCAGCATCCGAGGAATCGCTGTCTCCTTCGTCTTTGGATGCCGATGCTGAACCGCTTGTAGCCGATTTAGAAGATGAGGTTCCCTCCTTAGAGGATGTGTTTGGGGAAGTAGAAGCCGACACCAGTCAGGAAGAAGAAGTAGAACCAGAACCGGAAGAGGAATTAACAGCAGCGTCGGCATCGAGTCTAAGTATACCTGCACCAGAAACCCTGGAAGACGCGATCGCATCCATTGGACAAGTGTATGAGGAATTGCCAGAAGTTGAGGATCTGCCTGCACCTGCGGCGAGTGATGACGCAACTCCCGCCGTTACCTCTAATAGTCTGGTTCCCTCAAAACCGGGTTCGAGTGAACTCTCTGCTACTCATCCATCAGCCCAACCCACATCCGAGAACCAAGAACCTGAATCGGTATCGCCGAAACGTTCTAAATCTAAACAGGAAGCAGCGACACCTCACCTATCCGTGCGGGTTGACTCGGAACGCTTAGAACGCATGAATAACCTGGTGGGTGAGTTAGCGATTAACCGGAATGGGTTATCCCTGCAACACCAGCAACTACAACGATCTGTGCGAGAGTTATTAGAACGATTTAGCCGGGTGCAAACCATGGTGAATCATTTGCGGGAACTCTCGGACAAGATGCTAATTTCACCGGAACGTTATAACCCCCAGATCAATATCGCCCTGCTGAATCAACTGACGGAATTTGTCAGTCGCACCGAAGAGTTTGATTCCCTGGAATTGGATAACTATAGTATCCTCAATTCTCGACTGCAACAGCTTATTGAAGATATGGTGCAGGTGGAAGAATCGGTGGATGATGTCGCCCTATTTGCCAAGCAATCGGATCAAACTCTGGAACAGCAACGGCAAATGCTGACCAGTTTACGGGATGAGTTGATGTGGGCGCGGATGTTGCCCTTGGGTGAGGTTCTCAACCGTTATCCGCGTGTGATCCGCGATTTGTCTACTCGGTATAAAAAATCGGTTAATTTGAAACTGAATGGGACGAATGTTCTGGTAGATAAAGCGGCGTTAGAAAAACTCTATGATCCGCTAATGCATTTACTTCGCAATGCCTTTGATCATGGGATTGAATTACCAGAGGTGAGGCGTCAGCAGGGGAAACCTGAAGTCGGGCAAATTGAAATTCGCGCCTATCACCAAGGCAGTCAAACCATTATAGAGGTCAAAGATGATGGTCAAGGATTAAATACTAAACGGATTGGTCAACAGGCGGTTGATATGGGATTGGTGTCACCGGAACAACTGACGACGCTGACGCCGAATCGATTATTTGAGTTTCTGTTTGAACCTGGATTTTCTACGGCGGAACAAGTGAGTGAATTGTCGGGGCGAGGAGTAGGATTGGATGTGGTGCGATCGCAGATGCGTTCCTTAAAAGGGACGATTTCGGTTCATTCATCTCCTGGTGTGGGGACAACGTTTACCTTACGCCTACCGTTAACCCTTACCATTGGTAAACTCCTCGTCTGTTTCGTTGGTTCTACGGCGTTGGCGTTACCTTCAGACAGTGTAGAAGAAATTGTTATTCCCAAAGGGAATCAAGTCAAAACCACCGGAGAACAGCGATTTCTACGCTGGCGGGGTCAAATTGTTCCCACCTATCGGTTAACGGATTTATTGGATTATGCTTGTCCCTTACCCGAAACCTGTCCCAGTCAGGCGTTGGTTTCGGTTCCATCACCAACCGATTGGGCGTTACCGATGCTAGTTTTGCGTCAAGATCAATATGTTCTCGCCCTAGAAATTGATCGCCTGGTGACAGAACAGGAATTAGTAATTAAACCCTTCGGCAGTGCGATCGCGCCTCCTAGTTTTACTTATGGCTGTACTATCTTAGGGGACGGCAGTTTAATCCCCGTGATTGATGGCGCTGTGTTAATGGATCAGCTTTTAGGTCAAAGCAGCCAGTCAATCTCAATTACATCCAGTAACCGCACTCTTGTGAGCATGAGCGACTCTCCTACTGCTCACACAAATGATAAAGTCCAAACCGCGAAAGCCCCCACCGTCTTAGTCGTAGATGACGCGGTAGCATTACGGCGAACTCTCGCCCTCACCTTAGAACGAGCTGGATGTCGGGTATTACAAGCCAGAGATGGACGAGAAGCGCTGGAACAATTACGGCAAACCTCAGCGATTAATTTAGTGGTTTGTGACATTGAAATGCCCAACATGAACGGGTTTGAATTTCTCGGTCAACGTCGCCAAGATCCCCAGATTTCCAAAGTTCCCGTGGTGATGTTAACCTCCCGCAGTAACGATAAACATCGCTGGTTAGCACGGCATTTAGGCGCAAATGCTTACTTTACCAAACCTTATCTGGAACAAGAATTTTTAGGTGCGATCGAACAAATTTTAACCCAGGATAAGTCACAACAGCCGCAATTGCAACCCTCTTGATCTTGATGGGGTAAACGGGGAAGCTGAGGGAGCCAAATCTCTGTGTAATCAGTGTAACTAACTTCTCACTTCCCCACCCCACTCTCGC
Source organism: Coleofasciculus chthonoplastes PCC 7420 (assembly GCF_000155555.1). GTDB lineage: Bacteria > Cyanobacteriota > Cyanobacteriia > Cyanobacteriales > Coleofasciculaceae > Coleofasciculus > Coleofasciculus chthonoplastes_A. The sequence continues at coordinate 53,973 of NZ_DS989845.1, forward strand.
CAATGAATCTGTGAAATCAGTGTTTTGAAAAAGGACAAATGACAAATGGCAACATTAGTTACTCAATTTCAACCCAACGATACTGATTTAGCCCAATCTAGACAGGTTATTCCATCTTTAAAATTCATTGTCTTCAGTATGGGAAATCTGCATCTAGCCTTACGCATTGAGTCAGTTTATAAAGTCGTGGATCACACGCCAATCTACAGTAGTGGGCTGAATCATGTCGGCGTTGCTCATTTAGGCGATCGCGAAGTTACAGTTGTAGACTTGTATTGGCGATTTTTCAAGCAAAGCCCGATTCAGGAATCCAGCACGGGCGGGTATTTGATTGTGGTTAGAAACACGACAGGGGACTTATATGGAATTCCGGTAACTGACACACCAATGTTAATGGAAATACCATTATCAGCCATTCGTTTACTACCCGAATCCTATCGACGAGCCGATACCCTAGAAGTTGCCAGTCATGTAGCCGTTATTCCCCAGGATAAAGAATCGATTACTGTATTTTTACTCGATGTCGATTTACTGATGCCAATCTTCCAGGAAATTGGCATCTTAACACACAACGTATGAAACAAGTTTGAACCTGAATTCGTGGAAAAACTGTAGGGGCGCACAGACGTGCGCCCTTTGCCAATGTGTGTCCTTACCGCCTGTATAGCGCTTTCTTTCAATACTCGGACTTCGGCGTGAGGCTTCGACGGTGAGCGCGGCAACTGAACCTGTCGAAATTCAGGGTCAAAGCGATTTCAATTTTTCTTCTTTTGTCCTAGCGTGTGTGCGTAGTGCTATATCTCATCCATTTAAGAAACGCGATAATCATCCAGTCGAGTATGGTGTTTTGCCCCAAAAATCACCGATAATAAAATTAATTCAGCTCGTTTACACAGCGATGGACACTCTAACTCTAAACGTACCCCCCACCGTCGGTCTAACCGACGAGCAATTTTACCAACTTTGTGTCGCGAATGAACAATGGCGCTTAGAACTAACCGCTGATGGAGAACTAATCATTATGCCCCCAACAGGTGGAGAAAGTGGTATTAGTAATGCCGATTTAACCACAGATTTGACGCTATGGAATCGTCAAACCAGACTGGGAAAAGTGTTTGACTCATCCACTGAGTTTCGATTACCCAATAATGCCAAACGTTGTCCCAATGTATCCTGGGTAATTCTTCAACGATGGGAAGCCTTATCTCCTGAACAACGGCGACGTTTTCCTCCCTTATGTCCAGACTTTGTGATTGAACTTCGTTCTGAAAGTGATTCGCTTAAAGACTTACGTGCCAAAATGTTAGAGTACCGAGATAATGGCGCTCGCTTAGGTTGGCTGATTGACCCCCAAACTCCCCTAGTTGAAATTTACCGACCGACTGTTGATGTAGAACAAATCAATTTCTCGATTGACGAACCACCTACACTGTCAGGTGAAGATGTGTTACCTGGCTTTGTCCTCGATTTAACTGTCATCCTGAACCCTTAAAGTTCACTTATTGGTGAGGGAGGGCGGGTTTTGTTGAACATTTATTGGTGCATATTTGAATTAAGTCCCTAAACCCGCCCCTACCATCAGGGTTTTGTTTATGGGTTACAGCTCTTTGCGCTGTAATAAAGTACAAAATCCTGGTAGTGCGAGCATCTTGCTCGCTGCTAATACCCAATTTAAATGCATGACAGCTTAAGCTTACCTTAAGACCAAACCAAATCTAGCTTAACTACCCCTTTGTAATCCAGTCCTGGTTAAGCGGAATTCGTTTGTGTAGCCGCGACTTCCAATCGCCAGAGCAATTTATTAATTAAAACTATGGTGCAGAATTCCAATCTTTCACTGGTGCAAATTCAAGACATTTATCCTTCCTTACATTCCCACATCACGCTTTATATGTTGGAGAATTTTGGGGCAACAGTTAAAATTCTGAGTCCCCATCCGCCTCAAGACATAATTGTACAAATCTGGACGAATGCTTTAACCAAATTCAATAGTGAAGGGGATTGGCATGGTATCAATTTAACCTACACTCCCGAAGAATCCCAGCCAGTCTCTGTATTCCAAGGCTCATTTATGCCAACGGCTCCCGGAGATTTTCAATTCACCTATCGATTTCGCCTGAAAAATGACGAAAATGCATGGCAATGGGCAGGACAATTTCAGGAAAATGGTTACCTTAAAGTAGAACTGCCTTCTCCAGACAGGCAATGGACACAAGGACCCAATTTTGTCGAAGTTTTTCCTAATATCTATGTCGGCAATTTTATCGCCGCATCCCAAGCGGCATCTCTAGGTATCGATGCTGTTCTGAATTTAGGGGAGGAATTGACCTTAATGTTTCCCGAATCTTCTCCTATTGCTTATAGAAAAATGGGTACTTTAGACGGCGCATCGAATCCGATTGCCGATGAATTGTTGTTAGCCGCTGTTCAGTGGATTGATGAACAAGTGCAGCAAGGCAAAAATAAGATATTACTCAATTGTCGTGCTGGGATTGGTCGCAGTGGTTCCGTAGGTGTTGCCTATTGTTTCTCCAAAAATCCCCAGTGGACTTATCAACAAACTTTAGACTACATTTGGAGTAAAAAGCCCAATATTTATCCCCACTCTCAATTGCAAGATAGCTTAGAACGTCTCTTTCCTCGGTCAACGTCAAGGTAAGCGAAAAAACCCGCCCTGACCCCAACTGCTAATTTGTATAATTCAGTTTGTGTGGGTTTTAGGTGAGTTGGTCGAGTTGCGTTAGTTCTCTTCGACGTAATTTATTTAGGGTTAAGGTTCCCTGACTACGAACGGTGCAATCTCCTGAATTTACCTTCACCAAATAGAGCTTAAATTCAGAATAAATTCGGGTAAAACCGATTCTCCTGAGAGAGTAGCTGGAGCCTCTAAAACTTCAACAGCTTGCTGAGGACGATGAATTTCCACTCGTCTCATTCCTGGCGCAATTAACCAACCCAAACGAGCGCCATTCTCGATATATTCCTTCATTTTATCTTGCGTGTCTTTTAACCTATCCGAAGGAGACATCAATTCCACTACAAAATCAGGGCAAATGGGCGGGAATTTGGTGCGTTGTTCGGGAGATAGTGCATCCCACCGTTCCTGTATCACCCAAGCCAAATCCGGAGAACGATTAGCGCCGTTGGGGAGTTTAAAGCAGGTGGAAGAGTCAAACCCAACCCCTAATCGAGTTTGGCGATTCCATATCGCTAAATCAGCACCAAACTCAAAATTTTGATTTCCGGTTTCTCCGCCAGTTGGAGGCATAATAATTAATTCTCCTTGGGCATTGCGTTCAAATTTAAGATCTGGATTCGCCCGACACAACTGATAAAATTGGTCGTCGGTAAGCTGAATGATTGGGTTAAAGTCTATTGTATAAGCGGTCATTTTTGGTTTACCTATTTAACTTCAATTAATGTTTGGTGCGTCACCTGTTCGTGTTATCGGTCAGAATGTTATCGGTCAGAATTCGCAAACATCTGGGGGACTGACTGGACAAGTTTGCTGTGGTATGGGATTGTCTCCGAGGTAAAGCCTCCTCAGATTGGTAAGTCCAGATAGAGGACTGACATCTTTTATTTGATTGTTGCTGAGGATAAGCACAGTCAGATTGGTAAGTCCAGATAGAATACTGACATCTGTTATTTGGTTAGAGATGAGGTTAAGCCCAGTCAGGTTGGTAAGTCCAGATAGAGGACTGACATCTGTTATTTGGTTATTGCTGAGGTTAAGCACAGTCAGATTGGTAAGTCCAGATAGACTGACATCTGTTATTTGGTTATTGCTGAGGTTAAGCACAGTCAGATTGGTAAGTCCAGATAGAGGACTGACATCTGTTATTTGGTTGTTGTTGAGAACAAGCCTAGTTAGATTGGTAAGTTCAGATAGAGAACTGACATCTGTTATTTGGTTATTTCTGAGATAAAGCTCTGTCAGATTGGTAAGTCCAGATAGACTGACTTCTGTTATTTGGTTGTTGTCGAGGGAAAACCAAGTCAGATTGGTAAGTCCAGATAGAGGACTGATATCTTTTATTTTGTTACTGCTGAGGTCAAGCCCAGTCAGGTTGATAAGTCCAGATAGAGGACTGATATCTTTTATTTTGTTACTGCCGAGGTCAAGCCCAGTCAGGTTGATAAGTCCAGATAGAGGACTGATATCTTTTATTTTGTTGTCACTGAGGTAAAGCAAAGTTAGATTGGTAAGTCCAGATAGAGGACTGATATCTTTTATTTGGTTACTGCTGAGGTAAAGCCCAGTCAGATTGGTAAGTCCAGATAGAGGACTGACATCTTTTATTTGGTTATACTTGAGGTCAAGCTCAGTTAGATTGGTAAGTCCAGACAGAGGACTGACATCTTTTATTTGGTTATACTTGAGGTCAAGCTCAGTTAGATTGGTAAGTCCAGATAGAGGACTAATATCTATTATTTGGTTGGTGCTGAGGTAAAGCCTCCTCAGATTGGTAAGTCCAGATAGATTGACTTCTGTTATTTGGTTGTTGCTGAGGTAAAGCTCTGTCAGATTGGTAAGTCCAGACAGACTGACTTCTGTTATTTGGTTGTTGTAGAGGTTAAGCTCTGTCAGATTGGCAAGCCCAGATAGAGGAGTGACATCTATTATCTGGTTGTTGTCGAGGGAAAGCTCAGTTAGATTGGTAAGTCCAGACAGAGGAGTGATATCTGTTATTTGGTTAGAGAAGAGGATAAGCCTAGTCAGATTGATAAGTCCAGATAGAGGAGTGACATCTTTTATTTGGTTGTTGTAGAGGTTAAGCTCTGTCAGATTTGTAAGTTCAGATAGAGGAGTGACATCTTTTATTTGGTTGTTGTAGAGGTTAAGCTCTGTCAGATTTGTAAGTTCAGATAGAGGAGTGACATCTTTTATTTGGTTACCCCAGAGGGAAAGCCCAATCAGATTGGTAAGTCCAGACAGAGGACTGATATCTGTTATTTGATTAACCTTGAGGTCAAACTCAGTGCGACTTGATAGGTTTTCATTAGCTTGTTTACAGTCACTCGTGCCGGCTATTTCTAACAACACTTCCACTGTTTTCCTTGCCTCAGCCGATAAACGGGTTTTGTTCAGACACCACTCTTGAAAAGAACTCCCCAAGCTAGGGTTAGCCGCTTGAGCCACATCCCATCCTACTATCCACGTACTAATCGTTAGCGCAATGACAGCCGTTTTATCCATTTCCTTTCTCTCCCTCAAAGATATCGTCATCCTATTTTAGTGCTGACAGGTGAAAATCTTAAAACCCAGGTATATCAAGGAACACAGTTTTAAAAATTGCCACAACCCTTTAATACCAATCCTACGCCGATGATGGTAAAGTGCGATCGCACAATTTTCTGGTATACTTTTTACCTATGAAAATGCGCCTGCCTATAGCCTATCTATGAAGCCTTTCAGACCAAGACAGTAGACAGCGCAATCACAGATAAGGTAGTTATAAGCCTAAGCAATAGCGAGTCGTTGCTTCAACCCTTGCCATAACTTCTTCAGAAAGTAAACCCGCAGGTTGTTTAGGAAAGCGCTTGGAATCCAGGGAGCGAATTTGGAAACATAAGAACACCGTTTCCATGGGCAAACCACTGTCGGCTGTAGAAACCCGCACGTTCGTTGGGTAATCGCGCTGGATATTTTCTCCTTTCGTTCCGACAATAACCGTTACCACTAGCGGTAAACGATTAATGGCATCAATTGAAAGGACAAGCACAGGACGTTCTCCGGCTTGTTCTCTCCCTTGAACTGGGTTGAGATTAACAAAATAAATTTCGCCGCGTTGAATGCTCACAATTCAGTTAATCCATCCATTTCAGTTACGGCAAATTCCTGATCAATTGCCTGGAGTTCGCCCTGAATCCCTGGGTCATTTGCCATCATTACCAGTTGCTGTTCAACCGTTTTTCCCTGGCTGTCACGATGGTTAAGGGTGCGAGATAGTCTCAAATTGTGAATAATTCTTTCCATTAACCACAGTTGCTCTTCATCCGATAAGCAACTGACCATTTTTTCAATCTGGTGTAGGCTGGGAGGGTTCATGATCTAAGATTCTACAGATTGAGTGACTCTAAGGTCTAGCTTATCCTATAACCTGAGCGGAAAGGGTTCAGGCGATCGCATAATCTGCCTGTTGATTTTATTTCCTCTGAATTTGACAATTTAACCCAAATATGAGTTAACCCGTAGGGGCGGGTTTGACTGTTATCTTGTGGCGAGAAACTTCTCAATTCAATAAACCCGCCCCGCACCCAACCGTTAACTGGTAGAATCCAGGGGGTGTGAGTTTTAGGTGAGTGGGTCGAGTTCCGTTAATTCTCTTCGACGTAACTTGTTTAAGGCTAAAGCCTCAACTACAAACGGCGCGATCGCACGTTTGTCTGTTAGATCTAAATCAGGACACGATTGTATCGTGTCCCTACCCAATCAATTCTTCCGTAGGGGTACAGCATTGCCGTATCCTGGGTTTAAGGTGACGCTTCGCACCCACTCCCAGGCAATCCTAACAAACCTTTAATACCAATCCTCCCCAGATTACGGTAAAGTCATTAAGAAGTCGGCATATCAAAACTGTTCATGAGCGGATATTCCCACGCATCTACTCCCGAATCCAACGGTGCTACCGACGTTCGCGCTACCGAGAAGGCGAAGCAGGTGGCGGCGGAAAATATGGATCATCGGACGGTGGACCGCCAACAGTTAACGCCGATGATGCAGCATTTTGCGGAACTCAAAGACCAGTATCCGAATGCGGTACTGCTGTACCGGGTGGGCGACTTCTATGAAACCTTCTTCCAAGATGCGCGGCGAGTGGCTGAAGAATTGGAATTAGTCCTCACCAGTAAGGAGGCGGGGAAGGGTGTGGGACGAGTTCCGATGACAGGTGTCCCCCATCACTCGATTGAACGCCACGCCACTCAGTTAGTGGAAAAAGGTTATGCGATTGTTATTTGTGATCAGGTAGAAGACGCCTCCATCGCCGCCAAAGAAGGGCGTCAGGTGAAACGGGAAATCACGCGGATTCTTACCCCCGGTACGTTAACCGAAGCCGGGATGCTAAATGCGAAACGTAATAACTTCCTGGCGGCGGTGGTAATAGCGGGAAATCATTGGGGATTAGCCTATGCGGATATTTCCACGGGGGAGTTTTTTACCACTCAAGCCACGGATTTAGAGTTACTGGTACAGGAACTGTTGCGCTTGCACCCGTCAGAAGTGCTGATTCCCACCAACGCCCCGGATTTGGGGAGTATGTTGCGTCCAGGGGAACGTTCAGAGTCATTACCGGATTGGTTCCCTAGTTCCTTTTGTTATAGCCTGCGTCCGCAAACCCCCTTCCGTTCCTCAGAAGCTAGACAACGACTCTTGGAACGATTTAAAGTGCGATCGCTAGAAGGGATGGGTTGTGAACATTTACCTCTGGGAGTTAGGGCGGCGGGGGGATTATTGGAATATTTGGAAGAAACCCAAAAGGAAAATTATGTCGCTCTGCAACATTTACGCACTTATACTTTAGCCGATTATCTGATTCTCGATTACCAAAGCCGCCGCAATTTAGAAATTACCACCACGGTGCGGGATAATACGTTTCATGGTTCTCTTCTTTGGGCATTGGATCAAACCAGTACCTCCATGGGTGGACGGGCATTACGCCGTTGGTTATTGCAACCCTTACTCGATGTTAAAGGAATTCGGGCGCGACAGGATACGATTCAGGAGTTGACGGAAAATACCGGACTGCGGGAAGATTTACGTCAGTTATTACGGGGAATTTATGATTTAGAGCGATTAACTGGACGAGCTAGTTCTGGAACCGCAAATGCACGGGATTTGGTGGCGTTAGCGGATTCCCTGTTAAAGTTACCTGACTTAGCAGAATTGGCGGCGTATGGGGGTTCTCCCTATCTGAAAACCTTGCAAACCTTTCCCCCTGAATTAGAACAGTTAGGACAAAGCATTCGCGCCCATCTGGTGGAATCGCCGCCATTACAGATAAAGGAAGGCAATTTAATTCGTCCTGGGGTGAATGACCAACTGGATGAAATGCGTCGCATGGCGGAAGCAGATCAGCAATGGATTGCTAACTTAGAAGTCAGCGAACGCGATCGCACGGGTATTACCAATCTAAAAGTAGGATACAACAAAACCTTCGGCTATTACATCAGTATTGCTCGCTCTAAAGCCGACCAAGTTCCCGATGAGTACATCCGCAAGCAAACCCTAACCAACGAAGAACGCTACATTACTCCTGACTTAAAAGAACGCGAAACCCGGATTCTTACCGCACGGGATGATTTAAATCGCTTAGAATACGAGATTTTTGTCGGATTACGCACCCAAGTGGGGAATTATGCCCAGTTAATTCGCAACCTGTCCCGCGCTGTGGCGGCGATTGATGTTTTGTCGGGTTTAGCAGAAATTGCTGTACGCCAGGGGTATTGTCGCCCCACAATGGTAGAGGGGCGGGAAATTACGATTATTGATGGACGCCATCCTGTGGTGGAAAAGTCTCTGCCAATCGGGTTTTTTGTTCCCAATTCGGCGTATTTGGGATGGGAGGAGTCAACGTCATCATCTGCGGAAAAGACCAAGACAGAGAATCATCAACGTCCCGATTTAATTATCCTCACTGGACCCAATGCCAGTGGCAAAAGTTGCTATTTACGCCAAGTGGGATTAATTCAAATTATGGCGCAGACGGGGAGTTTTGTGCCAGCGACATCGGCGACATTGGGAATCTGCGATCGCATTTTTACTCGTGTCGGCGCGGTTGACGATTTAGCCACGGGTCAATCTACGTTTATGGTGGAGATGAATGAAACGGCAAATATCTTAAATCATGCCACCAATAAGTCCCTAGTTTTATTAGATGAAATTGGCAGAGGAACCGCCACGTTTGATGGGTTATCTATTGCTTGGGCGGTGGCGGAATATCTGTCTCTGGAAATTCAAGCACGGACGATTTTTGCTACCCATTACCACGAATTAAACGAATTGGCGTCTATTTTAGACAATGTTGCCAATTATCAGGTTACAGTGAAAGAATTGCCCGATGAAATTATCTTTTTACACCAAGTTCAACCGGGCGGGGCGGATAAATCTTATGGAATTGAAGCAGGGCGTCTGGCGGGTTTACCCCCGGCTGTGATTCAACGGGCAAAGCAGGTGATGGGGCAAATTGAAAAGCACAGTAAAATTGCCATGGGATTGCGGAAAGGTATTGGCAAGAAAGCCAAGGATACTGAAACGATTACGCCAGACACATCGGTACAGCAGTTAGATATTTTTGCCGAATGATAGCCTGATTCTAGAGTCACACCCTTTTAAGGGGGGCGATTGAAATCGCGGCTACACAAACAAAGTCCGCCTGCGCGGACTAGGTTATAACGGGGTAGCTAATCCTATCAATTTATACAAACTTTTCATTGATGTTCCGAATTTATAGCAGTAGACACATCGATTAGGACTTTCGGCACCATTGTAGAGACGCGCCATGGCGCGTCTCTACTTAAATATTTTTTTTTGACATCTTCCTATATACTGATTTTATATACGGATTTTCCGATAAAATTCAGTGATTTTAGTTTTATTTTATCCTTTAGGCTTATAGAAAACTCCTACTTTCGATAGAAGGTTATGCCCTTCCCTAGGCAGATGAAACGGTCAATAGAAGCGGTTAAATTGTTAGGTGGACAACGAAAATCAGAGGCAACTCGGTTCTGGCGCGAACAGTATTCGTATACCTTAAGCTGTTACGGATCTATTACGGATCGTAAAATAGTCTTGCCTGATAATTCAAACAAGTCAGTAAATTTAGTTTTGGTGGCAAAACTATCGTCCATAGATAATTTTAAAAGAGGTTTTCATGACAAAACAACATCAGAATAATCTAAGTAATCTCAAAAATGCCGGACTATTAGGAGCGATAGTCGGTGGTGTTCTAATTAGCTTACCAGCAACGATTTTAGAAGCATCAGCCGCACCTTTTTCTACCTTAGCTCAAGTCAATCCTTGTCCGGGAATCTACTACGAAGAACCCTATAATAGTACACGCATGGTTCCACCCGGATGTCCGCAGAATGCAGCAGCACAGAGGGGTAGAGGCGGTCAAATGCTAAATAGACAAATGACGCCTGCAACGCCTACAAGTGTGTCTCAACCCCCTCTACCTGAAGTACGCAGTGATGCAGTTGCCCGAATTACACCCACAAACGGTACGGTTGATGTGCGACTGAAAAATAACACTAATGCTGTTGTTTCTTATCAAGCTATCGGACAGACGGATCGTCGATATTTGTCAGGTGGAGAAGAAATTCTCCTGCAAAACTTGCCCACGCCGATTACGATAACCGCCGTTCGTCAGGATGATGGCTTAATTCAGATGATTCCCATGTCTGCTGATGAAACTGGGCAGTTGGAGGTTACGTTTGAAGAAGAAACAACGTTAGATAGTAATCAAGGGGTACTGAGAATTCAAGAAGATGGTCAAGTCTTTGTGAATTAGAGAGAGTCAGAGGAATTTAAGGTAGAGTCAATGAAACACGAGGAAAGAACGGGTCTTCCGGACTTAGTGGGCTAAACTATCAGCTTTAATGAACCAGGAAGCTTACCACACAAGGACTGCCGCTTTTCACCGCCTCAAAACTCTCTTGAAATCCGGGTAAAATTGGTTAAAGCTATTGCTGTCCCATATTCCGGCAAATCAAACTAACAATTTAGCACACTAACTACGGAAGACCCGTCATTTTCAAGGAAGTTTTAACTGGGCTTGGGCGTTGAAAAATTGACGATAAATACCCCGAGTCACCAAGATTGTCGTGGTGAGGTTAGTTGTCGCAATCATAAACATGATTAAAATTTGGTAAGATGCCGCATTTAATGGGTCAATACCACTCAAAAGTTGACCTGTAATGATTCCCGGTAATGTGACAATCCCCACCACCATCATTTGATTTAGGGTAGGAATCAATCCGGCGCGGATAGCATCTTTGCGGTATCCCGCCACGGCTTGTTGCGGGGTAGCACCTAAACTCAGGTGGGTTTCAATTTCTAAGCGACTACTGGTAATTGTACTCACCAACCGTTCACCTGCGATCGCAGATCCATTCATGGCATTGCCCAAAACAATACCACCCAAGGGAATTAGATACTGGGGCTGATACCAGGTGTCCGGTTGAATAATCAGTAGATTGGTATAAATTAACGTTAAGGCACTACAGAAGAAAATCGAACCGAATACTACCCAGAATAGTCGGGGAATCTTTTTGCCAATCCGGTTACGGGCGGTAATTGCTGCAATGGTTAGCATTACCAGTAAAACGGCTAAAACTGCCAAGGGGTTATCCAAGGCAAAGACAACTCCCAGAAAAAACCCCACCACCAAAAGCTGTATCACCGTTCGCCCTGTCGCGATCGCTAACGATAACTCCAATCCTAAACCCTGCCAACTAGATAAACCAATGGCGATTGCCATCATGCCCAATCCCCAAACTAAATCAATGGGGTCAAGTTGAATAAATGAGTTCACACCGAGACTCTATCTCCTGTATCACCACCGCCATCATGCACGATAACTATACCACCGCTCAAAAAGCAACCATAAAGCAATAAGTATCTGAACATAAATTCTGTTTCCTGTTCCCTGTTTCCTGTTCCCTGACAAATGACGAATGACGATCTCTACGCTAGCATTTGCAGGAAGAGTAGGAAAACCAGCGTGGATAATCACATATTCGATTTAGTCATTGGCGGGTTCGCGATCGCGATATTAGCCGGGGGTCTACTGATGCTATTTAAGGGAATCTTCGCTTTTGGAGATCAAGACAAGCAGTAAACATCGCTTATACCAAAGAAAACCCCCGCTAGTTCCGTCATCTAGCGGGGGTCAAGCAGGGGGATTAGGGTGCATTCTGATTGGGTTCATCCCCCTTAAATAATAGTATGAACGCCTGATGTTGGTTTTCATGTTGGCGTTAATGTATAACTTTACAGGAAAATGTCTTTTTTTGGCTTCACTCGCCTTAAACGCTTGTCTGTGTTCAACGTTAGCGAGAACCATCGAACTCTTTATCAAATAGCGCTTCGATAAAGGCAAAACAGCCGACTAAGTAAGCCATCAAAATCAGTAGTTCTAACATAGCCACAATCTCCTTGATTCACTAACTATAGGTTTAGGTTTTTTCCTACACTCTCATTCTCCTCTAGGATTTGGATAAATACAGTGGTATCGATCTAGAAAATCGGTGATTTGTTTGGTGAAGAATGAGTGATAGTCAGCAATGATCTATGTGATCAAAGTCCGCCTCTACTATGAGTTTGGCTTCGGTATAGTTTTGAATCGGGCGCACGTCTGTGCGCCCCTACAATATCTATCTGGGTGTAATGGTAAACAGCTAAACGTAGCCGCAAAGAGAATACACCCCAAGGGTTTGGATGGCATCACCCAGGGGCGCGATCGCGAAGATGGAATATCTCAAGTATCCACCATCAGCTTCAGACGCACAATCTGTTCGCCTGTTTCATCGAGGGGAACTTCAATCACGTCATTGGTGAGACGATCCAGACAGTTGAGGAGCGATCGCAGATGAGGGGTACTTGCCCCGGTATCGACGTATAATCGGTCGGATAGGCTACTCAGCCGTTTCCAGGTAGTGTAAAGTTTACCCACGCTTTGTTCCAAAACGGATGCCTGTTTGACCAAATCAGCCGCCGTATTTAAGCAGTCTAGGCGCAGGGCTTCCTGGAGTGCCAATTCCATATCCAAAGACGAGTGCTGAATCGCTTGCACTTGGGCGGCGGCGTCGAGGTATTTTGCCAAGAAACGGGCGTCTGATGTGGTTTGTTTCACCGTATCCACATCGGGATTTGCCGCGACTTCCTCTTGTAGCGGTTTCAGATGGAGTTCTGGCAACTTCTCCATTTCTTTAACTAACGGTGCCAGATAACGGGCGGGCATGGTTCCGGCTGAGGCTTTTTCCTTGACTTCATCAGGGAGTAACTCTGAGGACATGGCTGTCCATTCATCGGCTAGCTGCTTCACCTCACGCCGCGTGATCCGATCGCCCTGTTGCGCCTTATCGCTAACCAGTTGTTGAACTTCAGGGGCAGATTTGGCAGTTTCCACAAATGCCCGTTTACTGAAATTGCGGATCGCATCGGGGTTAAGTTTGCCTTCGGCGAGGAGGGTATCGGCACTATTTGCCAGTTCAATCAGGGAATATGCCTGACTCTTACTAATTTCGCGACTTTTCAGCCAGTTGAGAAAGCCCGTACCGCGCCCATCACCGCCTTTTTTCTCGCGATCGCGCACCACACGCAGAATCCGCCCGCGCCAGATCTCGGTTTGTAAGTCGAAGCGATCGCACACTCGCCAAGCATTATCGACAAGTTGCTGAAAATCGTACTCCTGAATATCCTCATCCTCTGGATCAGGAAGCTGGAAATTCAAATCAACGGGTTCTTCGAGGACAGCCGCGAGTTCGGCAGTGGATTCGGGGATTTCAACCATAGGGATGCTAATCGTCGAGCGATCAAACGGGGTGATTACAGCTTCTCAAATTATAGAGGGACGCCACCACTAGAGTAATAGGGGTGAGACAGGTGCGGGGAATGCACAAGATATGCCAATCGGCAAGGATTCAGCTCACTTTTTTGGCATCAATTATGCTATGCCTATTGATATCAAATCCGGGTTGACTACCCTCTTTATAATCCAGTCCGCGCAGGCGGACTTTGTTTGTGTAGCTGCGATTTTAATCGCCTTATGTCAAAAAATCATGACTCACGCCCTTACAACTTAAGGCGATCGCAAACCAATGACAGCGCTGCACTCGGATAGGAGGCTGGCGACTGAAGATAAATAGGGGTTGATTTTTCTAGGTTGCGGTAGTATCTCTAGGAAGAGAATCATCCTCACGCGATCGCGAATAGAGTCTTGTTGTTTCCCTAATGATGACAGCTTCAGGTTATGACTACATTAAACCCTACAATTCCCGTTGATTCCGAATACCTAAAGACTATAAGTATCTTTGAACTCATCCCTCAAGAAGTTCTTAAATGGATTAATAATTTATCCTGGGAAGAGCGACGCTATGTTTTATCACTGTGCCATTTAATCTGTACGGTTCCCTTAGAGAAACAAGCAGAATTTTTAGATAACTATACGGCAGACAGCTTAGTCTTAAAACTCCTCCAAGAGCAAGCCCCTAAAGATTGGGTAACTCGCTCGTTCAAAAAACTACATATTAATCAAAAACTAACCAATACTGTCTTAAAAGGCTATATTAAACAGTATTACGTTCATTCTGCCCAAGACTTACGCACAAAACCTGATCGCGACATCGAGTATTTAGAGTCTGTTCTCCATCTCATTAATGATCCCGAAGAACGAAATAATCTGTTTCATTACATCTTAGGAAGTGAAATTATCAAAATGCTTTTCCAAATGAGCTGGCTGCAACATGAGCGATTTTATCGTTTACAGAAAAATCAGGAATATTTTATTAACCATTATATTAAGCCCATTCAACATACCCATCGCTTGAATGGTCTGGTTGTCCCTAAAGACGAAACCCTTTTCTTTGCGAAGCGGGATTACTTTATCAAAAAGCCGGATATTAGAAACAAACAATTAACTGAATTACTAATGTTTACTTTTACGACCGCTCAAGTCAGTAACCTTGGCTTTTTTATTAGCCATAATCTTGATTTTGTTATGTTTGACTATGACTCTATTTTTAACTCAGAACCAGAATGCATTTTTCTTTGCTGATCGGACTTTTTTAAGAATTGTAATCAAAGCGAAGACGGAACAGATACAGCACTTTCCGCTCTTATGAGATACGTTTGATCCCCCTAAATCCCCCCTGCAACAAAAGCTCTCGCATCCTCTCTCCTCCCCCCTGCAACAAAAGTGAAACATCCTCTGTCCTCCCCCATGCAAAAAAAGCTCTCGCATCCTCTGTCCTCCGGGAACGAGGGGGGTAGGGGGACTTTAACGGTAGCAGGGTGTGTTAATACAGCCGTTACCCCTGTAAGCGATTAGTTGGCAGATCCGCAAAGATGCTGTTAAATTTATTATTTCCCCGACCGTGACCGCTAAAACCGTTGTTTATGATAGTTTCAACGATGCTAACCAAGAACTCGAACAGTCTAGAAGAAACTCAAGGGATTGGCGTCCTAGAGAAGATTACATTAGCTGTGAAAAAATGGGCAAATACTCTTCCCTCAGATCAGCGAAAGCATATTATGTCCCTTTGTTATTTAATGTGCGCGACGTCACCAGAAATACAAGCTGAGTTGACGGGTTTTTTAGATGATTATGTAGCTGATAGTTTGGTGGAGGAGATTTTGCAAGATCGAATCCGCCTTCAGCTAGTCACCAAGTATTTGCGAAAATTCTGTATTGAAAAAGAACTCAATCCTTTGGTGTTAAACAGCTATATCGAACAATTTTGTATTCATTCAGCACAAACCTTACAAAAAGAGCCCGAACTCTATTTAGAGTTTGTGCTGCGACTGATTAACAGTCCAGAAGAACGTCATAATCTTTTCAATTATATTTTGGGCTGTGAAGTGATCAAAATGATGTTTCAGATGAGCTGGCTACAACATGAGCGATTGTATCAGCTTCAGAAAAATCAAGAAAGTTTTATCCGAAGTTATATTAAGCCTATCCAATATTCTCATCGAATTAATGGAATTGTTGTACCGAAAAATGAAAACGTATTTTTTGCTAAGCGTGATTACTATATTAAGCAGCCCAATATTGCTGACAAGAAACTTATTGAATTAGTTTTATCTACTTTTACCCATCAAATAATCCTAAATTTAGGATTTTCAATAAGCTGTAATCTGGATTTTTTGACGTTTGACTATGACTATATCTATAGTAATGAGGAACCGGAGTGTATATTTTATGCCACTGTTTAAAAGTTTATGACTGCCAAAAATCCTTTGATGACCAGCAAGCTAAGAGTAGCGATAATGGTTACGGCTATAAGTAACCCTAGCAAAAGGCAGACCAGAAAAAACCAATCCGTCTGTTTTTCAGGTTGAGGACTATCCCAATACGTTTCCAGCAATTCGATATTTTTAGCATTTGCTTTCCAGGTTGCATCAGCAATATCGCCCACGATGGGAACAGAACCGATGACTGTATCCAAAAGAATATTAATAACCATTTGTCCTAATAGCGATCGCGGGATGCCTATCCGTGCTGCTTCGAGTACAATATAGGCAGAGAACGCTGTGCCTAAAAAGTCACCTGCCCCGGGTAACAAACCTAACACAGGATCTAGACCGAAACGCCATGATGTTCCCGGAATGGGAATGGCATTGTCGAGCAGATGGCTTAACCGACGCAGACGCCGGAGAGTAGACGTTTTGGAATTATGAGTCATTGGATTTTGGATTCGGATATCTCAGATATTGCTTTTAACTCAGGTTTCTCAATTGAGCGCTCTTTAGCCGCTTGCATTGCCTCTCCTACTGTAAGATTAAGTTGATCTCCTAATAAAACTACCAGAGATGTCATGTATAACCAAAGCTGTAAAACAATCACTGCCCCCAAAGCACCATAAATTTTGTGATAATTGCTGAAATTCGACGCCACGTAATTCCGAAACACGCCAGATACAATCGCCCATAATACGGCAGCTAAAACGGCTCCAGGTAGAATCGGGGTTCCCTGACGCCAGTGGCTGATGCCAAAGCGGTAGATAATCGCAAAGACGATCGCAACTAAGCTTAAGGCAATCAACCAACTTAAAAGCCGTAAGAGGGTCAACAAGATGACGACAATACTTTTATATTCCACCAAGTTGACCACCCAGTTACTAATAAACAAGATAAATGAGGCGATGAAGAGGAGTAAAACGCTACCTAGGGTTAACCCCATAGCAATTAACTTAGCTTTCCAAAAAGGTCGAGTTTTTTCGGAGGGAATTTGATTAATTTGGTCAAGGGCATTCATCGCCGCATTCAGCGCCCCGGAAGACACCCAAATTGCCATAATAAAGCTTAAGGAAAATAAACCGCGATTGTCTGTGAGGTTAATTCCTTCGGCAAAATTACGCATCAGTTCCATCGCCTGCTCTGGCGCGACTTCACCGAGTTGATCGGCTGGATTCGTCCAAGGGAAAAATTGTTTGAATAACTCAATCACGGTGAAAATCACCAAAATTGCGGGAAACAGGGCTAACATGGCGTTATATGCCATCTGAGACGACAAACTCAAGAGCCGATGTTTTAAGGCACGACTGACGGTGATTCTCAGGGTTGCCAGATTCAGATAACGAAAAAAATGTAAGAAACGGAGTAGACGGGGACGTAGCATAAAGAATGGGTGGGCTAGCAGTATCATTCACCCTTACTGTGCCAAATTTTTTGATCCTTAAATATAAACAGGAGTCAGTATAGGGATCTACACAACTCCCTATTTGTCCAGAAACCCCTACAGGAGCAGTCTGCGATGAGCAACGATGTCAGACAATGGTTAGCCGAAATCAAGGAACTGAAACAGCAACTCGCTGATAGTATTCGCGATCGCGATGCTGCTAATGAATCTGCGGCTAACTGGCGTCGCCTCTACAATACTGAAGCCCAGCAACGCCGCACTGAAGCCCGACTCGCCCAACAACAGATCGACGCCCTCACACTTGAAGTTCAGCAACTGCAACAGGAGAAGGCTCAATTCAAAGCTCAAGATCCCGACGCTACCTCTGCTATTGAACAGGAGGTGGCAAAACTGCAAACCCTAGAACAGGTGCAACAAAAACTGATCGAGGCGATGATGGAGCGCGATCGCCTGATCAATGCCTTAAAAATTGAGCAAGCCAATCACGCCCAAACCCGCAACAGCTTAACCGCAGTCATTGGCGATACAATTGACCAGTTGACCAAACAACGGGGTACGGCAGAAAAATGAGGGATTCATCATTCAGAATTCTCGGCTGATTCATGAAAAAGGTAACAATTTTGTAATCAGATCCCCACCTCCAGGCAGAGGCATGATCAGGTCTCTGGATAGAATAGCAAGGACTATCGAGAGAATCCCTTTCATCCTTAAGGAGTATTTTTCACCGGAACTTGCTTCTGTGAAGAAACCTTGATTTTTTAGTATAGCTCCTTAGTATAATTTACATTTCGGCTCATTTAATGAGATAATAGAATCGTGAGGTAAAGAACGGAAAAAAACTTGAAAATAAAGGGGGAACTTATGCAACATAAGATTCTAGCAATGATAACCTTACTCACTCCCCTAGTGTTCGCTAGCTCCGTCAAAGCTGAAAATCCACTTCATGTGCAACAGTTATTATCCACTGGAGCCTGTGCAAACTGCGATCTATCGGGAGCTAATCTCAAAGGTGCCCATCTGATTGGCGCTGACTTGAGAGAGGCAAATCTGCAAGGTGCCAACCTGAGCCACGCGAACCTTGAAGGTGCTGATCTACGCGAGGCAAATTTGGCAGGGGCGAATTTGACAGGCGCGTTTGTCACCAACGCGGATATGAAAGAAGCGAATTTAAACCGGGTTGATTTTACAGAAGCCACGATTTACGATGCCAACGTCTATGGCGCATCAATGCAGGATATGACCATCAGTAATGCTGACATATTCTACACAGGCATCGGTGTAGGGGGTGAAGGAGCAGAAGACGTCGTTCCAGATTGGTATTAGTCAACTGACTCCTTTCCTGCTCTGAAATAGCAGAGTAAGCAAAGGTAACCCCGCAATGGTTTACCTTTGCTTTCATTTTCTCCTTAGTCCGCGTAGGCGGACTTTGTTTGTGTAGCAGCGATTTCAATCGCCTCCTCTTGCTAAAATCTCTCCCCCAGCTACCCGCATACCATTAGCAAAGTCCCAAGCAGACTGAGCGCGTTTACCAGCTAGTTTAACTTCGCGCAGTAGCAACAATCCTTCACCTGTTTGAATAATCGGTCCCATTCCCTTAATAATACTCACCACTTCTCCGGGATGCCCAGAGGCTTCCTTTACAGACAACCACTGTTGCTCCGAAATCTTGAAATCTGTAGGTAACTGGGGAAAGTAAGCCTCTCCCAGAGGGGCAGTTGCCAGGATTTTCAGGGATTGATCCCGAAATGAGGCGACACAATTCGGTATAAATCCTCTGATTTGATTGTGTATTTCTATGGCAGATTGTGACCAATCGACAGCATAATCCGACTTTTGAATCAAAGGTGCATAAGTAGCTTGGGAATTATCCTGGGCGATGGGTTGAACATCCCCTTGGTTTAGCTTCAGCAGCGTTTCGATTAACAAATCCGCCCCCAAATCTGACAGTCTTACAGCTAACTGATGGGCATCGTCTAATAGCCCAATGGGTGTGTGAGCCTTCAGTAACATCGGTCCCGTGTCCATTCCAGCATCCATAAGCATGGTAGTGATGCCAGTTTCAGTTTCACCCTGATACAAACACCACTGGATTGGGGCGGCTCCCCGGTATTTCGGCAACAGTGAACCATGGACATTCACACAGCCAAGTCTGGGCATATCGAGAATTTCTTGAGACAGAATCTGTCCATAAGCAACAACGACAAATACATCTGCCTCAGCTTGTTTGAGTTGGCTGAGGGTTTCTGTATGCTTTTTCACCCGTTTGGGTTGCCAGACGTGCAGTTGATGAGTTAGCGCCAAGGTTTTTATGGGTGAAGGAGATAGTTTATTTCCCCGCCCTCGACGTTTATCGGGTTGAGTTACTACACCCAGAACATTAAATTCTGAATGGTTGATTAAGCGTTCTAAAGTAGGTACAGCGAATTGAGGCGTACCGAAGAAAATAACGTTCATTTTAACTTTCAGGCAAAAACTGACGAATGACAAATGACGTAGCTTGCTTCTCGCGATAGCGAGTATGACGAATAACAATTTTACTCAACAGAAATTTCAATTCGGCGATTGCGTTGCTGATTCGCATCGGTATCATTTGCCACAAGGGGACGAATTTCACCATAACCGACAACTAACCAGCGGTAGTCATCCCCCAAAGCACGAGCGAAATATTGCTCCACAGCTTTAGCACGACGAAATGACAGTTCGCGATTGTCCTCAGGTTCACCCTGGCTATCTGTATGAGCGGCGATGCGGATGGTACTTGACGGATAGTTACGTAAATCTGCAATAATTTTGTCTAAAATCAAGCCTGCTTCTGGACGCAGTAGGCTGTTGTTGCCCTCAAATAAAACATCACTCGGTAACGTCACCTTCAAGGTTTGGCTAGAACCGAATGAGTCCGATGAAGCTGCCATTACAGTGGCATTCGGATTATTCCCATTGGATGTTGCTTCTTCAGGGGGAGGTTGAACGCCTTCAAGTTGCAGCGCGATCGCTTGCAATCGGGCTTCTAAGGATTCATTGGGGCGACTACTGCCCAGTTGGACTTCTAAGGTGGCAACTCCCTCACTCAATGATCGCAGTTGACCTTGCAGTTGGGTAAGCTGGGCTTGCACCTGTTGTCTCTGTACAGGAGTAAGTTGAGGTGGCGAACCTGTCGGTTCTGGTATCGATGTTGGGGTAGTATGGGGAGAAACGACTGGCATCTGCTCTTCAAAATGGCTTGCCATTTTGAGGAAAAAGGGTTTTTCTGGATTGGTTCTGGGATAGAACGTGGCAAGGACAATGCCCAAAATTAGGGCTAAGCCGCCACTGACGCCCAATAATAGCACTCGGAATATAAAAACGAGAAACCAAGGGCGTTGAGACCTCACAGAGGCAGAAGTCGTTTTGTCTGCTGAATTAGCGGATTGAATCACCGATTTTCCTGAATTTTATTCAGACCTTAGAAGAATAACACCAATACATCCATTAATTCGATCATGCCACTTGCCAGAAGTTTATCACCACCTCTAACTAGACAAGGGAGACGGGGAGACGAGGGAAATGAGGGAAATGAGGGAGATGAGGGAGATGGGGGAGTTAACTCAAAACTCAAAACTTTTCCCTAATCCCTAATCTCCAGGCATAAGTGAAAACTTTCGTAAAAAGGTTGAGTTGTAGGGTTCCTTAGCTTGATATACATAGACTAAAGCACACTGCCATAGTTCCCAAAACGTTGCTCCTCACACAAGACGCACCGTTTAGCAACCTCACCTATATCGATGTTCAAAATAATAGTCCGCTTATTCAGATGGTTTTATTCACAACCATACCTGTTACTGTTCGCTCCTTGGCTACTGATGACTTCTAACGTATCTACCCAAGCTCAACAGGCTCATACGCCTGAACCCACCCATGTCCCTCTAGGAATAGATCCATCGGTGTCTTCTTCTCTAGCGAATCCCGACGTGACTGAAGAAACTGCTCCCGATATGATTGAGACCGTAGAGCAGAGTGATCCTCTCGATAGTCCTCATCCCGTCCCGTGGAATTGGGTGTTGACGACTCAAGCGGAACTAGCGGCGAGTGATACCGTTGGTTTACGCTACTACCGTAGCCAATCATTGATTTCTCCAGACGGTCAATATGCTGCCTATAGCCGCATTTCCATGCAAGGGCAACCTGAATTCTATCGTAGCCGGGTTACCAGCGTGATGTTCCTAGAAGATTTGCAGACCGGAGATTTGCAAACGCTTACGGCATCATCTCCCTTATCTGATAATCCTTTAGTCAGTAATGAAGATGCGGATATGCCAGGAACATTCGCCATTTTGCTCCCCGTGTCTTGGTCTCCGTCTAGCGATCGCCTTTTAGCAAGACAGTTTGAAGGGCTGTTCAGTACATCCTTTGCTTCGGATTATGCGGTGATTTGGGATCGCCAGAAAAATCGCACGTATACCGTCGCCCCTGAACCCATTGACTATACCCATGCTGTGTTATTGGGGTGGAGTCAAACCCATCCCAATCAGGTTCTGTTTCGCGTCGGTGAACTAGGTGAAGAGCGTTGGCCCGTGTTGTCCGTTGATTTCCAAGGTGAAACCAACCTCGCCTTTGACGACGAACCGATTGTGTACGGTCAAGTGGTTAACCAAGTTTGGACGGGACCGCAAGCACGTTGGTAAAGAGAAAAGAACGTTGGCACAAGCCATCTTAGCTGTAGGGGCAATTCATAAATTGCCTCTACTATTCTATTCAAGCGAAAGTGTCAGGGGGGGTAACCTGGGGATTGTCTATATTAGCCGTGTTACACTATCCAACCCAGTTTGCCCCATCCTAGACCAGCACGGCAGGAATTTTCAATGATGCCCATCATGTCTGGACGGGTAAGAATCAGATTATGATAACAGTTTGTAGTCAGTCATTTACCTGTTCCATAACCATCTGAATCCATGGGTCGTATTTGGTATTTTGTCCAAACGGTATTGGGGATTATTTTCCGCCATCCAGTCCTCGGTACAAGTATTATCCCTGTTTTACCTGATGGACAAATTGTACTGATTCGGCGTCGTGATAACGGAAAATGGGGATTACCTGGAGGGATGGTGGATTGGGGTCAAGACATTCCCACAACCGTGCGGCGGGAGTTGGCAGAAGAAACGGGACTAGAGTTGCTGGCAATTCGCCGATTGGTGGGAATCTACTCAGCCGCCGATCGCGATCCTAGAGTTCATTCGGTTTGTGTTGTAGTCGAAGCGGAGGTTCAGGGAACGATGCAGATACACGATGAGTGGGAAATTACGGCAGTTCAAGCTTTTAAGCGTTCAGCGATCCCGATGGGCAACCTGAGTCATGATCATGGGCGACAGTTGCAGGACTATTTTGATGGTAAAACCACTGTTGCCTAATTTTAAGTTTTGAGAGCTATACAGAGCCTGCTACTTTAAGTGTTGAGTTTGGAAACACCTGGCAACTAGGATGAATTTAACCTTACGGAATTCCCGAATTAAGCTACCTTTGGGGCAAGTCTTTTGGCGTGAAGTGGGACAAGGACCCACTCTTATATTTTTACACGGGTCTTGGAGCGATAGTAGTCAGTGGCTACCCCTAATTGAGTACCTCCATCAAGATTATCATTGCTTTGCCCTTGACTTATTAGGATTTGGTGACTCCCAAACGCCGAAACTGCACTACTCAATTCAGGTTGAGGTTGAGTGTTTGTTCAACTTCATCGAGGCGTTACACCTTCCCCAAGTTTACCTGATTGGTCATTCTTTAGGCGCTTGGATTGCCGCTAGTTATGCGTTGCGTCACCCGGAACAGGTTCAGGGATTAGTGTTATTAGCGCCTGAAGGCATTCGAGACGATGGAGACTGGAAAACTTGGCAGTGGCGGAAGTGGTTAGTTGGACGTCCTCCCCTTGCCTATACTATCCTGCGATCGCTCTTACCTCTGGCGCGGTTATTTGGGCGTCACAAAGATATTGAGAGAGCGTTAAAACAGCGACAACAATTGCTGCAATCCCCAACAGCTTGTCAATTGTTGTTCCGGCGACGGCGGGTGGAAATTCAAGGGGAATTATTACACGAACATCTACCCAAGTTAGACATCCCTACGCTGATTCTTCAAGGAAAACAAGACTCACTTGAAGTGATTGATCACGCTCAAGCTTATGCCAACCATAGCCCTAATACTAAATTACAGATGATTGACCAAGCTGGAAATGACCTAGCGGAAACCGTACCGGGAATTGTCGCTC
Organism: Coleofasciculus chthonoplastes PCC 7420; assembly: GCF_000155555.1. Taxonomy (GTDB): domain Bacteria; phylum Cyanobacteriota; class Cyanobacteriia; order Cyanobacteriales; family Coleofasciculaceae; genus Coleofasciculus; species Coleofasciculus chthonoplastes_A. The sequence goes on from NZ_DS989845.1 coordinate 77,574, forward strand.
AGCATATTGATTATTTTGTTAAATATCAGTAGAAGGGTAGGAGAGTAGGAGGCTAATACTCCCTTCCCAATAACTATGGGTATGATAGACGCACTTGCCCAGCCGGACATGGTATCATTCATCATTTCATACAATGTCAATTGCTCCTTGGCGAGTTCCCCTATCTCGCGCCCTTCATCGCAACCGCAGCTTACCTTATGCTCGGTACTTTCAACTGGCAACTATTTGTCCAGATGGGTATCCGGCTAATCGCACGGTTGTGTTTAGGGGCTTTTTCGATAACTACTTAAAAATTATCACCGATTCGCGCAGCCAGAAAGTTAATCAAATTAATCCTAATCCTGGGGCAGAAATTTGCTGGTATTTTCCCAATACTCGCGAACAATTTCGGTTAAAAGGTCGGCTTATCCTGATAGGAGAAGATTATCCCGAAGTGACTTTAAAAAATGAGCGTCAAACAACCTGGCAAGGGCTTTCTGATGCAGCGCGTGTGCAATTTGCTTGGTCGAATCCGGGTAAACCCAGAGTAGAAGGTGATCCGGCGTTTTCCCAACCGCCACCTGATTCCGAGCAACCGTTGCCCAATTTCTGCCTCCTATTGCTCGAACCTGTAGAGGTTGATCACCTGGAATTGCGCGGTGATCCGCAAAACCGATGGCGTTATACTCAAGAGTGCGATCGCCAATGGAGCCAGCAAGCGATCAATCCCTGAATCTTTAAGCATAACCAAACCGCTTCTAGCGTCCTAACCGCCCTGGCGGTTGCTATATTTTATGGCTCTTTCAGACTAACTATGAGAAATTACTAGCAAAAATGCCGGATCGATTGTCAGGGTCAACCATTTGCAATAATAAAATACCCGTTGCAGTGACTCCCATCGATTGTCCCAAATCACCTAGCCTCCGTTCAAACCAGTAGGAAGGAATCACGCGAGGGGCGAGATAACTGTGACCACACCGCCCAAATGGATTCAGGGAAGACGCCATTGGCTAGGGGTGAATTGGGATCGGATCGCACCCAGAACCTGGGGTCCCAATACCAGCGCCACCAAACCCGCGACAATGGATTCGGGGATGTACAGCTTCTGTATCCAACGGATTTTTTGGTGAATGAACCGCCCCACTAGAATGAGGAGTGCTACCAAGATGAAGGCGAAAAAAGCATCTTTAAGGTTAAGCATGGAAAAACAAAGTATGCGTAATGTTTGATTTTATCCTGCCTTTCAGCCAGCCAATCGTTGTACTAGGTAGAATGGCACTGAAAATTTGCATTATAAGATCGCCAAAACCCTTGATATACCGTAGGGTGGGCTGAGCGAAGCCGAAGCCCACCAGCTTTAAGTCAGTGACATTCGTCTTAGGTATTCATGAAATCAGCGATTTAGTATGGGTATTGAGTTGAGTTTGTCAATGATCGCTACTCTTGGCAGGACTACCGGATCTGGTAAAATCGTCATAAAATTGAGGATTAAAAATTAACCAGTTTTTCTGTCATCTTGACCTCCCTCGCTAAAAATGCCTAGCCAAAAAGAAACAATTAAATGGGTTCAAACAATTCTTGCTCCTAGAAACCTCAGCCAGGTTGAGACAATTGTGTTAGATAGGGCGTTGTCAGGAAAATTATATCGAGAAATTGCTAAAGAAACGGGATATGACGCGGGTTACATCAAAGACATTGGCTCTCACCTTTGGCTGGCACTCTCTCAAAAATTAAATTGTAACATTAACAAGCGAAATATTGCGTTTATGTTAACGCAGTTTTCTCAAGGAAACACCGAACTCTATCAGCGAAAAACTCAACCGAATACCACAATAGCAGAATTCGACTTTCCCGGTCGCCCTCTTCCGGCTACGTCACCTTTATATATTGAGCGTCCCCCGACGGAAACCTTAGCGATTACCACCCTTCATCAAACCGGGAGTCTGATGCGCCTGAGGGCGCCACAACGGATGGGCAAAACCTCTTTAATTCATCGTCTGTTTGACATTGCTCATCAGCAGGAAATGCAAACAGTTTTAGTCAATGTCCAACAGGCAGAACCCGCCAGTCTCAATGATTTAGAGCAATTTTTGCAATGGATTTGTTGGGCGATTAGTAAACAGTTGAACTTAGAGCCAAAATTTGATGACTATTGGTTTGAAGGGGCTGGGAGTAAAATGAGTTGCACGGTTTATATGCAAGAGTATTGCCTCAATGCGGTTGACACGCCTGTAGTCATTGCCTTTGACAAGGTGCATACCCTGTTTGACTATCCCGATTTAGCCAGTCAATTCTTCTCGATGTTGCGTTATTGGTATGAACAAGCCCGCACCCCAGGAAATTGGCAAAAATTACGGTTAATTCTTGCCTATTCCATCGAATTAACCTTAGGGATTCAGCCCCACCAATCTCCCTTTAATGTCGGAATTTCGTTAAACTTGCCCCCCTTAACCCGCCCTCAAATTAGCGAATTAGCGCAGCGTTATCAACTGGAGCAAGTCGGGATAGAAACCCTAGATCCTTTAGTCGCTCTAGTCGGGGGTCATCCTTACTTACTCCAATTAGCGTTTTACTGGTTACGTTCCGGCTATTTATCACTAGAACAACTCTTAGCAGAAGCTCCTACAGCTAAAGGTATCTATGGGGAATATTTAGAGCAACTGTGGATGATATTGGCACAGGATAAACAGTTAGAGCAAGCCTTTTATCAAGTCTTATCGAGTTCCCAGCCAATTCCCCTAGATGCTGAAACAGCTCATCGTTTAGAAGGACTGGGTTTGGTGCAACTGCAAGGGCTGATGGCAAGTCCCCCCTGTGAACTCTATCGCAACTATTTTTTGAGCCATTATTCCGAGTCAAAAACTTGCCAAAACCTTTGATATAGCGTAGTGGCGTGGCACACCTTAATTGGTGGATTAGACTTGTAGGGGCGCAAGGACCTGCGCCCGGTTTAACTGACTTTAAAGTTTGTAGTAAGCGCTTTAGCGCTTCTGGCACTAAAGTGCCGACTACGAACCCAAAGTCAGCGGCATTCAGATTAACCCGGTGGACAAAGTTGTTGTTCTTTATCCGTAACTTGGGAATTCGTGCGAAGATAATCCTTAACCCAATCGCAAGCATAGTTTAACGCTTGCAGGTTTAAAATGTTGGCAATATTCCAAAACACCACCGCCTTATCATCTCCGGCTGAAGCCAACACCTGTCCATCGGGACGAAAGGCGAGGCTGCGAACCCCTGACGTATGACCGTTGAGGGTAGCTAATAATGTCCCATCCATCCTCCAGAGTTTCACCGTTTCATCAATGCTAGCCGTCGCTGCTAAAGCACCATCGGGACTAAACGCCACCCCCCAAACCGCCGCCTGATGTCCCGTTAAGGTTGTGACTAAAGTTCCATCCTTGCGCCAAATTTTCGCCGTTTTATCCCCACTCCCAGAGATCAGATAGTCCCCATCGGCACTAAATGCCACGCGCCACACGGCTGAATCATGGTTGAGTGTGTGCAGTAATTTGCCCTCTCGACTCCAGAGTTTTACCGTACTATCATTCCCAGCGGTGGCAAACTGACTGCCATCGGGACTATAGCGAATATCCCAAATCGGGGCGGAGTGACCTAACCAACCTGTCAGCTTTTTACCCTGGGTATTCCAGCGATAGATATGAGCCGAGGCGGTGGCTGAGACGATTTCCTCGCCACTGGGATGCCAATCAGCCCCCATGACCACCTCATCATGATCCTGAATCGTTTGTAAAATGGTTCCATCTAGCTGGCGAATTTCGATCGTCTGATCCATTCCCGTCGATAACACCAACTCTTGGGTTGGATGCAATGACAAATTCCTGACGACTGCCTGTTGAGAATCCAGAGATTTAATGGTTAAATCAGAGGTTGAAGTTAACACTAAATTATCTTGATCCCCAGTCGTCACTAAGCGTTGTCCATCATGGCTGTAAATCGCCTTTAATGCTTTTCCCCCCGCTCCGTGTACAGTTTGATGGAACGGATGGTGAATCTGCCACAGCAGAACTGTATTATCCGCGCCAGTTGACGCCAGCATCTTGCCATCGGGACTAAAGGCGACGCCCCAAATAGCGGATTGATGCCCTTTGAATGTGTTGAGTAACGTACCGTGACGAGTCCACAACGACAGGGTTTTGTCGTGGCTACCCGCCACAAAGGTTTGCCCATCGGGATTAAAATCTATATCTATAATGCCCGCACTATGATGAGTCAAGGTTTTCAGCAACTTACCATCCTTGCGCCATAGCTTAATCGTTTGATCTTGGCTACCTGTTACCAATCGTTCTCCATCGGGACTAAAGGCAAGCGCATTAATTTCCGCCTGATGAGCATTGATGATCTGTTGTCGTTGTTCATCTGGATGGAAAAGGGTTACGGTACCGTCATTTCCGCCGACGGCAACTTGATTCCCCTGGGGATTGTACTTCACCGATAATCCCCCGGATGACTTGATCTTGAGGTGTTCGATAGGAGTCCCATCAATTTGCCAAAATTCCATAATACTAGGACGCCCAACCGCCACCAAGGTTTGTCCATCGGGACTAAACGCTAAATCCCAGATTGCCTTTAAATGGGTTTTAATTGTGCGTTTTAATCTGCCAGAGGGAGTCCACAGGTGAATCTTGCCATCACCTGCCCCCGTCGCCAGGAATTGACCATCCGGGGTAAATTTGACCACTCGAATCGTCGCTTCATGTGCCTTAAATGTCGAGAGCAGCTTTCCGTCTCGATTCCACAATTTAAGCATCGTATCGACTCCCGCCGTGGCGATGGTTTGTCCATCGGGACTAATATCAACGGTGAGAACGGCTGCTTCATGTCCATCCAAACGGTTGCGCTGATGAATATTTAACACCACTCGTTCTAAAATTGCATCGGCTTGAGATTGCACGACAGGATTCACCCGTTGCCAGCCCTTGAGTTGCTGTTTGCCACGAATGGCTTGTAATAAGGCTTCAAAGGGTTGATCTGAGGCAAATAAGGCTTCAGCCGTTTGGATAATGGCTTCGGCTTCCCGCACCGATGCCCGACGATATTGATACCAAGCCAAAATTCCTAATCCAGCCGCAATCACTAAGGCACCGCTCACCCCTGCTAATAACAGGCGCTGTCGTTTCAAACTGCGTTGCTGTTCTTGGTTGCGCTGATGTTCAATAGCTAGACGGGCTTCCACTTCTTGGAGACGGGCGGCTTCCGCTTTGGCTAGGCTTTCTTGACGTTCTAAGGCTTGACTGGCGGATAGAAAACGGTAGTCTAAATCGCTGAGGCTTTGATTTTGCGCCCAGATTAGCATTTCTTGTAAGGCTTGTCCCCGTAATAACCAAGAGTCATCGCTACAGTTCGAGGCAACCCAGCCGTTTAAGGCTTGGGAATAGGGACGTAATTGATTAAATTGGGCTTGAATCCAGTCCTGATTAAAGATGGTTTGATAAATCGGGTTTTTGACCTGTAATTTTCCGTTTCGTTTCGCCACTAATCCCGATAGTCGTAATTCCGTTTGTTCGGGACTGTCATCACTAATAATGCCGTCTTGGTCTAAAATCTGTTGATATAAGCCTAATAAGCGTCCGGCGCGTTGTTCGTCATAGAGCAGACGATTGCGAATGGTGCGAAGATGTTCGGGATCATCTTGGGATTCCCAATGGTTAATAATCTGGGTTTTGACGATTTCTGCAATCCATTGGGCTTCTGTACCCGGAGGAAGACTCAGATTGGATTCGGTTGCCATTGTACTCAACTCAACTACCCGTTGACAGAGTTTTTGAGTTAATAAGGGTTGACCGCCACTCCAGTAGAGAATCGCGTTGAGAATTCCTTGGGGATTGGGTAGATAATCCGGGAAATATCGCAGCAGGGGATAGGCTTCTTCTAAGTGAAAATCATTTAAATCAATTGCCTGACCAATATTAAACGGGGTGCGAGTGCGATCGCGAATTAAATCTGATGGGGTGGCGACACCAAATAATGCCCAGGTTAACCGTTGATAGGTGGCTTGATTCTGGCGTAATTCGTGACAATACCGAATAAAGCCAAAGAAATCATTGACTGGAAAGGATAAGCTGAGAATTGTATCAATTTCATCGACAAAGATAAACAGTCGGGTTTGGGGGAGTTGGGCAAGCACTTCATCCATTAACAGCCCCAATTGTTGCACCATCGGCAAGGTTTCCCAGTCTTGCCAGCGTTTTTTGAGAGGAATGTTACCCAAAAGCCGAAGTTCGCTGACAATTGCCAACATAATGCCCCGATACCACTGCTGATGACTCACCTGTTCACTACCCAGTTGAGTCATATCTAGATAGACACAGCGATAGCCTTGTTCGTGTAACTGTTGCTGGATTCTGACTCGGAGGCTGGATTTGCCCATTTGTCGGGCATTGAAGACATAGCAGAATTCTCCCTGGAAGAGGGCATCATAGAGAATGCGATCGGCTCGACGCTCAATATAAGTAGCGTTATCTACAGTGAGACTTCCCCCCACCTGATAGGGATTATGACTCATATTCATGGATTTAGATATATTATTTTATTACTTTAGTTATTTTAAGCTGAAGGTAATAAAATAATAGTCAAAAACGGGAATAGGGAACACCTCGAATCTGAGCAAGTTGAGAAAAATAAAATAACTATGCCCTATTCCCTATCCTCAAAAATTTTAATCTGTTTTCATTATGAATCCCTCCAAAGAAAATTTACCTTTTATCTTTCTTCGCTTGTCGCCAGTAAACTCGGCTCTCCCTCAAAATTTTATAATAACTTTCTTTAGATTTAAAGACAACATTATAGTTATCCTTTAAATACCTTTTTAATGCCGATACATTACAGTTGATTGAGCGATTTATCCACCGATAAATTTCGGCTTTTTGTGTAGGCGTTAGATAACCTTTTGACCCCTTGTATTGAAGTTTAATCCCGTCGAGTCCTCTGGCAGTGTATTGTCTTTGAGATTTAGCGATAAAACCAATAGAGACTCCTAGTTTATTGACTATTTCTTGGTAGCTGATTCCTAATAATCTCAGTTTTACTGCTTCAGCCCTTTTGCATTCTCTCACATCTTGACTTTTAAAGATAAAGTCGTTCAATTGATTGATTCTTTCTGTTTTAGTAACGTGACTCGTATATTGAAATTTCTGTTGGTGTTTTACTGGAATAGAAAAATTAAGCTTCATGACAAATTGCAAGGCTAGGTGAAATTGTTCGATAGTATTTAGTAAGCCCCTTTGAGCGGTTAATTTTATTTAATTAATGCACACATTTCTGTATTTCTGTCCCAATCGGAACAGAAACATACCTTTAACCTTGATTCAAAGGGAATTAAACTGTGTTCACACAGACCCCATCCGACTACTTCATCCGAAAGGGGTATTCAATACAAAGCAAGCAATTGGAAGTGATAATGTAATAGTTAGTTACCCTTTCAGTATCCAGACAACGATCGAGCTAATTATTGGTGTCGTCTGGATAGTCAGCCTGAATTTTAAGGCTGATACTTTTAATCTGCTATACGTCTATCAATGTATCATGTTCGATTCCGATGAAAAAGTCAGAAAGGTAAGGTATTTATTTCAATGAAGGTCAGAAATGTCATATTTTGAGGTCATTATTTTTATTTTGACAACTTTGGCGAATTGCTATAAGCTAAATAAATTAGGTTATATTTATTATTCCCATAGTTGCCAGAGTTCTTTTCGTCGCAAGTCCATATTGTTTGGTATTCAGAAAAGCCAAATACAATCAAATGCAACAAACAGTTGGCGGCAAATACTCAAAACAGGTTCATGACTATCAATGCAACTAGCCAATATTTTCCGAGACAGGTAAAAATTTTGCTGATTGACGATAGGGTCGAAAATCTGAAACCGATTTCAGACTGTTTACAAAATACTGGCTATGAGGTGCGAATCGCCAAGAGTGGTATCAAAGGCTTGAAACTTTTAGAACAGCTAACTCCAGATCTGATAATACTGGATGTCATAATGCCAGAAATGGATGGATTTGAAACTTGCCGTCATCTCAAAACCTGGGAGAAAACCAAAGATATCCCGGTCATTTTTATGACCGCAGCAATGGATACATCGAATTCTGAGGCGAAAGTCAAAGGCTTATCGTTAGGGGCGGTTGATTACATCACTAAACCGATTCAAGTCGATGAGGTATTAGCCCGGATTAAGACTCACCTGCATCTCCGTTTCTTAACCTTGCAACTGCAACAACAGAATATCCGACTGCAACAAGAAATTCGCGATCGCCAACAAGCCGAAGCAGCGTTAGCGGCACAAACGCGACGGTTAGCCTTGCGTTCCGATATCGGATTAGCCTTAAGTCAGGAAACTGAGTTATCGGCGATGCTGTTTCGCTGTACTCAAGCCTTAGTTGAACATTTAGATATCAAATTTGCCCAAATTTGGACGCTAAACTCACAGGACAATATCCTGGAGTTGCAAGCTTCAGCAGGATTATACACCCATACTGACGGGACTCACGCTCAAGTCTCAGTGGGTGATTCAATCATTGGTTACATTGCCAGTCAACGCCAACCTTACCTGAGTAATGATATCGCTAATGATCCCAACATCAGTGATCCCGAATGGGCAAGACGGGAAGGAACAGTATCCTTTGCAGGTTATCCCCTGATTGTGGAAGCGGAACTTGTGGGCGTGATGGTACTGTTTTCCCGTCATCCTTTCAGTCAAACCACCCTGGATACCTTAGCCTCTATTACCAATGAAATCGCGGTGGGAATTGAACGCCAACAACTTGAACAAGCCTTGCAAGAGTCCCAGCGCTGGTTAAAGGCAATTAATGAGGCGAATCCGAATATTATCTATGTTCATGATTGGGTAGAAAGACGCAATGTCTATACCAATCGAGAAATCTATGAAATTTTAGGCTATACCCCCGCAGAAATTCAAGACATGGGGAACCAAGTTCTCTCGATGCTGATGCACCCGGATGATTTGGACATCATTTGGGATCATCAACGCCGGATTAAATATGCCCAGATCGGTGATGTGTTTGAGTTAGAGTATCGGATGCGCCACAAAAATGGGGAATGGCGTTGGTTATTTTCCCAAGAAACGGTGTTTAAACAGAATACAGACGGGACAACTCGACAAACCCTAGGTGCAGCGATTGATATTAGCGATCGCAAACAAATCGAACTTGCATTACGACAATCAGAAACCCGAGAACGACAAAAAGCCCAGGCGCTACAAGCAACCCTAAAAAAATTAAAACGCACCCAAGCCCAGCTAATCCAAACCGAGAAAATGTCTAGTTTAGGACGAATCGTTGGAGGGATCGCCCATGAAATTAACAACCCCGCTAATTTTATCTACGGCAATATTACCTATGCCCGCGCCTATTTCCAAGATCTATTAAAACTTGTACAACTGTACCAAAAAACCTATCCCGAACCCACGGCGGAGATTCATCAACTGAGTAAGGAAATTGATTTAGAGTTTCTGGTTGAAGATTGGCATAAGCTGATCCAATCTATGGAAATTGGCATTGTACGCATCGAGAAAATTGTGCGATCGCTTAAAAGCTTTGCCAAATTGGATGAAGCCCATTTAAAACCCGTTGATATTCATGAATGTATTGACAATACCCTATTTATCTTACAGTCTAGACTTAGATCTGAAGGCAATCGCCCAGAAATTAAGGTTATTAAGCATTATGGTCAACTTCCGCCAGTTACGTGTTATGCCAGTCTGCTAAACCAGGTCTTTTTCAATCTCTTCGATAATGCAATTGAAGCCTTAGACTATCAACCAGTCACTCGGTCAATTACTATCAAAACTGAACTCTCTACTCCTAACTCTACACTGCCTCAATCTATCATTATTCAGATTAAAGATAACGGAATTGGTATGAGTGACAAGGTACGTCAGCATATCTTTGAGCCGTTTTTCACCACAAAACCTGTAGGAAAAGGCACGGGGTTAGGATTAGCTGTAAGTCATCAGATTGTAGTTGAAAAACATAAGGGCGAAATTAGCTGTAGTTCGGCTTTAGGTCAAGGTAGTGAATTTATTATTAAAATCCCTAGAATACTAACAACAAAAAAAGACACGTTAGTGCAAAGCGTTAATCGGCATTTAATAAACACTTTTTAAACGGAAGTTTAATAATCATCTCCGTCCCGACATTCGGTTGAGACATACACTCCAATTCACCGCCATGTTGCTTCACCACGATTTGATGGGCAATGGATAGCCCTAATCCTCTGCCTTGACCGACAGGTTTGGTAGTAAAAAAGGGATCAAATATTCGAGGTTTTACACTGTCGGATATGCCAATTCCATTATCAATAATGCAAATAATTACTTGATAGTTATTGTGCCGCGTTGTTTTAACGTTAATTGTTGGCATAGGTTTGGATGAAGCTGACTCTTTTTCTTGAGAGATTTCCAAAGCATCAATAGCATTATTAATAAGGTGTAGAAAAACTTGATTCAGTTGTCCTGGAAAGCATTCAAATGGGGGCAAATCTCCGTAGTCTTTGATGATTTGAATCCCCGGCTGTCCGGCGGAAGTGGATAAGCGGTGTTGGACTAGAAAAAGAGCGCTTTCTATTCCTTCATGAAGATCTACGGGTTTCCGTTCAGCTTCATCGAGCCGGGAAAATTTCCGCAAGGATAACACCAGTTCTCGCAAGCGTTCAGTGCCAACTTTCATCGAAACCAATACTTTGGGAAAATCTTGGCTCAAAAAGTCAAGATTTACATGGGTTATTTTGTTTTGTAGATGAGGGCTAGGATTGGGATACTCCTGTTGATAGCATTCAACTAGATCTAACAAATCTTGGCTATAATCCTCAATGTGGGATAAGTTGCCATGAATGAAGGTAACGGGGTTATTAATTTCATGAGCAATTCCAGCGATCATCTGACCCAAGCTGGACATTTTTTCACTCTGAATTAATTGAGATTGAGTTTGCTTGAGATGGTGGAGGGCTTGTGAGAGTTGTTGGTTTAATTGACGCAGCCGCAATCCCGAACGAACCCTGGCTTGCAATTCACTGGGTTCAATGGGTTTTGAGAGAAAATCATCCGCCCCCGAATCTAACCCTTGGACGCGATCGGCAACTTGTTCACGGATCGTGATTAGAATTAAAAAAATGGTGGCTAATTGTGGATCTGCCTTGATCCGACGGCACAGTTCTAAGCCATCGAGTTTTGGCATCATCCAATCGCAGATGATTAAATCAGGTTGAAATTCTTGGGTTTTTTGGAGTGCCGCTTCTCCATCATCCGCTAGCAGAACGTCATGACCTTCACTCTCTAACAACTCTTGGAGAATGATTTGGACGGTTATATCATCATCAACAGCGAGGATTTTTGCCATGGTTATTTGTTAGGGAATGGGCAATGGGCAATGGGCAATAGGGAATAGGGAATAGGGAACAGGGAATTCATGATGAACCATTCATGTTACGGATGTATTCGCAAACTGTAGTCAGTTGTTGTTCTAACTCGCCAACGTTTTCTTTGATCGCGGCTAGAGAACCGGAACGTCCATGGTTTTCGACTTGGGCGGCTAATTCTGCGATCGCCTTCATGCCTAAATTGGCGCTTGATCCTCTCAACCGATGGGCTTTCGCATAGATTTGTTCATAGTCTTCAGCCGCAATTCCGGTTTGGATATCTTTTAGATCGGCTTCAGCATGTTCGATAAAAGCGTGCAAAAGTCGTTCTTGAGCCGATTTTTTACCGAGGGTGACACGCTGGAGGTGTTCCCAGTTAATTGGGGAAGTGTTGAGGGTTGAGTTAATGTCTTCCTTTCCCTCTGTTATCTGCCCTTTGTCCTCTGCCTTCTCGTTTCCTTCTTTCATCTGCCCTTTGTCCTCTGCCTTCATAGAGTCGTCTGCCATTTGCCCTTTGTCTTGATCCTGTCTAATCTGGGTTGCCCAATACTCCAATCGTTCGCTCAACATTTCCTCATCAACAGGTTTACTGATATAGTCATCCATACCAACTGCCGAACATCGTTCTCGGTCTTCAGGAAACGCATGAGCGGTTAGAGCAATAATAACCGGATGAGTGCTGCCGTAACGCTCAATCAATTTAGTTGTAGTCGCATAGCCATCCAGAACAGGCATCTGACAGTCCATGAGAATGATATCGTAGGAATTTTGCTCGACTAATTCCAGGACAACTTGACCATTGGGGGCGCAGTCGGCTTCATAACCTAACATCTGTAACTGATTGAGAATAACTTGTTGATTGATGGGATGATCTTCAGCTAAGAGGATATTCAGAGGAGTCGCAGGTTGTTTATGAGGAAAATCTCCAGTCGTTGTATGTTGGGCTAGTTCTTCCTCCTGCTGTTCTTTAATCATTTCGGGTGCTACAGCCGCCATTAAACTATCAAATAGCCGTGAAGCTCTCACTGGCTTGAGCAAATAACTCGCCGCTCCCACAGATAGTAATTGTTCGACTTGATCCCGTTGATTCATCGGCGTCATTACCACAGCTTTGGTGTGGCTCAACGCTGAATCAGAGCGAATGGTTTTAATCAGGGACCCATCCTCGATTTGGGGCAGTTGCCAATCACAGATCACCACATCATAAGGCTGGTCAAGACTAGCCGCTTGGCGCAGGGCATCTAGGGACAGTTCTGCGGAGTTGGCTTCATCAATCCCAATTCCCCAGGTATTGACTAAGTAACGCACCGACTGGCGGGTGGTGCGACTTTCGGAAACAACCAACAGTTTCAGATGAGTGAGGGCAAAGGGAGTGGTGGGGGATTCAGCGTTCGTTTGGGTGTCAAATTTTGCCGTAAACCAGAACGTGGAACCTTTACCCACCTGACTTTCCACGCCGATTTCGCCGCCCATCAAATCGACCAACTGTTTGCAGATAGCTAGCCCTAAGCCTGTGCCACCATATTGACGAGTGGTGGAGTTATCAACTTGGGAAAAGGATTGGAAAAGTTTTTCTTGCCCTTCCGGGGAAATGCCCACTCCTGTATCGGACACGGCAAAGTGGAGGGTGGCATTTTTGGAGGTAGCAGTTTCTAACGTGACATGGATAACCACTTCCCCTTGGGGTGTAAATTTGATCGCATTGTTCGCCAGATTTAACAGAACCTGTCGCAGTCTAGCCGGATCACCTTTGAGTTGTCGGGGGACTTTGCGGTCAACTAAGGTTGCCAATTCTAGGTTCTTCGCTTCGGCTTGAGTAGCTAGCACATCAAGAACCGATTCGATGCAGCCATCCAGGTCAAACTCAATGGTTTCAAGTTCCATTTCTCCAGCTTCTAGTTTGGAGAAATCCAGGATATCGTTGATGATGGTCAGTAAATGGTCAGCACTACGGCGAATCGTTTGGGCATAGTCTCGCTGTCGAGACGTGAGTTGAGTCTGTAATAGGAGTCCCACCATGCCCAAGACGCCATTCATTGGAGTGCGAATTTCATGACTCATGTTCGCCAGAAACTTGGACTTAAACCGTACCGCTTCCAGTGCTGCTTCTCTGGCTTCGACTAATTCGTTAATCTGGTCGGTGGCAATGACAATCCCACCAACTTGACCATTGGAAGTATACCAAGGGTTAATTGCCCAGCGCATGTAAACGATAGAACCATCACTACGTTCCCAGATATCTTCTGGGTTGGTGATCACTTGCCCGGTGAGTGCCCGTTGATGAATCTGTTTCCAGTGTTCCGGTACATCTGGGATGACGTCGTAATGGCAGCGACCAATGATGGATTCTCCCTCAAGCCCTTGCACCGTGAGCCACTTTTGGGAATGAGCCATATAGCGCATTTCGTTATCAAACATTGCCATTGCCATCGGCGCACTGGCAATGACTTGTTGCAGTTGTCGGCGCTCTCGCTCTAATGAGTTTAAGGTATTGTCGAGGAGTTGGATTTGCTCTTGGGTTTGAGCGTAGAGATGGGATTGGGTGCAAGCACTGGCAATTTGTTTAGAAATCGCTTCTAAGAGTTCGATGTCGCTGGGACTCCACGACCAACTGGTGGTGTGGATACAGATTAAATAGCCCAAGGGTCCGGTTTGAGGACGGATGGGAATCGCTGAATAGTGACCATTTTCCAGGATATAGGTTTCCTCTGAAGAGGTAGCAGGATGAGACGAGAAAGGGTTATCTGGGGTGTTTTCTAACCCTGAATTATCAGATTGACCATTGATCGTGGATACTTTGAAATTAACGGTCTCACCCTTGCGTAACTGAGTTTCTAAGTTACCGGACGTCGCTATCTTTAACTGTCTACATTCGCTCGATAAACCCTCCTCCGTGTACATATATGCAATTCTTAATGTCTGATTGTCGAGCAACCACCCGAAAATGACTCGTTCTAACCCCAGCAGCGATGTCAATTCTTCTAAAGTAGCGGGTAAGGTGCGATCCAGGTCGAGTGAGGAATGAATGCGATTAGTCAAACGGTTGAGCAATGCTTCTTTGGCGGCTTTAGCCCGTGTCATCTCAAAGAGTTTCACCTGTCGCCTGATGAAAAATATGGCAACGAACAAGAGGGCAACCAGAACGATAGCCAGCAAGTTGAGTGACCAGATTGGACTTTCTATTTTCTCATCGTTCATGACTAAGGCAATCGACCAGTTTGCCTCTTCTAGGTGGACATACGCCACGTAAACGGATTCCCCGAACAGGTTTGCCTGTTGGATTCCCTGTTCTTTGTTCACCATCTGGCTAGCGATCGCGGCTAGATCCGGTTCGGTTGACTCCAGTAAACTGGAATCAGGTTTTCTTTCAGTTCCTAAGGGTTTTTCCTCTGGATAAACAATCGGCACGCCTCTAGAGTTGAGGGCAAAGGCATAGCTACCCTTGCCATGGGATATGTTTTCGACAACTTCTTCCACGCGCTCCATCGAGATCGCACCAACCGTTGCCCCAATGGGTCGAGGAGGTTGGGGGGGAAGTGCTAGAATCGGCGCGGCAATGGCAATAATCGGTAATTCGGTCGCCCGACTGATTAGGGGATCAGAGACATAGACTTTTCCCGCCATCGCCTGTTGGAAATGTTGGCGATCTTGAACATTTCCCTCTCCTTCATTGCTGCTTTGAAAGGTTCCATCCGCCCTGATCAAGGCAAAGGAGGTAAAATTCCGGCTGCGTTGGACTTCTCGTTGCAAGTACGGTTTAATTTGCGACCAATCCATCGATCGCAGAATTGGGGTACTGGCTATCGTTTCGACTTCCGCCTTGCGCGTGGCTAGCCAGCGATCGATTTCACTGGCTTCGGCTTGCACTGAATTGAGCGCGTTTTGCTTGATGTTTTCTAGGATTAGCTGGCGCACTCCAAAATAGCTGACTGTGGCGACAGCGCCAATCGCCACCGTGGTTAGACCCACTACCACCCAAACTAGAAAATGACGGGGACGCCAAGACTTATGAGGTTGTGCCAACGGTTGCTGGTCATTATCTTGGGAGGTCGTTTCTAGAAAGGGTGGTTGGTTCATCATTGGTCAAACGTCAAAACTATTGACTGGGTTTAGCTTGGGGGAAGGGTTGGTCAAGTTACACCCTGCTGAAGGAGGTGTTTTCATCGTCAGCAATTGACTAGAGTTCTCAGCAAGTTGAGGATAGTCTAGGTAAAGGTGTTTGAGCCTCGGTTGTTCTCGATGATCCTTTAGTTCTAGTTTTCTTGTATCACATCCGTGTTAGACCTTGAGCGCTAGCCATTGAGCTAGGCGCTGTTTGTCGTCGGCGCTTGATTTGCCACGATAAGCTTTGATGCTAATTGTCGGTTATAGGTGCAGTCCTTGCCCTTGGGCTACTAATTTGATAGTCAGACTCGTTCGGAAATTTATCTGGATTAACGCAAAAACGACAGGAGTGCAGGCTTTATGTCAGGATCTTAGCTTTGTAAAAGTTCTCGCTAGATAGATAGTAGAGTTAAACCAAACATCTAAAGGAACTCGATCACTTCTCTCATTGTACCTAGTTTTTTATCCTTATCAGCAACTGATTTAAGCCTCCCTTTATCTGGATTATTTATCTCATTTTTAATTGTATAAGGTATAATATTAGCTTGGTGCTGAGTATTTATACTCTTTAACGCTTAAAAGCCAGAATAGGCAACAGCTTAAGACAGGTTTAAGAGTTGAGAGTCTAGAGCGTAGAATCCTTTCTGATGGCTGATTTTCATTCTTTCCTTGTCCAATCAATCAAGCCAAATGTCATAAGATAAACTTAAGTTATTGGTAACAAAACCTTTGATATCAAGTTTCCACCACAATTCACCGTAAGTGTAATGATTTGAGCCTCCATCAAGGACATTGCAGCAGACGATACGCCTGTTCCCGGATTCACGGGATACGCTGGAAAACAAGCAGCGCTTAGACTCAGACGCAATCTATTTCCGTTGGCAATTTTAATACAAGTCGGCTGGAGTTCAATCCTAACAGGTTTTGTTTCTTGACCCAGACTTACAGTCGCATACCCCTGAGTGAAATTATAAACGATCTCATTCGGAAAGACTTCCGATAACACGGCACAGAGATCAAAACTCAATTGCTCAGCATGGCAGAAAACCTCTACCGCGACATCCCCCATTAGAGATAAATCGTCAGCAAACGGGGCTGAAGTATACGTTAAAACATCAGTGCGGCTATCAAGAGTAGAACGATCAAAGGAACCCGCAGGTATTGCTGCATGACCCCCTAAGGCAGGAACCGGACGCCAGGGATCATGAACAAAAACATCAGTTGCAGCCGATAATACAGACAATGGATCAGATGATTCCGATTGAGGGATGAGAGTCCCAGAATCGTTTCGCACACTAGCTAAACCCGTGCTGGAAAGACAATAGGATTTCTGATTATCTGACAACCACGTATCAAAATAACGCCATTGATTACTGCCCATTTCAAATAAATAGACAGGCGGTTGATGCAACAATTCGCTATCAATTCCCTTAAGAAACTGATCAAACCAACGCACTTGTAACCTATCCACAGAACTTACCGCCTCTGTGCCATAATCTCTTGCGCCGACTTTCCGTCCCCAAGGCAGATGCGCCCAGGGTCCGACAATCAAATGCTGGGGAAATTTACTCCGATTTGCCATGTCTTTATAGAGGCGCAGATTACCTCGCAGATAGGGATCAAACCAACCGCCAATATGCAGCATCGGCAAATCCACACCGTCGAGGTTAGGTGAGAATTTTTGCCAATAATCTCCGGGTTCAGGATGATTTAGCCATTCATAGTAAAACGAATTTGGCGCGTATTTGTTTAAACTCTCAATAAATTTGGAGGATGGATTATAAAAAGGCAAATCGCGAGAGGCAGTATAGAGAATTTGATAGGCAATAGCATCACCCTTTAATCGGGCAGTTTCGGCAGCTAATTGCACCGCCCAGCCTAAATTGGCTTGTAAACAAAATGCCCCATTTTCATACGCCCAATCTGCATATAAATCATACGCCATCATCGCCGGACAAATGGTTTTCAACGCGGGCAGATTTGCCGATGCTGCATACAGTTGAGTCATCCCCTGATAGGAAAAGCCATACATACCCACTTGTCCATTGCTACCGGGTAACTGTGACACCCAGTTAACGGTATCAATACCATCAGCAACTTCGTGGACAAATAGCTGAAACTCGCCCCCAGAGGTTCCCCGTCCTCGCACATCCTGAATCACGACGATATACCCCTGGGCGGCATACCAAGTGGGATGGGCATAGACTACCGTAGACGCGATCGCCCTTCCGTAAGGTTGTCGCATCAGGAGTACAGGTAAGTCTGTATCAGTATCAGGATAGTAAATATCAGCATCTAGACGAATTCCATCGCGGGTTAACATGGATGCTGTTTGTTTATTAATTTTGGTCATTGGTCATTTGTTATTTGTCATTTGTTATTTGTTATTGGCATAATTAAAACAAAGAATGGTTTATTTATAATATGACAGCCAATCCTCGCGTTACGGTTTGGAATGAGTATCAAGTGGAAAAACAACAACCTGAGGTTGCCAAGATTTATCCTGATGGAATTCATTACGCGATCGCGCAACATTTGCAATCCTCTGGATTAACGGTTAAAACTGCCACATTAGACCAACCTGATCATGGATTAACTGATGCTATCCTCAACCAAACCGATATTTTAATCTGGTGGGGACACATTGCCCATGACCAAGTACAAGACACTATCGTCGATAAAGTCCATCAGCGCGTTTTGTCTGGCATGGGTCTAATTGTATTGCATTCGGGTCACTTTTCCAAAATTTTTAAACGGCTGATGGGTACGTCATGTAGTCTAAAATGGCGCAACAATGGCGAAAAAGAACGACTTTGGGTTCTTGATCCATCCCATCCTATTGCAGCAGGTTTAGACGACTCGTTTGAACTGGCGGCTGAGGAAATGTATGGCGAGTTTTTTGATATCCCTAACCCCGATAGTTTAGTCTTTATCAGTTGGTTTGAGGGGGGTGAAGTCTTTCGCAGTGGCTGTTGTTTTCACCGAGGTCGAGGTAAAGTTTTTTACTTTCGTCCTGGTGACGAAGCTTATCCCACCTATTATCAGCCTAATGTATTGCGCGTTATTACCAATTCCATTTACTGGGCAAGTCCTTTAAATTAGTTGATTGTTGATTGTTGAACTCGTCACTTTGTTCGAGGACAGGTTTTTCTGTAGGGGCGGGTTTAGGACATTTCGTTTCGCCATTGATGATAACCTTTATTAAAAACCCGCCCTGATTCTGGGTTTCAATCTCTTAAGCTGTCATGCATTTAAATTGGGTATTAGTAGCGAGCAAGATGCTCGCACTACAAGGCTTTCGCCATTACTGATATTAAGGTTTAAATGCCGAACAGCTTACAAGTACAAAATGACGAACGAATGATAATCTCCGTCGTTCACGTTTTTATTTATTTAACACGGAACCACCGCATCAGTACGTCCCAAGACGCGAAAATCTTCCTCATCCAAATTAACAGGTGTACCGCTGCGAATCAGTTCAACAAAATCTTCATTAGGAACCATAAAACATAACGCATATAAACGACCAGAACCTGTATTTATAATTTCATGAATACCCGTTGGTGGCACTAATAAACTATCTCCTGCCCGAAATGGCACATTTTTGCCATCACAACGGGCAATTCCTTCCCCTTTGAGGATAAAAAACATTTCTACAGCAATCTGATGACGATTCGGGGGAGTTTTGCCGCCTTGATCAAAAATCTCCACACAAACAGTTAATGATGAATCCGCGATCGCGGGATCGAAGATAATAGCTAAACGGTTGCTATCCTGGGGACTAATGCGATAGGCTTGGTAGTCCTTAGGGGATTTCATAACGGGAATCATACACCGGGATTCCATAGGTTGTTTCTCCTGAAATTCATCATTTGTCATTTGTCATTCGTTTTTGATGCAAACCGTTGATAGCGGCTAACTTTCCCCATTTTCCTTGTCTACCCTGCCTCTGTGTCCTCTGCATTCTGATTTTTTTACGCTTTTAAAGCTTTAATAAGTAATTGGGAATCGCTAGTAAACCCAAAACACTGATTAACATTATAAATCGTGGCTTTAAAGCAGTAATCAGGAGACGTTGTTGCCGCACAATCTTTGAGTAGCACGCAATCATATCCCAGGAAGTTAGCATCTTGTAATGTTGCCATGACACATTGATCAATGTTGACACCCGCAAAGAAAAGAGTGGTTTTGCCCATATTGCGTAAAATACTGTCTAAGGCAGTGTCCCAGAAACCACTCATGCGATATTTGTCAATATAAATATCTTCGGGTTCGTGGTTTAATCCATCTACAATTGCCGCTGCCCAACTGTCTTTGGTTAGCACTTTTGCCCCATTTTTAGGCAAGGGATCACCGAGTCCAATTCCTGCACCTGTAGGATCATAAACATGACGCAATCCAGCACTAATATTGAGTAAGTCGGGACGATTTCCCCAGTTCACCCAAATCACAGGAACGTTGACATCTCGTAACTGGGGAAGCAAGCTTGTCAGGGATGCAATTGGGCTGCGGGCGGGGGTTACGTCTACGCCAATATGGGCTAACCAGCCATCGGGATGACAGAAGTCATTTTGCATGTCGATGATTAGGATGGCAGATTTGACTAAATCCAGGCGCAGGCTTTTGGTTTCAGTGGTAAGGGTAATTGGGTGAGGGGTTAGGGAGGGGCGAGTCAAATCCGCGATCGCATCATTCACTCCCCAAGCATTGGGGGCTACACCTAATGTCCGTAACGGTTGATTCATGGCAGTAATGATAGACATGCCAATAATTGTACTCAGGATTGCGCGGCTGACCAGACATAAGCCAAAATAGAAGAATGCGATCAGTAAGGCATTTCTAATGCGATCGCGCTTCGCCAGGGGACATACCATTAAAGTGAATAGCACTGACTTTAGAGTTTATAGTAAGCGCTAAAGTGCTTCTGGCACGCTTCGTGCCTACTACGAACAAAGTATTGATTTATCAAGTTTTATCCGTGAGTTTTACTAGGTTTAATCGGGTTTCAGATCAATTTGAGCGATATTTATGAAAACGTCAATTTTGCCGATAGTGAGGAATAGAAGTATCGTGGCGAAATGTCATGCTGAACGGAGCGACAGCGGAGTGAAGCATCTCGACCTAAGTAGTAGAACGGTCAACAACCCCACCCACAAGGGGATGGGGCTTGTAACTAGGCGAAGTGACCTTCGCCCATTGTGCTTTGAGTCGGGTCGCCCTCTACTCAACCGGAAAGAGGGCGGGTTTAATTAAGTTATTAGTTTTTGCTGGCATGTTATCGGTGAAACCCGCCCCGGAAAGACGTGCCATGATACGTCTCGACATCTGTATAATAAGCTGTTCGGCATTTCTTTTTACTCTAGAACATAACGTTTGGCACTTATTCCACCGTGACTGATTTTGCTAAATTCCGAGGCTGATCCACATCTAAACCCCGTCGCGCCGCAATATGATATGCCAAAAGTTGTAAAGGCATCACGGCTAAAATTGGAGACAGTAATTCTTCAACAACGGGTACCGATAATAAAATATCAAATGTTTGAGCCGCTTCTGGATCATGCATCGGTGTCACGCCAATTAATCGCGCATCTCGCGCCTTGGCTTCTTGGGCATTAGATAGCACCTTTTCATACACAGTACCCGGCATTGCGATCGCCACCACGGGAACTTTAGAATCTAATAGGGCAATGGGTCCGTGTTTCATCTCCCCCGCTGGATACCCTTCGGCGTGAATATAGCTGACTTCCTTAAGCTTCAACGCCCCTTCTAAGGCAATGGGGAAATTAATCCCACGCCCCAAAAAGATGAAATCTTGGGTTTCGTCAAACTCATGGGCTAATTCTTCCAGATAATGTTCCTGACGCGATAACACCAACTCAATCTGGGAGGGAAGTTGACGCAACCCAGCAATAATTTCGGCAATCCGTGACGGGGGTAGGGTTTGGCGTTGATAGGCTAAATCCAGGGCTAAACAGTAAAATACCACCAATTGAGTAACAAAGGTTTTCGTTGCCGCAACACCAATTTCCATTCCCGCAAACGTCTCAATAATATGCGGGACTAAATGCGCCAGAGAACTCTCGGAACGATTGGTAATCCCCACCAGTCGCGGCTGATACTCTTGTCCTAAACCGATACGCCGTCGTTTTTCCATCTCCAACGCCGCTAAGGTATCAGCAGTTTCTCCCGATTGAGTGACGCCAATGGTGAGGGTATTGCGCGTCAAGGGTGAGGGGGCATAGCGGAATTCTGAGGCATATTGTACCATCGTGGGAATTCCAGCGAGTTGTTCGATCAGGTATTTCCCGACAAGACTGGCGTGCCAACTGGTACCACATGCCAATATCTGGACGTGTTCTAAGTTTTCATACAACGACTCAGGAAGTCCCAATTGTATTGGCGTGGTTATGGATGGGGTGTCTCCGGCGACTGGGTTTTGATCAGGTATCGCGCTACTGCTATCATTTTCTCCCGCAGACCAATCACTGCTAATATAAGCTTCTAAACAGGTTCGCACTACACCCGGTTGCTCAAAAATTTCTTTGAGCATGAAATGACGGAATCCCTGTTTCTCGACTTGTACGGGATTCCAGTTGAGGGTGCGGGGGAATTTGCGAAGACGTTCCCCGTTAAAGTTATAGACTTCTGCCCCTAGGGGGGTTAACCGTGCCAGTTCCCCATTCTCTAGGTTCAACACCGCATGAGTGTGGGGGACAAGGGCGGGAGTATCGGAGGCACAGAAGAATTCCCCTTGACCAAATCCCAGGATCAAAGGAGCCTGTTGTCGTGCGACAATCAGTTCATCGGGATAGTCAGCACAAATAATCGCGATCGCAAACGCACCATGGAGTTGATTCACCGCTTGGCGCACGGCGTCTAAAAAGGCATTCGGGTGTTGAAAATCTGGGGTTGAGGGTTCGGGGAGACACTCGGCAATTAGGTGGGGAATCACTTCAGTATCGGTATCAGAACGGAATTCATGTCCCCGTTTTTTCAAGTCTTCCCGTAATTCCCGATAGTTTTCCACGATGCCATTTTGCACCACCGCCACGCGCTGATGGGTGTCGGTATGGGGATGGGCATTATATTCTTCAGGTTTCCCGTGAGTTGCCCAACGGGTATGTCCAATACCGAGTCGGGCTTGGTTATCGGTACGTTCCAGTTTTTCTCGTAAATTGTAGAGTTTGCCTTTAGCGCGAACGCACTGAATTTCCCCTTCCCAAACGGTGGCAATTCCGGCAGAATCATAGCCTCGATATTCGAGTCGTTCTAACCCTGCCATTAAAATATCTGTTGCTGGTTGCGTGCCGATATAACCAACGATTCCACACATTGAACCGCTCCCTCCTCAAACATGATGCCTTCAACATCTTATGCGATATAAGTCCCTGGGCATAAATTCTGTCCGCTGTACTAAGAAATGTTAAGGAGCCGCTTAATCCTTACTGTTCCTTGTTTCCTATTCCCTCATCTCAGCTTGAAGGGACACGACATGTCGTGTCCCTTCTAAATTTGCCTTTTTGTATTCAAATTTACTGAAAAATTGGCAATTTCTGAGTAAGGACACAGCAGCATTACCATGCAAGCCACAGCTCGAATACCAATGCCCCTGTATCCCTACAATGGTATAGATTGGTTTCAAGACACCGTTAGTAGGCAAGACCCATACTGCGGGTGGTTTCAGCGCCAAGATAAACCCGAACGCTCAAGAAATCGGTCGGACAAGCGGTTTCGCAGCGCTTGCAACCGATACAATCTTCAGTACGTGGAGACGAGGCAATCTGACTAGCTTTACAGCCATCCCAGGGTACCATCTCCAACACATCGAGGGGACAAGCCCGTACACATTGGGTGCAACCGATGCAAGTGTCGTAAATTTTGACGCTATGAGACATAGAATAACGACTCCAAACGAGAATTATCGGTGATTGATTTAGATATCCTCCCCACGCTAACCCTAATTAGGGATAGTCAGGGATTCTAATGGCATACTGTTTACCTGATGACTCAGGTAAGGTGGTCACAGTCCCAACTTTTGACAAGCCCCCGTTATCCCTTATTCAAGTTAACGGTAGGTTCTGTGACAGTACGCAATCTATTATTGCAGATGGATCTGCTCACACACGGGCGATCGCTCTCGCCGTCTAATCAACGATTATGACAGGAGTATTCTCGCCGATCGCAGTAAGACAGACGATGGATTAAGGCTTAGTGTACCGCAGCGATCTCATCTGTTTGAGCATTAAGTTACAGAACTTCAAACTCTGTAACATTTGCGGGTAATTTAAAGCGGACATATAAAGAATAACGGCAAAAAAGTCAAGTACAATTATGTCATCAATCTTAGAAAACAAAGACCAACAACATCCCCAAGAAAAGAGCGATCGCGCCCTAGTGGATCGTCTCTTGGAAATCAAAGCAGATCCGACGGATTATCAGTTGACGGAATTGGCGCGATTACGGATTCGCTATTCTCGATTTCCTGGCGCTAGAGAGATTCAACAGGGGCTTGAACGGATTCTCCAGCAGTGGAGTTTGACCGAAGACAGGTTATTTGAGTTAACCCGTCAAATCCACAGCCAGGGTCACGTTTACAAGCAACCTAAATCAGTAGAGACTCCAGATGACTGGAGTTAAGTCGGTGGAGAGAATAAACGTTATAGCAACCGCCATAGTGGTTAGGACACATCATTTATGTTCCAGACGTTGCATGCAAAGTCTCTACTGGTTTAGCCTTTAATCTTGTGGCAAGCTAACCTCTACCCTCTTCCTAAACCTGCGAATTTCCCTCAGGGTTTATGTTTGCTTCTCGCAATAATTGTTCTAATCGATTGGCACGTTCAATTGCATTTGCCTTAGCCTGACGTTCTTGTTGCAGTTGTTCTTGTGCCGTTAACAGTCTCTCCTCTGGATTCAAATATCGCTCTCCTTGGTCATCATACCAATATAACCATTCTCGAGTAATTCCTTGGTAGGTTCCTTCCTCTCGACCAATGCCTAAATTCAGTTCAGATAACCAAACGGGTTCACCTTCTAATAATTGATAGTCTCCAGCTTCTAGCTTGTACACTTCTAAACGAGGTTTTCGTTTTCGGAATGGATTATAGATAATATAGTACCGAACACCTAGTTTAATATAATCTTTTTTCTTCTGCGTATATTCTCCGCGTCTCGTTTGCGATACAACTTCTAACACCATAATGGGAATTTTTTGTTCTTCCCATATTACGTAAGATAAACGCAAATCTGAATCAATAATTCGTGGAACTCCTAGACTCAAAAAAGCATCAGGAACAATGGCTGCTTCATCGGGAGCATAATAAATTCCCATGTCAATTCCCAAAAACCAATCCATCCTTTCTGACCAAATTAATGCTAAAATCGCTTTGAGTAGGCTAGGTACTAAATTTTGTAATTCGTTGTCCACTGCTTTATCATCAGAATCAGGTAAGTCTTCAGCAGAAGGTAAACATTGTTTAGGATTGTAGTTAACTAACATATTGTCTCAAATAATTTAGCGTTGTCCTAACTAAAGCTGGTAAATATCCTGGATTACCCTGGGTTATCCTCACCCTACTGGCTATCAGTATCCGCCACTGACTTTTTAGGAATTGGCGGCATTTTTTTCAGGATATGGTGATGGTGATTCAGTCGATGTTTAGACTTAGTTAACTCCTCATCAATAGATTGTGGATTAAGCTCACGGGATTTATCCACGACCTGAACCGCCGCCGTTGTAATTTCAGCACTGGCGGCTTCGACAACTTGTGCCACCTCAATTTGTTGTTCCAATTGTTCCGTGGAAGAAACAAGTTCACTAAGTCCATTGACTAACTCTTTGAGATTTTGACGGAACGCCGGATCACCCGTTAAATCTTCCAAATCTGATGTAATCTTTTGCGTATTTTCAAAGGTTACCCGTGCTGAATCTAATAGCTGTTGCAATACGATAGCAGTGCTGGGACTGTCCAGGGAATTGGATATATCGCGTAAGTCAGCAGATAACTCAGCCGCATTAGCGGAAAGGGCAACTAAATTTTCGGAGGCGGTTTCGACGTTTTCAATGATGGTGCTGACATCCGCTTGATCAACTTGAGTATTCACTAAATCAATCGTCGTGTTGACATTTTCTAGGGTTGGTCTCAAATCGCTTAACAGAACGCCCAACTGCTCGCTGGTTTGACCCACACTGGTTAACGTTCCGACTAAAACTGCTCGATTTCTGGTGACTAAATCATTTGTTGAGGCAATTAATCGATTGAGTTGCACAGCTGTCTGACTAAATTGATCCGCTGTATCGCCAATGCGTTGAGTTGTCTGGGTAGCCGCTGTGGTAATCGCATCAGACGCCTGAGAAAATCCGCCGACTTCTTGACGCACGGAACGCGATAATAAGGATAATTCACCCGCAAGTTGAGCGATACCACTGGCGGCGAGGGAGGCATTTTGGGCGAGAGAGTTGATGTTATTAAAAAATAGCGGATCGGTATAGATGGTGGTTAAGCGCTCAGTATTGCGGAGAAGTTCAATAAAGCTAACCCCAATCTCACCCTCAATCTGCTCACCACTACAAATAATCACATCCGAATTGCATTCAGACTTCAGAGGGTTCATCGACTGAATATTCGAGGACACTTCCCGAAGTGGGGTAATATCTACCGAGGTTTCGCCAATTAAACCCGATTGATTGGCTTCAATGGCAACATCTTCTGGGATCACTAAGTCTTCTGATGCAATTTCGATAGTGACATCAACACCGTTGGTTGTGGCTTCAATATCAGTAATGTTGCCCACATCAACCCCGCGATAGCGCACGGTGGCTCCTTCTTTCATCCCAGCGACGTTAGGAAAGTTGACGACAAAGCTGTAACTGCGATTGCCAAACTTCAAACCCCGAATCCAAATCGCCAAGCCAGCAAACACGGCGAGTCCAACTAGAATTAATAAGCCAACGGAGCCTTCTCGAATGGTTCGCGATCGCATGGTTTCTCCTCACTGTACCCTTAAGTGGTGAATTGACGGGCATTTGCCTGGATAGACGACAATGACAAAAGACCGATCAAGCCCTTTCTCCCATCCTAACCAACCACCTGAATTGGTCCGCTGGTACTGGCACTGAAAAATTGTCGCACCAGAGGATTATCGGTTGTATCAATCTCGCCGATAGGACCTTGCCACTGTACCTTGCCTTTGTAGAGAAACACAACTCGGTCAGCAGTACGGCGAATTGTACTATCTTGGTGAGTGACCATTACATAAGTCTTACATCCGCCTTCAACACATTGCAGTTGACGAACTAAATCTTCAATCACAGTAGACGCGATCGGGTCAAGTCCAGCCGTGGGTTCGTCGTAAAGTAAAATTTCCGGGTTGTCTTGGGGATTATCCGGGTTAGTCATAATCGCCCGGGCAAAACTCACTCGCCGACGCATCCCGCCTGAGAGTTCCGCCGGATACTGATCAGCAATTCCAGGTAACCCCACCATCTCTAGCTTTTCATCTACTAATTCCCGAATGCGCTCCTCAGACAGTTTAGAATGCTGGTAAAGAAAAAATCCCACATTTTCACGGATGCTGAGGGAGTCAAACAGAGCAGACTGCTGGAACACCATACCGATGCCAATGGGGTCTTTGGCATCTTCAATTAAACCCGAACGCTTTTGTCCTTGCACATAGATTTCACCCCCATCCAGTGGCATTAGACCCGCCATCATGCGTAGAATCGTAGACTTACCCGTCCCAGAGGGTCCAATGATACCTAAGGCTTCGCCCTGATAAATCGTCAGATCAACATTATCCAGGATGACGTTACCCCCAAAGGACTTGGAGACTCCCTTTAGTTCAATCAGTGGTTCTTTCATATTGGTTAAGGGGAGTTGGGGAAGCAATGTTCCAGTGGTCTCCCCCTTTTGAAGGGGGACGGAAGGGGGATCTGAAGGGAAGAGGGGGATCTATAAGCGAAAAAGGGAATTCAAAGCAGGGCAAGGGGGGATAGAGAAAGGGTGAAGGGATCAGAGTGAAGCTGTCCCCGGAGTGGGGGAATACACCCCCAACCCACCTTAACGAGAAGCACTCGCTGCCATGGCTGAATCCGCTTCTGATTCTGCCTCCACCCCAAATACACGACAGAAGGATTTTTGCACCTTATAGCCTGAGTCAATCGACTCCAAGGGGTCTTTCCGCAAGCGGTGACGTAAGCACAACGTAATCACCCGACGAATATCATCGACTGTGACTTCCGTGCGCCCTTCAAAA
This sequence comes from Coleofasciculus chthonoplastes PCC 7420, assembly GCF_000155555.1. Classification (GTDB taxonomy): domain Bacteria; phylum Cyanobacteriota; class Cyanobacteriia; order Cyanobacteriales; family Coleofasciculaceae; genus Coleofasciculus; species Coleofasciculus chthonoplastes_A. The sequence continues at coordinate 105,301 of NZ_DS989845.1, forward strand.
GCAGCCAGGGCTTTGGCAGCACGGTTAGTGACAATATCCCCTCGCAATCCATCAACATCCAATTCTGAGCAAACCTCAGAAATATTCACCCGCATGTCATAGTCCATTTCAACTTGGGGTAGTTGCGCCTGGGCGGTGACGATTTGCTGCTGCAATGTCTCTTGGACTTCTTGGTGTTCTTTGATGTAATCCAAGGGATTTTTGTCAAACGCGGCGCGTTCCTCCACAATTTTTACCCGCAGCGTTGGCTCTTTGACAGTGCGGATTTCCGCGTGCATGCCGAAACGATCCAGGAGTTGCGGACGCAGTTCTCCTTCTTCCGGGTTGCCAGAACCCACCAACACAAAACGAGCCGGATGGCGAATGGAAATGCCTTCTCGTTCGACGGTATTCCAACCACTAGCTGCCGAGTCTAATAGCACATCAACGAGGTGATCGTCAAGTAGATTCACTTCATCGACATAGAGGATACCGCGATTAGCTTTAGCTAACAGTCCCGGTTCAAAGGCTTTCACCCCTTCGGCTAATGCCTTTTCAATATCAATCGTGCCGCACACTCGGTCTTCGGTTGCGCCCAAGGGCAGATCAACCATCGGCACTTTTTTCTTTACGGTTGAAGCAGATTGTACTCCTCCATCACTATTCATCCAGTCGGGTTCGTTGGGATCGCTATTGAAGGGATCGTCGGCAACCACCTCAATTTCCGGCAACAAGTCAGCCAACGCCCGAATGGTGGTGGACTTACCCGTACCGCGATCGCCCATAATCATTACTCCACCAATTTTGGGGTCAATGACATTCAGCAGCAGAGCCAGCTTCATTTCTTCTTGACCTACGATGGCGGTAAACGGAAAAACGACGCGACGAGCAGTCTTAGGGGCTTGGGCAGTCAGACTCACTTTGATTACCTGATAACCGATAAATCACGCCTTTTATTGTGCCACAACGATGGAACCTTCTGGGAGCTGGGGGAGCTGGGGGAGCTGGGGAAGCCATGTAGAGACGTGCCATGGCGCGTCTGGGAGCTGGGGAAGCTGGGGAAGCTGGGGGAGCTGGGGGAGCTGGGGAAGCTGGGAGACAAAATTTCTATAACCCATTACCCTATTGCCTAAGACACACCGAGCGAAGTCGAGGTGTTGCCTATTGCCTATTGCCTATTGCCTGACCAATGACAAATGACAAATGACAAAATCTGTCCCTATTCCAATAAAGATGCGGTTAACAATGAATAGACCTGACCATCAATCAAAAGGCGGGTAATGCCTTTAGCTTGTAAATAAGAACAGGTTTTCTGCAACATTTTCCCATCAGGCACTTTAATCACGCGCTGGGAACGGTTAGAAAAGCGTCGTGCAACCCTATGATTATCAAAAACTGGCAAAGTTTGTTGCTGGACTTCCTCAGCCGGAATACCTCCCAAGTCACTAAATTCTCGCAGAGGTCGCGCAATTAACTCGGCTGCTCGGTCTATCACTAAATAGCAGGGTTTCGGAAAAGAAGCTTCCGACAGGGGTAAGACTTGAATATTTGCCCCCCTGGGAACATGAGTCGTCGTCAAAGGTTTTGGAATAGCACTATCTTCCTCGTCCTCGTCCTCGTCCTCGTCCCAATCCTCCTCAAAATCCTCATCTAAATCCTCATCTAAATCCTCATCCAAATCTTCATCCAAATCCTCGTCCAAATCCTCGTCCAAATCCATTAAATCTTCATCCAACAAATCCTTTAGGTGGCTGGTTTCTGCCTGATCCATTTCTTCAAGCAGATCTTCTGAGTCTTCTGTATCCCTTTGAGTTTCTGTTCGATTAAACTCCAGAGGCAACTCACCTTGTTTTGCCTGGGATTCTGCATCAGATTGATCAGTTACAGAAGAACGTTTGCGCCGCCGACGTTGATTGGGATACTCAAATCCTGATTCTTCGTCTTCTGATTCTTCCTCTTCCGATTCTATCGAAAGTTGGGGAGAGGGAGAAACCGACAACGATTTAGGTTCAATCCGCTCCACCAGCTTGGGTTTTGGCTTCGTCGCTGACGTCCCTGACCCTGGCGTGCGATTAGCTCGCTTTTGCTGGATGAGGGCTTCATAGTCCGACTCCAACAACGTGCTTTTGAGCAGGCGGCTAATCGTTGAATTACTGACACCATAACGATCAGCCAGGGTTGAGGTTGTCTCTTCTGGCTGTCGATACAAGTTCAAAATATTTTTTTTATCGGTTTCAGTTAGTTTTCTTGGACTCATAGCTAATTTTAAGTTCGCCGACGTGAACCGCGACGAGAACGACTGGAGACGTCATATTCTAGGGCAGCGCCTATGGCAAAAAGTAAGGCACTAAATATAAAGAAGACATCTAGGAGACCCCCACTTTCATAGTCCTGACCACGAGCCTTAGCCAGAGTGCCATAAGCTTTAAACCCCATATCCGCAATGTATAGGGAAAATGTTGCTGCGGCAATCATGCGCCATGATTGGGCAAAGCGCCCCCCCCAAAATGCTAACAAAAGTGTTGAGGCAATGATGAGTAGGAAAACATCAAAAACGATGTATACAAAATTCAACGTTTTTGATAAAGGACTCAGGGCTTGATCCAGGGAAATAACCCAACCGGGCAACTTGCCAGTTTCAGGAACCTCAGCTTCAGTTGTTGCAGCAGCTTCAGGTGGGCTAACTGCCACCCGTAGTGAAAGAGAAGCCACCAAGCGGGGCGATACTGTCGCTGTTGCTGACTCAGTTGTTGGCAAGACAGAATTGTCAGCCTCTGACTCTACGGCTACAGGAGGAGCTAATAAAACCCAAACCGCTAAAGCAATCCCCAAAGCAGCGATTAATCCCACCGTTACCCACTGCTTCCACTCTAAATTTAATCGCCTCGGCAGAACGGCTAAAATCATGCCCCAACCAATACAGATATAAGAAATCACGTAAAAGAAATCGGCAGGGGATACATCGGGGTCAAGACCAAAGTATAGCTCCCATACGCCAAATATCAAGTTGGCGATAAAGTAAAAAAGCATACCTAAACCAATTCCCAGCCAGACATTGCGTCCACTGGCAATCTGAGGGCTACGCCAATTTCTATAGCAGAGTAAAGCAGCTCCCAAAAAGGGCAAACACTCTAGGACATAAGTGCTAAAGGAGTACCAAAAGGGATACTCTTCTCCCGGTGGTTTGACGCTAAACAGTAGAAAAAACAGCATAGACACTACTGCCCACCCAATTCCTAGATAGACGATATTCTGACCTGTGAGTAGGGATTGAGTTCCAGATGACTTATCTACAGAGCTGCTCATAATGCTTTCTTTATTTTGAAATCTCTAACAATGGCAATTACGTAAGCAATACTTATTTATAAACTTAGCGGCTGATGTCCTAAAATTCCATCTTGGCAACCATCCATGATACATTTATTTATCCTTGACGTTCTATTATTGCCACAACTTTCCTAGGGGAGAGGATTTGAGCCACTCCATAAACTGACTTTGCTCATTAGCTGGCATATCCTGCAAGATATCGCCCACTCCTTCGGCAAAATTCGCATTGCCAAAGTATTCCTTCCCCAAGCGATAGAGTTCCTGCAATAGAGTAATCAGATGGTGTTCTTCCCATGGAGGAACTTGTAGGGTGTTGAGCGGATCGACAGTCAGTAAGTGATTCACGGCTTCCGGCGAATCGGCTTGGGGAAAATGCCACTGTTGAAAGACATCCGTGATATCCTTCTGAAACAATCCCGCTTGCCTATTTCCAAGTAAATCTTCAACATCCAGGTAAACTGTTTGCAGCAGTAGGAGACAGGCTTGGGTATAGGGAGCAATTTTGGTATCCGGACCGCCTTCTGTACCTAATTGCTCTAGACGAATCTTTCCCCACACACTAAAGCGGTCAGGTTCTTCTAGTAAAACACAAGCTTTTCCCTGATTATCTGTCAAATCTCGCCAGAAGGAGCGGGCTTCTTCTTCCTGATGAGCGCGAAACACGCTGATCAAGCGAAAGGTTTGCCCTTGATAACTGAGAATCGGGATTTGCTGCTCTCGCTTCGGGTGCTGAATGCTAGAAATTTCAACATCCTGCCTTTTCAGAATAAACATAACACTGGCAAATGACTCCTGACCGGGCTAGGGTGGTGCTACAGGACGAGCTGTAATCTAATTAACCATCTATCTTGTCTATTTTGTCTATTTTGTCTATTTTGTCTGGGACTTGGGCGAGTCACACAGAAGCCTATCCAGTTTGTGAGCCAATCTCCTAAACTGACAACTTATATGTTTGTCGCGGCTGGATACCTCATCCATGCCCCAAGGTATGAGTGCGATAGTTGACACAAGTTTTGATCCATTATCTATGTTGGTCTATAGTAGTTTACCTTGACCTCAAGCTACTTGAGTCTTTAGTTTCCTCAAATATTGGGGCAAACACCTCGCACACGCAACAACCAATGTCGGCTACAATGTTACAATCATCAACGATATCCTAGATTTCTGCTACCCTAAACGATAATGAATCTTGCCAGTTAGGGGTTTAATTTTTGTATTATAAATCTATGCCCTCGTAGCTCAGGTGGATAGAGCAAGGGATTTCTAATCCTTTGGCCGTGGGTTCGAGTCCTACCGAGGGCGCTCTAAAATTGGGGAAAAGGTGATGGGACACAGGTGGATGTTAGCGTTAGCGAAACCCAGCCGGACGCCGTCCGGGAGTTGGGTATTAATCCAAACCGCTCCCACTCAAAACTGCTCCATCTTCATTACTCTAGATGCTGTTGACCAATAACCAATGACGAATGACACCTTAATTTTGTACAGCAAACCGGGTTGCCACCTGTGCGAAGGGTTACAAGAAAAGCTTGAACAGACTCAAACGTTAGATTTTCAGCTAGAGGTGCGGGACATTACCCAGCGGGACGATTGGTTCCAAGCTTATCAATATCAAGTACCAGTGTTGTGTTATCACAAAGATGGCAAAGAAATACCGCTTCCTCGCCCTTCACCCCGTTTGAGTGTGCCGCAGTTAGAGAAAATGTTACAGAAATATTTGTAAGCCGCAAAGAACAGCAGCCGACTGGGTATACGAATCGGCTGGAGGTTGGAGTTGGGGTGTTTGTCCTAATACACTGTAAATTAGCGTCTTTTGGTTTCGACCTCGCAGTTTAAAGGATTTAATCGGTTTAGCCTGATAGCGATCGCGTCTGTGTAATCATACCAAGCAACAGGAGTGCTAATCTGAAGTTCTCCGTTGCCCCTATCCCTCTCGTCGTGAGGAGTTGATTGACATGAAGCTACATGACTTACTAAGGGCAATTCCTAACGTGGTGGAAATGCCGAATCATCCAGCACTTGATGCCCAAATCACAGGAATCTGTACAAATTCCCACGCCTGTCAACCTGGCAATTTGTTTATTGGTATGCCCGGAACCCGTGTCGATGGTGGAGACTTTTGGCAAAGTGCGATCGCCTCTGGTGCTGTCGCGGCGTTAATTTCTCCCCAAGCGGCACAAAAACACCCGCCTCAGCCAAAACCTGATGCTGAACCGCCCTGTATTATTTGTGCCACTGACATGACAGTCGCCTGCGCCCAAGCAGCGGCGGCGTTCTATAACTACCCCACCCGCCAGCTTCAGTTAGTTGGCGTTACGGGTACGAATGGCAAAACTACCACAACCCATCTAATTGAATTTATCCTCACCCAAGCCCAGCGTCCCACTGCCCTTTTTGGTACCCTTTATGCCCGATGGCAAGGATTTTCCCAAACGGCGGTTCACACCACACCGTTTCCCGTAGAATTGCAACAGCAGTTACATTCAGCCGTAGCAGCAGGCTGTGAGTTAGGGGTAATGGAAGTCAGTTCCCATGCCTTGGCACAAGGTCGGGTGTTAGGCTGTGAGTTTGATGTCGCTGTATTTACCAATCTCACCCAAGACCATTTGGATTTCCACCGCGATATGGAGGATTATTTCGCGGCAAAGGCATTATTGTTTAATTCCGATTATCTCCACGGCAAAGCGATTATTAATGCCGATGATCCGTATGGTAAGCGCTTAATCGAAAAAGTTGGACGCGATCGCACCTGGAGTTACAGTGTTCAAAATCCCTCGGCAGATTTGTATACGAGCAACTTGACTTATACATTGATTGGTGTTAAAGGAACACTGCACACACCAGTCGGTGATGTGACCTTCAATTCTCCCCTGGTAGGTCAGTATAATTTGTCCAATGTCTTGGCTGCTGTTGGTGCAGTGTTAAATTTAGGGTTAGATCTAAAAACAGTAGTCACCACCTTAAACCAATTTCCGGGAGTACCGGGGCGGATGGAACGGGTGCAACTTAAACCGGATCAGGATATTAGCGTAATTGTCGATTATGCCCATACACCAGATAGTTTGGAGAACTTGCTCAAAGCCGCCCGACCGTTTATTCAGGGGAGAATGATTTGCGTATTTGGATGTGGAGGCGATCGCGATCGCACCAAACGTCCGAAGATGGGGAAAATTGGCGCAGAATTAGCCGATGTCGCGGTTGTGACCTCCGATAATCCTCGTACTGAAGACCCAGAACGGATTATTCAAGATATCTTAGAAGGGATTCCGGCGACTGTAGAGCCAATCGTAATGAGCGATCGCGCCACAGCGATTCGCACGGCTATCTTAGACGCCAAACCGGGTGATGGGGTGCTAATTGCCGGAAAAGGTCACGAAGACTATCAAATACTAGGAACCGAAAAAATTCACTTCGATGACCGTGAACAAGCGCGAGAGGCTCTAGAGCGCCGATTTAGTTGATTGGTCATTGGTCATTGGTCATTGGTCATTGGTCATTGGTCATTGGTCATTGGTCATTGGTCATTACGTGAAGTCGGGGCGGGTTTAGTTACATCTGGGTGTAACCAAAAAGATAGTAGTAAAACCCGCCCCTACACAATCTCCCCCATCTTCTCCACAACCTAATGAACTCACCACCGACACCGGATTTGTCCCTTTACCAGCTAGCGCTGGATAATTTGACAACACCTCAGTCTCTCTCAATCAGTCCAGTGGGACTCAAAACCTTGATTGGAGCTATGGTTGATGTCCTGATTGAAGAAAAAATCCCCGCCACAATCTGGGTGAAGTCCCCATCTGTCGCCGGGTGGCGGGAGGAACTGTGGCGGTATCGACAACAGAGGGGTATTCCGCAAACCCTCTATTGGTGTAACTGTGTTGGTGAAGTCTCTGATGCGATCGCGATTCAGGATGACCCAGCCGTTAACTCGGATGCTCAACTGTTCCCAATTCAGCTAGCCGCCGGAAGCCAGCTTAAACGCGAATCGTTTTTATTAGTTCTGTCTAAGCAATTGACCACTCTGATTGTGGCATATCAGCTACCTGAGGGAGAAACTTCTCATCAGTCTCAGTCATGGCTGGCTATTTGTACATTTGAACGACGAGTGATCTATCGGGTGTTGCAGAGACTCAGAGGAAGTATTGCGATCGCGGATAGTACGCCTGATGAGCTACTTGCTGGAGGGGACAACCGATTTTCCTTGGTTCAATCAACAGATGAGAAGACGTTAATCACCCAGGTATTAGTTAAACAATTACAACGAATGGCGGAAATTCTCCAGTCAGGAACAATGGCTGAATCGGGACAGGATAGCGCCATTACCCAATTAACCCATCACCTCAGCCATAAAGACGAACTCCTACGGCGAGTGGCGCAGGAACTGAAAACTCCATTAACGAATATGAAAACAGCGCTGAGTCTCTTGGAATCGCCTCAACTCAAACTCGCCCAGCGTCAACGTTACCTACAGCTTCTCAATAGTGAATGCGATCGGCAAAATTCATTAATTGTGGGATTGTTAGATCTCGTTGCAGCCGATGAACCCCAAGCGGGAGTCAAATCTGTCGTGGAATTGGCAGAAATTATTCCCGGTGTGGTGAGTACCTATCAACCATTGGCTCAAGAGAAAGGAATTCAAGTCGGTTATACGATTCCCGCAGATCTACCGAGGGTTTCCTGTTTAGAAACCTGGTTACGGCAAATCGCCATTAATTTACTGCACAATAGTCTCAAATTTACTCCCGCCGGAGGTCAGGTGAGGGTACTGGGAAGTCTTCAGGGGGAATATGTTCAGTTGGCATTTACTGATACAGGAAACGGAATTGCAGCCAGTGAAATTCCCAAGATTTTTGATAGTTTTTACCGAGGACGCCCCATTCCTGGGGAAGAAATGGGAGCGGGTTTGGGATTGACCATTGTGCAGCAATTATTATTACGTTGTGGAGGTTCGATTTCGGTAACCAGTCAAGTAGGGAAAGGATCGACATTTAAAGTATTATTGCCTGTTGTTGGTGATGCTCAATGAGACAGGTTGTAAAAATACTGGCAAGTTTTACCTCACTTTTGGTCAATTCCTGAACTATCGCTGTTACGCTAAGCTGTCATGCATTTAAATTGGGTATTAGTAGCGAGCAAGATGCAAAGCCTGCGGCATGGCTTCGCTAAAGCCTGCGGCATGGCTTCGCTAAACGCACTACAAGGCTTTCGCCATTATTGACATTAAGGTTTAAATGCCGAACAGCTTAGTAGTCAACCCAGAATTTTAACAGGCTAAGGTTCCCGTACTACAAACTACGAACTCAATCACTTGCCTGACAGCTTAACCATACCAATTCCACCGAAGTAAAGACCGATGACAGCACCAGCGAGTAAGCTTTGAGTCAGAGGATCAGTGGAAGGAGTTAGTACAGCACCGAGAATCACTGCACCTAAAATAACAATCCGCCAACCAGAAAGCATTTGAGAGGATGAGACAATACCTAAATTTCCCAATAGAATCTGAATAATTGGTACTTGAAAAGCTATCCCCGTGCTGAACATGAGCAGCAGGACAAATTCAAAATACCGTTCAATTGACCAAGCTTGCTCAACTACATCAGCGCCGTAACTAATAAAGAATTTCAGCGCGGCTGGAATTAGAGCAATGTAAGAAAATCCTAACCCGACGAAAAACAGAATACTCGAACCTAAAACCACAGGTGCAATCAAGCGTCGTTCGCGGCGAGTCAGCCCAGGTAAGACAAACTGAATCACTTGGTAAAGAATGAAAGGCGTCGCCACTAGCAAACCACTGTAACCCGCTACTTTTATGGATACAAAGAAGTATTCACCGGGAGCTAATTGTAAAAACTTAACGCCTTGAGCCGGGATTTCCAATAACTGGACAATGTATTTAACCGCCACAAAGCAGCCAATAGCACCAACGGCTACAGCCAGCAGCGAATAAAAAATCCGCCGCCGCAACTCTTCTAAGTGATCAAACAGTGACATCTCGACATCATTGGGAAGTTCGTCGAGGTTGTCGGTTTCACTGGTGTCGGGTTGCTGGGGTAACGTTTCTACGTCAGGCGTCATAGTTGGCAGAGTTGGATGGTAGTTTGTTAACTATTGTACCGATCGCGGGATGAGGATGCAGGGGAGTGAGCAGTTATCAGTGAGCAGTTATCAGTTATCAGGTAGCAGGGGGAGATGAGGGAGATAGGAGATAGGGGAGCAATGGGAACGTCTATTGTAGGGGCGGGTTTTACCGCTAACGTTTGGTTTTGACCCTGATATCCCTAAACCCGCCCCGACAGAGTGCAAGCAGTTTTCAACAAAGGACAAATGACAAAAGACAAATGACAACTAAGGACGAATACCAAATTCACTCAAACGCTGTTCTAACTCTCCGAGTAAAGTATCTACATCTTTACCCAGTTCCTCAAAACATACCGGAGGAGGAGATTCCGGTTCAAAATGAATTAACTTAATTTGGTCATTACCAATCCCAATCATTAAAACTTCTTTATCCGGTTGGTGAGCATTGACAATACCTATCATTTCCTGAAGATAGTTCTCAACCTTTTGATTCAGTTTTTCCAGCGCTGCTTTGGGACAATAGACAAAATGGGGTCTAGGTTTCAGGTCAATTCCTATAGTTTCGTCACTTTCGCCCTTCTCTAGAAAGAGTCCCCACGACAGCGCAGCCAGTTCCTTACTATGTTTTTTAGCAAACTGATTTAGCTTAACTTTCCATTGATCCTCTGGCTTATTCGGCTGAGCTTTACTGAACATAATCATGGTTGATAATCCCCAATGACGTAGCTGGCTTCTTTTTGAAAGCGAATAGGACAAATGACTAAGGACAAATGACGAATGATAACCTAATTATTTAACCCCAGACTGAACCCGCCACAGCATCGCATAAATAGCTTGTTGCTCTAGTAGTTGTTCATGGGTGCCTTGTTCAACTAATTTACCCTTATCCATCACATAAATACAATCAGCATTGCGTACTGTAGACAAGCGATGAGCGATCGCGATCGTGGTTCGGTTTTGGGTAATCTTCTCTAGCGATCGCTGAATAGCTGCTTCTGTCTCGTTATCCACGGCGGAGGTGGCTTCATCGAGGATCAGCACCGGGGGATTTTTTAAGATAGCACGGGCAATTGCTAATCGCTGCTGTTGTCCACCGGATAACTTTTGTCCTCTCTCCCCGATAATTGTGTCGTAGCCTTGGGGAAGTTGGCAAATAAATTCATGGGCTTCAGCAATTTCGGCGGCGGCTGTTACCTCAGATAAGGTGACATTAAAACTACCATAGGTAATATTTTCCCGCACTGTGCCATGAAACAGAAACACATCCTGGCTGACTAAACCAATGGCTTGGCGTAAATCAGCTAACTGAAGCTGACGCAGGTCAATTCCATCTAGGGTTATGGTTCCGTCTTGGACTTCATAGAGTCTCAATAATAACTTGACTAAGGTACTTTTCCCGGAACCCGTTGCACCGACAATGGCAATAGTTTTTCCGGCTGGCATAAGCAGGGACAGATTTTCTATCACAGGATGGCGTCCCTGATAGGAAAAGGTAATATTTTTTAACGCTAACTCACCTTTTACCTGACTCACAGGCAAAGAAATCTCGCCCGAATGCATCGTAATTGGTGTATCTAACAAATTCATCACCCGGCTTGTAGACGCCATCGCCCGTTGATAGAGATCCAGTGTTTGTCCCAATCGGGTGAGGGGCCACAATAAACGTTGAGTAAGGAATACTAACACGCTATAAGTACCGACGGCTAATCTCCCCGCTACCGCTTCCATGCCCCCATAGAGGAGAATGCCGATAAAGCCCAATAAGATAAGGATACGAATTAATGGCACAAACGCCGCCGAGAGTGCGATCGCGCGACGGTTACTTTGACGATAGGCTTCACTTTGGGCAGTTATGCGCTGGATTTCATACGCTTCCGCCGTAAAGCTTTTAATCGTGGTGATTCCGGTCAAATTATTGGCTAATTGCCCATTGAGTAAACTCACCTTTTCCCGAACCTCAGCATAACGGGGCGCAAGGCGGCGCTGGAAGGCGATGGAACCCCAGAGAATAAAGGGCATGGGTAGAAGTGCCATCCAAGACACCCCAGGTGCCAGAATCACGAAAGTAGCACCAATAATCACAACGGTTGTAGATACCTGGAGAATTTCATTCGCGCCAACATCCAGAAAGCGTTCCAGTTGGTTGATATCATCATTGAGAATCGACATCAACCTGCCCGTACTCCTATCCTCAAAATAAGCCAAGTCGAGGGATTGTAAGTGGGCGTAAGCATCTAAGCGCAAGTCATGCTGAATCGTTTGTGCCAGATTACGCCAGAGTCGGTTGTAGGCATATTCAAACAGGGATTCTAATCCCCAGATGATCAGACTCAGCAATGCCAGAATCAACAGTTGTGTGAAGATATCAGTGACGCCAAGTTGGGCAATTAAGGAATCCTCTTTTTGAACTACCACATCCACCGCCGCACCAATTAAGGCGGGTGGCGCTAAGTCAAAGATTTTATTCAGAACCGAACAGGCGATCGCCTGCCTGATTTCCGTGCGATAGTTATGACCGTAGGCAAATAGGCGTTTGAGTGGTGATTGGTCATTGGTCATTTGTCATTTGCTCCCTCTGCTCCCTCTGCTCCCTCAGCTTCCCCAGCTTCCCCAGCTCCCTCTGCTCCCTCTGCTCCCTCTTGTTTATTTTGTAACAATCCGTAGAATAAGTATATTTACTCGACCGAGTTATGTGAAGGTTGTATGAAGCTCAATTTCACAGAGACTTCGGCAACCCCCCATAACCTCGTGTTTTGTTCCAACTTAATTATGATATTTCGATAAAGATTGCGGGTAAGGCTTACCATCTTGAGAAAGGAGTGGCAAGATGATTTATAGGTATCAGGGCATTAACCAGTAAGCTATAGGCGATCGCTTCCTTACCCTAAATCACAATTTTTTTGACCACTTACAGGGTATTACGAGCAAGCAATGATGATTACTAACGCCAACCCCTCGATTATTCCTCCCCGAATTGATTATTGCCTCACTGCAACTGAGCAAGGATGGCAATTGACGGCTTGGGAACCTGCTATTGTGGGGGGCAATAGAGTTAAACCCTATCTCTGGAAGTTTAATTCTGAACTCCAAACCCTACAGGAAGCGCATCGGACGCTTCAGCTCATTCTGGGCGAAGAATAGTTTTGTATTGTTCAATCTGCATTTTTGCGACTGTCTGAGTGAGCGTTAAGCTCATGCGTTTTGAGTTTATGACCCTAAACGACTGTGATAGCCTGATTTGGCTGGATTTGAGGAACACAGATTTCGGCTGGTTGTACAGTAAAGTTTATTTAAGTTTGATTTCTAGCTCTTTATATCCCGTCGTTTCATCCATTGTTCTCAAAAAGATTAAATTGTCGCTGACACCCATAATAATTTCAGCCGTTGTATAGATGATACATCCTTCTAAAAGATGCCCTCCGATTGTTTTGCCTTTTTTATCCGACAGGGCAAGGTGTAAGTGGATACCATGGATTGACAGAGTGCCAACCAGGGAAACAATCTCGAAGCGCCGCTTGAAGGCTTGAGCATAATTTTGACCCGCAAAGCGCAGGGTAGCTTGTTTGAGGCTACCCACAGCCGTAATCATAAACCCAGCTTCAATCTGGTGCTGTTTGACGAAATGCCCTAAACTTACCTTTAAATCGTCATTGGGTTTTAAGCGAATCGCAAAAATTTGCATGGTGTATGATGATGGCGGCAGCGCTAGTTTTAAGTCAGATCGATGAGAGTTGTAATTACCACTTTTGTGGTAGTATTTAGCCTAATAGAATTGTCCCAGTGGATGAGCGATTTTATCTTACCCATGCCAGTATTCATTTTGGCAGGAGCATTACTCGCGATCGCGTCTAACTACGGTAAATCTCCAGGTTGGTCTATTTCTCTACAACCCAGACAATTCTCAAGCAATCAAACTCAGTCTCCCTCGGTGGAGAGTGCTAATCCAGCCTCTAACTCGACGGTGCTTAATCCATCATCATCCACATCACTACCTAAGCCGCCTCGTTCGATTTCCTTTACGATTCCTCGCCGTTCATCAGAGAATCCATGATCAAGATTGTCGGGATTTTCGGAATCATCTCAGTTGTAGGGGCGAGTCGCTGCACATAGTAGGCGGTGTAAGAATTAACCTATATCGACTCGCCCCTGTCCCAATGTGGTGTTATGCCAAATCCGGGTTAACTATTCCTAAAGAGAGCAAATCGCCAAAACCCTCTAGAGATTTGCCATGGCAAGTCTGGAACAATCTGAACATAAAAGGGTTATGTATGCCGGATTTGGTATTAGATAATTACCGATACCTAATGCAGGGCGACCCGATATAATTAAGGGTTGGGTTCTGTTCATTGAATGCGGCGGGTCGCCCCTACCATGTTTATCTATAGTTACCGATACCTAGTGGGAGGGAAAACCGATCAAATTAAGGATTGGGTAGTGTTGATTGGGTACGGCGAGTCGCCCATCCCTGTGAGCTTCTCTGTACACCCTCAGTGACCCATATTCCGTTTCATTTGCTGCAACTCCTCATCGGTTTCCCAGCGCTGAAATTGAGTCTCTAAGGGGTCTACCCCTGCTCCAATGTTGTAATTTGAACTCTGGTTCCAAGCCGATGTCTGCCACTGAGATTGAGCTTGAGCTTGGGCTTGGGCTTGAGTGCGGGCAGCTTCGACTTCTCTGGCTTTGGTATGAACTTCATTACGACGGGTTTGAATCTGACGCTGTAGTTCTTTAGTCTGAGCAATTCGCTGTTTAACCCCTTCCATCTTGCCCCAGAGTTGATTCCCTTGATGCAAAAGCGTAGCTTCTCGTTGTTGAGCGGCTTGGGCTAAATCAGGTCTGCCTTTCGATTGAGCCTTATTCATCCGTTCGTGCCAACGCTGAATTTCTTGGGCAACTGCTAATATGTCGTCCTGTAGGCGCTTTTGTTGAAGTTGCAAGTCAGCAATCAGCTTCAATGTATCTTCTTCTTGCTCCCGTAACTGTTCTTCGAGTGCCTGTAACTCTAGATGGGGATTGTTGCGGAGGAATTCATCCAGGCGATTTTCCAGAAAGCGATTGAGATCCTCAAATAAACCCACTTCTGACTCCTAATACCCGTGCGCTTCGCTAATATGCTACCTCATCCTTTGGGTGATGGGGTGTCGGGTGTCGGGTGTGGGAAAAATCTTTTTCCCGATCAATTCGCCAATCCCTCTATCGATGGGCATAAATTGGCAATTTGCCCATGGATTTCACCCCTTGGGGAGATGATTTTAAGCCTTGAGACAACGATTCTGACAGAAGGACAGGAAAATCTGCCTTGAAGTAGGCAATCCTATTCCGGTCATCGTTATATATAACCGAAACAACGAGGAAAAACATTATGGTTGAGAGTGTGGGACTAGGACTCACGAGTTGGGTGGCTTGGATAGCACAGATACCAGTAGAGCCAGAACTCGATACCGTCGAAGATGCAGCGCTGATCTTTGACGGACCTCAATTTTTTACCACATTAGTCGCCGGTGTGGTTTTAGCGTTTGCGTTCCAGATGCTCTTAACTAATCTGGGTGTGGCGTTGGGAATTTCCTTTGCTGGAGGCGGAGACTCATCATCGTCTTCGTCTGATAAGAAGTCATCAGAGACTATACAGGGGACTATTCGCAAGATTGGTATGACATTAGGGTTAGGAACATTAATTAGCGTTACCCTAGCGCTATTTTTTGCCTGTCTATTTGCCGTAGAATTAAGCTTGCTGGAAAGTCCCGGCTTGGGTGCGATCGTCGGGTTGGTGATTTGGGCAACTTACTTTTCCTTACTGGTTTGGGTGAGTTCGACAACGGTTGGTTCTTTAATCGGCTCAGTAATTAGTACCGCTACCTCTGGTTTTCAAGCCCTTTTAGGCACAGCCACAGCCGCAATGGGGGGTAATGCAGTCAGAAAAGAAGTTGTAAACACCGCAGAAGCAGCGGCGGCGGCGATACGTCGAGAACTGGGTTCTGCCATTGACCCAGAAACGATTCGCGAGAACCTAGAAGATTATATGCAGTCTATACGACCTCCAGAACTGAATCTGCAAAAGATTCGGACGGAATTAGAAGATTTACTCAATGACCCAAATTTACAAGAGATTGCTGGTAGTGACAGCCTGCGTGATATTAATCGGCAGACATTTATTGATTTAGTTAGCAGCCGCAGCGATTTATCCCCAAGGGATGTGAATCGGATTGTTGACCAACTCGAAACGGTTTGGAAGAAAACGGTGAATCGGCTGCCTTCTTCTAGAGATGCTATGGCAGAATTTAGAGAGTATCTTCAGTCCGCCACACCAGATCAGCTTGTTAGCGGTGAGTTTACCGAGAAGCTCGATGATTTAGTGGCAGAACTCCGCAAGCGCCGCAAAGCCCAAAATCCAGGACCTCTGGCTCAAGCTGCATCCACAGGTATGCATAGTCTGATGGGCTTGGTGATGGGACGTGTGGATATATCAGACTTAGATATGGAGAAAATTGTCGGTCAGCTTAAAAACGCAAGAAGCCAAGTTACTGAACAGGTTGGTCAAGTTTCTGCTCAGATCCGTGGTGGGACTCAGGATGAATCCTACAGTACGGTGCGAGCCGATGTAGAAAATTATCTGCTCAATAAATATTCTTGGCAGATGCAGCAACCGACGCTGGAGCGGGAATTCCGAGATGTGCTATATGATCCAGAAGCTGACCCAGCAACCGTGGTGCAGGAATTAGAGCAGCTCAATCGGTCAGATTTTGCTGATTTGTTGGCACAACGGGGTGTTTTTACTGAAGAACGGATCAGAGAAATTTCGACTTGGTTGGATATCATTCGCTTAGAAGCCTTAGCGGTAGCGATCGCAGCTAGAGAACGCGCCGAGGCGATCGCACTATTAGCCGCGATGGAGCAATATTTCCTATCCACGCCCAAGGAAGCACTCACGCCTGAGAAAATTCAACTGAATATCAGGGAGATTCTCCATGATCCAGATGCAGATTATGAACACCTGAGCAATCGTCTGGCTCAGTTTGATCGTCCTCTATTTGAGCGGTTGGTCGAGAAACGCCAAGATTTAACGCCGATTGAACAGGAAGCTGTCATTGTTGAGCTGGAAAAAGCCCGCGATCGCGTTTTGGATACAGCCAGAGAAACCCAAGAGGCGTTGAAGGCAAAAGTTGAAGCCCAGTGGATGAAGGTTCAGTCTGTTTTGAGTAACACCGGTAAAGATCAACTGAATCCTCAAGCCATTGAACAGGAACTCAAATTACTCTTGGATGAACCCCAGGTGGGATGGCTGCTGCTGCGTAAACGCGCTGAACGCTTTGACCGGGATACGTTAGTACAACTGTTAAATCAGCGTCAAGATTTGAGTGAAACGCAAATTAACCAAGTTCTCGATCAGGTTGAGGGTACCTGGACTCGTGTTCGCCGCATCCCCCAAAAAATGGTGGATACAACTAAAGAGCAATACGATAAAACCATGTCCGCGATCGCTCAGTATCTGCGGAACACCGGGAAGCCAGAACTAAATCCAGACGGGATTCAGCGTGATTTAACCAAACTGCTGGATAATCCACAGCTTGGAGCCCGTTTAATCAGAAATCGGTTAGCTTCAATGGATCGCGATACCGTGGTACAGTTACTCGCCCAACGGGATGATCTGAGTGAACAAGAGGTGAATCAGATTATTGATCAAGTTCTTTCCACCGTTCGCGGTGTAGTCAAAGCCCCCCGACGCTGGGCGCTACGGACTCAGGAAACTGTACAAGATTTTCAAGCAGCATTTGCTGATTATCTGCGTTCTACGCGCAAAGAGGAACTCAATCCCGAAGGAATTAAGCGGGATATGCAATTGCTGCTGAATGAACCCGGTGCTGGGATGTCGAGTCTGCAAGAACGCTTGTCCCACTTTGATCGCTCGACGCTGGTGGCGCTGTTATCCCAACGGGAGGATATCTCAGAAGAAGATGTGCATGGAATTGTCGATCAAGTTCTGAATGTGCGTGACCAAGTGATCGCCCAAATCCGGACGGTGCAAGATCGCATGCAGTCAGTTATTGATGGTATTTTTGAGCGCATTCGCAACTACTTCAATAATTTAGAGCGTCCTGAACTGAATTATGATGGCATCAAGCGAGATATCCAGACGTTATTTGATGACCCAGAAGCTGGGTTTGATGCACTGCGCGATCGCTTGTCTCAGTTTGATCGGGATACCCTAGTCGCTATTATCAGTTCCCGTGACGATATCTCCGAAGCCGATGCTAGTCGGATGATTGGTCAGATTGAGAACGTTCGCACTCGTTTGCTACAACGGGCAGAACGTATCCAACAACAAGCTCAAATGCGTCTAGAACAGGTCAAGTATCAAGCCCAACGCCAAGCCGAAGAAACTCGCAAAGCCGCTGCGATAGCTGCTTGGTGGCTCTTTGCTACGGCGCTGGTTTCGGCGTTGGCTTCCGCAGGTGCAGGGGCTTTAGGTGTTGCTTAAAGAGGTAGAGACGTTGTATGCAACGTCTCTACGTCAGGGCGCGTCTACAGGGATTTCCTCCTATCCCTGTTTCTTTCATTTTGTATCTATCTTTGGATAGAAAAGCAATTTATGACTTTGCCATCTTTACATTTAATAGTGCTTTTCCTGCCTTCGCTGCTCCCCCTCAAGCTGCTGTTGATTCCTCTCAAAGCAGTCAACAACCCAACAATGAAAAAGTGACCACCTCTGCGGTGGGGAGTCAGTATCAAGGAATTGAATATGTTGAATCGAGCCGAGGTGGAAAGGAACTGAGTGATTCTCAGATTCAGGATAAGATTGAGTCCGATATTTCTGAGAACCTAGTCGCTGGCGTTGCGAGTGGTGCGGTTCGACTCACCGGAACGGTTAAAGACCAAGCAACGGCGCGTAAATACATTGAGCAGATTAAAGACATTCCTGGGGTTCATGAGATTACCTTTGATTTAGCCCTGGAAGATATTCCCTCTTAATCAATCAAAAATCAATAAGTATTCCGTTAATCTCAAACGGATTTTTTCTGCCTTAAGTTGGTCTTGTTCTTTCCCACAAGACCAATTTTTTATAGTAAACCCACTTTTTTTTTGCCATGGCGAGGAGGAAGTCGCAGCTACACAAATGTATGCGAAGCCTTCCCGAAGATCAATTCCATCCTTTACATCCTAACTGTTCGTATTGCTCTTGGAATGACTCATCGCGGACTGTCGCCGGAATCTTAGCTGAAGGAAAGTCTTGGACATCCACTTTCGCATCAATTTCGCCTTGTCCGTACCACACTAATACTAATCTTTCCTGCATGAGTAGCATAACGTGATCCTTCCAGAATAAGCTGTCATGCATTTAAATTGGGTATTAGTAGCGAGCAAGATGCTCGCACTACAATGACCCAAAAATTTTGCTCGCTCATCATACTGACTCTGCCACTTTTGGCGGTATAGCTGTTTCTCCACTGCGGATTTCACGCCCATTTAACTCAGGATGACGAGCATAGAAAACCGCATCAGCTAACTTCTCACGAACACTTACATTGTTCACGCTAGCTTGATCCTGGTCAGAACTTGCAGGACCACAGTTACTTTCAATCCACCCCACCCAATTCTTTACGACCCCGCGCAGGGCATTCCATTCTCGAACATAAAGTTCTTGAGACGGATCAATACTCCTCCCTTTCATGTCTGGATGAACCGCATAAAAGAAGGTATCTGTCCAATCATCGACCTCTTCTTTGCGTGACGATGATGATGATGATGTCGAAACTTCCCTTAATTCTGTACCATCCCAGACGTAATAACTGGTTTCCATCCAATCGGGTCTATTTCCCGGAGTATTTTCGGGCGGATTAACCACAAGTAGCCGACTACCCAACTTATGCTTCACACCCGCTTCAGCCACAATACCTGGCATATAAACTGAGCCAGTTTCAGCATCGACAATGGCAACGGATTGACAGCTTGTGCCACATCCCCAAGTCACCACCGTATATTTTCCGGCAAAATTGGGTCCGGTTTGTGCGCCCTCTCGTAAAACAGTGCGGAACCTTCTAGCATCTGGGTCACTGCTTAAGTCAACGGGTGCAGGAGCACCAGAGAAAGATTCGGTTGCTGGATAATCATTGAAGTCTGGAGGAGATGTCTGCTTAGTGTGGCTTACTTCTGATGCAATTGTTTCCCTATTCGTGTCGAGGGTGTTAGCTTGCTGGGAGAAAGATTCATTGGCAGACAGTGGGGAAGAGCTACAACCAAGTGCTAATGTTAGAGTAAGTCCTGAAATTATACTGGTTTTCATGTTCTTATTCATTGCTTTTTGCTTTTAGCTTCACCTGAAGGATAAAGAGAAGCTGCCACGTCTTTCATCACTCTAAAGTGGAATATCACTGAATTAAATACAAGCCGGAGCAGCGATCGCGATCGCGCCTTGTCTGCCTGTTTCCCCTAGAACTTTTAGATGACTCGTTTGAGGAGAGCGATCGCACCTTTCCACCTAACTTTTTACGCCATCCAGAAAAATCGATATCAAACCTAACCCCTTTTTTTGATCCCCCTTCCGTCCCCCTTCAAAAGGGGGAGACCAGATGTTGCTTCGCTTTTTTTGCACGGAAGGGGGAGAATTCAAAGCCTCTCTCCTCGCAGGAGAGAGGTTTGGAGAGAGGTTTTCCAGATCCCGTGAAAAGTCACCTCCTCACCCATACCAGTAAAATTCTCTACCCAAAGGAGTTTCAGGTTTCGGCTCAAGTAGCGATCGCTTTCGGCATCAACACCAGGGGCATCTGATCAAACGGGACATTCAGATTAAAATCCCAATAAAAGATAGGTTTCATTTTCTTGTTGAGTAACCGTTTGTTTCCAGCTCATTTGATGAGAGACATCTTCAAACAGCAGAAATAACTGATTATCAACATTCATACTATAGATATCAATATACTCCGGTCGCTGCGGATTATGGGAACGCGCCACACCTTCCAACCTAAAATCTTCAGTTTTTCCTGCCAAAACATCCAATAATATATCGTCTAAACCAATCAACTCTGGAAAACTAATGCAGACCGATTTGCCAATGGTTAATTTTTCCGGAAAATCACAAAAATTGTAAGCCTGATCAGAAATCTCGCGAATGGTTAAATCTGGATTAAGGATCAAATACTCCATCTGACGCATTGCCACAAACCGTTCCAGAATGGGATTAAGCTTAGACGCCGTTTGCAGTTCACAAATATCCTTCAAACGATACCCGAACCCATACACAGTTTCAATAATGTCACCGACACCCGCTTTTTTGAGCTTGCGTCGTAATCCTTTAACATGTGCCTTCACCGTTTCCCGGTTGGGTGGATCTCCGAACGTCCACAGTTTTTCGATAATATAATCTTGACTAAATATCCGGGTAGGAGAGGACATCAACAAATATAAAAGACCATATTCTTTAGGAGATAAACGTAAGGGTTGTCCCAGACAAGTTACTTCGCAGGTACTCGGATCGATTTCCAAATTTCCCCATTGCAAGGTTGGGGTACTAGCATCCCGGTTACGTCTGAGTAATGCCCGAACTCGAGCCGCTAGCCCTTCAACCGGACAGGGTTTAATAATATAATCATCAGCGCCCGCATCTAATCCCGCCACCATATCTTGAGTCGTGGCTGATGCACTCAGTAAAACAATTGGACTGGTATTTCCCGCTTGTCTTAAACGACGACAAAGACTAATACTATCCAAATGAGGTAAATTAATATCAAGCAAAATTAGATCGTAGTTATATGCTAAAGCATTGTCTAATCCGGTCTCACCGTCCTGGGCTAGATCAACCACATAATTTTGTTGGGTTAATCCTGCCACAATGGTTTGGGCTAAGGTAGGATTATCCTCAACAACCAAAATTTTCATAGTTTTCCCCTTTGAACAATAGATGATCCTGAATCCTCCTGTGATATCCCCCGATTTTTAAGCAGGAAATTCCGCCCCTACTGAAACCTCAGCCTTGCCAACATCGTTTGTGACAATTTTTCAGGAGGTGGAAAGATGGGGGATAGGAAGACACGATAACGACAGACAGAAGAGATTCTGTCCACCTGAAACCCCTATTCTGACTCACTTCAAAAGAGTATGGTAAAAAAAACCAGCAATTGTAATAGATGTTAAACACAAAACCAACTAATTCTATGTCGTTGTCGATGAGTCCCCAGGAGCGTAACCTGCTCCACTCCTTAGTTGACTATTCCTCTATCCAGTCTCTACCGGAAATTTGGTCGATCGCGGCGCAGCGATTTGGACAGATTATTGCCCTGAGAGATCCCCATGTCCAACCTGAGGTGATCTTCACGTACACTCAGTTGGTGCGCCAGATTCAGCAATTGGCGGCGGGATTACAAACCCTGTTCGATAATCCCGTGATCAAGCAGGAACAGGAATCCTCGGATCTTCCGCCCCGTGTCGCCTTAATTGCCGATAACAGTCCCCGTTGGCTGATTGCCGATCAGGGGATCATGACGGCTGGGGCGGCAAATGTGGTTCGTAGCGCCCAAGCTGATCCCGAAGAATTGCGGTATATATTAGAACACAGTGGCAGCATTGCGTTAGTAGTGGAAGATACCAAGACACTGACCAAACTCAAACCTCATCTTGACGAGTTGCCGATTCAGTTTGTGATCTTACTCTCCGATGAAGAACCACCTGCTGAAGACAAGCTCAAGGTTTTCAATTTCTCTCAGGTGATGAGTATGGGGTCAAAAGCCACTCTACAACCGATTCAGGCGACCCGTCAAACCCTCGCCACCTTAATGTACACCTCCGGCACCACAGGTAAACCCAAGGGGGTAATGTTAACTCATGGAAACCTGTTGCATCAAGTCACCACCTTTGGGATCGTCCTCCAACCCAAAGGAGGCGATCGCATCTTGAGTATTTTACCGACGTGGCATGTCTACGAACGCACCGTCGAATACTTCCTCCTCTCCCAAGGCTGTACCCAAATTTACACCACGATTCGCCATGTCAAAGCCGATCTCAAAGCCTTTAAACCCATCTACATGATCGGCGTTCCTCGGCTGTGGGAATCGATTTATGACGGGGTGCAAAAGCAATTTCGGGAGCAACCCCCGAACAAGCAAAAATTAGTGTTCACCTTACTGGATATCAGTCAGCGCTATATCAAAGCGCGGCGAATCGCTCAAGGATTAGACTTGAACCAGCTTAACCCTAGCCCCCTAGAACGCCTCAGCGCCAGCATCCAAGCCTTACTCCTGTTACCCGCCCACAAATTAGCCGACAAACTCATTTATCAAACCGTGCGGGAGGCAACTGGGGGTCAAATCAAAACCATTATCAGTGGTGGGGGTTCCCTGGCAATGCATTTGGAAAACTTCTTTGAAATTGCCGGGATTGAGATTCTGGTGGGATATGGACTCACCGAAACCTCTCCTGTGACGAATGTTCGCCGGATGGAACGTAATCTGCGCCGTTCATCCGGATTACCCATGCCCGGAACCCAGATTCGCATCGTTGATCCGGAAACCCGCAAACCCCTGCCTATAGGCGAACAGGGGTTAGTTTTGGTGAAAGGACCGCAAGTGATGCAAGGCTACTATAAAAATCCCGAGGCGACAGCAAAAGCCATTGACTCCGATGGATGGTTTGATACCGGAGATTTGGGATGGGTGACGCCCAACCATGATTTAGTCTTGACAGGACGGGCAAAAGATACCATCGTATTGACCAACGGCGAAAATATCGAGCCGCAACCGATTGAAGATGCCTGTCTGCGAAGTCCTTATATTGACCAAATTATGCTAGTAGGTCAAGATCAGCGATCGCTCGGTGCGTTAATTGTGCCGAATCTGGATGCCCTGCAACAGTGGGCAGCCGCTGAAAATATTACCCTAAACTTGCCCAACTCCGATACGCAGAAGGACAGCGAGTCATTCCGGACGGGTATTGACCTGAAAAGTAAAGAGGTGCAGAACCTATTCCGGCAAGAATTGAACCGGGAAGTCAAAAATCGACCAGGTTATCGCCCTGATGATCGAATTGGTCAATTTGCGCTGATTTTAGACCCCTTTTCCATAGAAAATGGCATGATGACTCAAACACTGAAAATCCGGCGACCCGTTGTTACTCAACGATATCGCGATATCATTAACGGGATGTTCGCCTGATTGCGGGGAAATAGGGTGAAAGAGCCTGCTGGCAAGTTGCCTGTTGCGCTTAACATCATTATGCCCCCAAACTTTAGGTTATCCTGTTAGCCGGATTAACCCTTACCTTTTTAAGTGTCAGACCTACTGAGAAATACCTATATGCCTACAGAAGAATCTCAATCCAAAGAATCTCAATCCAACCTACTCTTGAAGCGACCGGTTAATATTAAAGCCATTGTCACACCCCGCTGGAAGGAGGAGGTACAACAACAACTCCAGGGACAAATTAACCAACTAGACTCTCAACTTCAACAGTTGGATATGCAAGGACAACGGGCGATCGCGGAAATTCAAAAGCAAAGTGTGAATCCTCCGGGTCCTCAAGTCAAGCAGCAAATCGAAAGTATTCAATTGCAGGTTAATCAAAAGAAAAGTGAGCTGCTTGAGCAAAAAAACCAGCAACTCCAGCAACTTCAACAGGTACAGATGCTCGAACTTGACCAAGAAGTCAATCAAGGTCAAATCGAAAGCTTCTTCCGCGTTGAAGCCGGAGATAACCTGGTTCGCAAAATGCAGGTCGAAATTCTCCTACGAGATGGCGTAGTCGAAGAAATTCGCGGCGATATCTAAAGCAGAGGGGGGGTGTATTGGGAATCGTGTTTCGCTATAGATAACCTTACCTCAAAACCCGCCCTGCCTGTAGAGACGCGCCATGGCGCGTCTCTACATTGGGTATCTTGCTATCCTGGAAGGAAGTTCCCCTACCACGGATAATCCGCCCATTCAACAATGAGTGACCAAACAACCCGATTATGTATTCTCGGTGGAGGCTTTGGGGGGCTTTATACTGCCCTGCGCTTAAGCCAACTCCCTTGGGAAAAGTCACAGCAGCCAGAAATTATACTTGTTGATCAAAGCGATCGCTTCGTATTTATGCCCCTGCTGTACGAACTCCTGACAGGTGAACTGCAAACCTGGGAAATTGCTCCACCCTTTGAAGAACTCCTGGCAAATACAGGAGTGCGCTTCACCCAAGCGACAGTGATGGGTATTGATAGTGAGCAACAGCGGGTACAGTTGCAGGATGGCGTAGAGTTTGCTTACGATCGCCTAGTCTTATCCTTAGGTGGAGTTACACCGATGGAAAGCGTCCCCGGTGTCGCTGAACATGCTATTCCCTTCCGGGCGATCGCAGATGCTTATCGTTTAGAAGAACGGTTACGCATCCTCGAAGAATCTGACGCAGAAAAAATTCGTGTCGCGGTTGTGGGGGGTGGGTATAGTGGCGTGGAACTCGCCTGCAAACTCGCTGAACGGCTGGGAGAACGCGGACGCATCCGGTTAATTGAACAAGGTGAGATGATTCTGAAAACCTCTCCCGAATTTAACCGTAAAGCCTCACAGAATGCGTTAAATGAACGAAAGGTATGGATCGACCTAGACACGTCGGTAGATGCGATCAGCGCCGATACCATTTCTCTGCTGTACAAAGGACAGGTGGATACCATTCCAGTAGATATCGTGTTATGGACAGTCGGAACCACAGTCGCCCCCGTCGTGCGATCGCTCCCCTTTAAACAAAACCACCGGGGTCAACTCATGATCACCCCAACCCTACAAGTGGTTGACCATCCAGAACTTTATGCTTTAGGGGATCTAGCCGATTGTCGAGACGCCACAGGTCAACAAGTCCCCAATACGGCTCAATCTGCCTTCCAGCAAGCCGATTACGCCGCTTGGAATATTTGGGCATCTCTAACTGGGCGTCCCTTACTCCCCTTCCGTTACCAGCATTTAGGCGAAATGATGACATTAGGGACAGACAACGCAACACTTACTGGGTTAGGATTAAAACTTGATGGAGTATTCGCCCATCTAGCGCGGCGTCTTGCCTATCTTTATCGTATGCCCACCCTAGACCATCAGCTCAAAGTTGGTTTAAATTGGATGGCACAACCTTTATTGAATCTGCTCAAAAATGAGGGTATGTAGGGGCGGGTTTATGGATTTTCGTTTCACGGTTGACGATAACTTTTGTTCAAAACCCGCCCTGATTGAGTGTTGCGTAGGGACAGGTTTTACTACTATCTGACCTCACCCATAAGTAACTAAACCCGCCATGACTATTTGACAAATGACAAATGACAAATGACAAAGGACAAATGACCAATCCAAAAGTCATTTTACTCGATGCCGTCGGTACATTATTTGGGGTGCGCGGAAGTGTGGGTCAGATTTACAGCGCGATCGCTCGCCAGTTTAATGTGAATGTGCCACCGAAACTGGTTAACGATGCCTTTTTCCAGGCTTTTGCTGCGGCTGATCCCTTAGTTTTCCCCGATACAGATCCCAAAGAGATTCATGAGTGTGAATTTGAATGGTGGCGCGTGATTGCCCTTCGCACGTTCCAAAAAGTTGGTGTTCTGGAACAGTTTGCAGACTTTACCGATTTTTTTGACCACCTTTACACCCACTTTGCCACCGCCGAACCCTGGTTTATTTATCCAGATGTTATCCCAGCGCTGGAGGCGTGGCAGCGAGTTGGTATTCAATTGGGTGTTTTGTCAAATTTTGATTCTCGTCTTTACTTAGTGCTAAAAGCACTGAATCTGGATGAGTTTTTCAGTTCAATCACCATTTCCACAGAAGCGGGGGTGGCTAAACCTGATCCCAAAATTTTTACTCGCGCTTTACAGAAATATGAATGTGAACCTTCACAAGCGTGGCATGTTGGCGATAGTTTGCGGGAGGACTATCAGGGGGCTAAAGCGGCGGGATTGAGAGCTATCTGGTTGGAGCGTTCCGAAGATATGGCTGAGATTTAATAGTAGTTTTTCCTTCAACCCCTTCTTCCCTCTGCATTTTATTCTATGAACAAGCAAAAAGTGGACAGATTTCGCTCATTCGACATCGCCCACTAAGAAGCAAATTTATCCAAATTGTTCTTATTCGATTGAGAGGTAAGGGAGCTGCGTAAAAATAAAGTACCAGTGAAGAAAGCTGTATTCATCAACTCAGCCAAGCTTGATTGGTATATTATTAAGCCGCAAGTCCCTAATTAAGACTTTTCAGCCTTGTTGCGGCGACGAGAGATTGCCATGGCACCAGCAAGTAAACCTAAACCAGCCAGGGCTGCAGGTTCTGGGGTTTCTTTTGGCTCAATGGATTCTACAATTACCACCAAGTCGTTGAAATCGTTATCATAGAAGGGTTGACCTGCTGCTGTATCCTCGAAAGCAATGATGAACTCATTATCTGAAAATGTACCTGGTTGGCGTCCCGGTGCCATAAGTGTTGTTGCATCATCACCTTGATAAATTAAAGCATGAGCGACGCCATCGGGGTTGAGTGAATCTTCGGTGAAGAACCATTCATTGTTTGGATTTTGCAGGTAAAAACCAAACATATTGCCAAAACCTTCATATAACTCGAAGCTAGGATCAGCAATAGGGAATTCGTCTGGAGCGAATGGCTTATCACTAGAAAATGGTATAGTACTAACTGCAACGTCGCCATTACTTAGGAAGAAGGTGCTAGCAGCGTCTGCTGGATCATTATCTCCAATAAACAGAGGAATTTTGAAGGCGGGGTCATCTGCCTTGTAGATACCAAACACATTACCGGGGGAGAAACCAGCAATCTCAAACAGGAATGTGCTTTCAGAAGCACCACTTGCCTGGTTTGTGAATAAATCGTATGGTTTTTGATCCTCAATCACGTCAATTCCCGGACCATCTACTGTGATGGCATCCAAGAGCTCTTGGAGTTCTACAGGCGCTGGTCCGGGATCAATAGAAGGACCAATCGGATCAACGGGGCGGTCGTTTAACGCTGAAGCGCTTTCGCTAAACGTTACGACTGATCCAAGAGCGAAGAGGGAAGCACCAACGGCAGAAATGGCTAACTTATTGGGATTAAACATTTGAGATCCTTTCGGTGTATTTTTTTGTGGTTGATAAAATGGTATTCTATTCTCATATAGAAAAACAATAGCTTCCTGTCACTCTTCATTGAATCTTTACAAAAAAAACAGTTGTCTTTATACTAGCTTCATAAAACCTTGATAACCTAAAAGCGATATATTCAATGAATGCACGAATACATAGGCTGTTCAAGTGATGAAAGGTAACAGTAAGTATAATTACTCTCTTGCAACTGTGGGGTGCAGTTGAAATAGACAATGACAATGGGGGTTTCTCAAATTATTACTTATAGTCCGGCTTACACGCTGGTTCCTACCTACGAATGCTTTAACCGCTGTAGCTACTGCAATTTTCGCGCTGATCCGGGTCAAAGTTCATGGTTGACGCTAACTGAGGCGGATCATCTCTTAAAGCAGCTTCAATCTCAGGGAATTTGTGAAATTCTTATCCTCAGTGGTGAAGTGCATCCCCATTCACCACGGCGTAAAGCCTGGTTCCAGCGGATTTATGATTTATGTGAACTCGCCCTATCCAGAGGATTTCTACCCCATACTAATGGTGGACCGTTGCAGTTTGAGGAGATGCGATCGCTAAAATCGGTGAATGTGTCAATGGGGTTAATGCTGGAACAGATAACGCCACAACTCCAGCAAACCGTTCACCGCCATGCACCCAGTAAAATACCACAGGTACGGCTACAACAGCTTGTTTGGGCGGGGGAATTGCAGATTCCGTTTACAACCGGGCTATTGTTGGGTATTGGTGAGACAAGTGAGGATTGGTGGGAAACATTGGATGCGATCGCGCAGCTTCATACTCAGTATGGTCACATCCAAGAAGTGATTTTACAACCCCATAGTCCCGGTCATCAACAATATTGGCAAGCCCCCGCATTTGATCCGCAACAGTTACCCCAAGTCATAGCCAAAGCCCGTCAAATTTTACCCGCTGATATTACCCTGCAAATTCCGCCCAATTTAGTCCTAGATGATCAATGGTTACTCGCTTGTTTAGCGGCAGGGGCGAGGGATTTGGGAGGAATTGGACCCAAAGACGAGGTAAATCCCGATTATCCCCATCCTCAAATTCAGCGATTACAAAATAGTATTGAACCAGCCGGATGGCATCTCGTACCACGCTTACCCCTTTATCCGCAGTATAATGATTGGTTGTCCCCACGATTACAACAAGCCGTTTTGAATATAAGATTTAATGACATCCAACAGGGAAGCGATGTCCTAATTGACAAATGACAAATGACAAATGACGAATTTATGTCTAAACTTGAAACCGCCTTAGAATTTATCCAAAACATTGAACAGAAAAACCATAATAAATCAGCGTATGAAATCGCCAATATGTTGCGCGGCTATACCCGAAAAAACTATACAAGCCGATTATGGAGTGGGGAGGGCGGGTTTTGTTTTTCATTTATCGGTGACTAGCTGAATTGATTCCCTAAACCCGCCCCTACAATTGTGGCTAAACCCACACCGACGACTTACAGCGCAAAGCGCTGTAATAAAGTACAGTAGATCAAATTCCCCCTGCAGATCCCCCTTCCGTCCCCCTTAAAAAGGGGGAAACCAGATGTTGCTTCGCTTTTTGTTCTATGGGGGAAGCCAGAGGATGCTTCGCTTTTTTTGCTTATGGGATTTAGGGGGATCGACAATGTACCGCATAGCAGAGCAAACTGCTGTATTACTTATGATTTATTTTCGTTAACTTTTAAAAATAAAACTCTATAGGTTGCCCATAAAATTGCTAAACTACAACTATCTTAAAATAATCCCGAATGGAATGGTTGAAAAATGACCTCAATGAAATGTCCTAAATGTCAAGGAAACCTGGAAACTGTAGTTTATGCTGATGTTGAAGTAGACCGATGCGCTGATTGCCATGGCATTTGGTTTGATTCTCAAGAGGCTCAAACTCTCAAGACAATCGAGGGTTCGGAAGCAATTGATACGGGTGATCCCAAAATCGGCAGTAAATTTAATGCCATTGAAGACATTGATTGCCCGAAATGCAAAGCAAAAATGACCAAAATGGTTGACCTGAAACAGTCACATATTTGGTATGAAAAATGCCCAATCTGTTATGGTATCTGGTTTGATGCTGGGGAATTTAAGGATTATAAACAGGAAGATATTCAGGATATCTTCAAAGGCATCTTCACTGGAGAACGGCGCTAATTAGGGCTGCTCCGCTATTCCTAATAAGCTGGGAGTCATCGGGGTTAAGTAGGTGGACACAATTAAAGTACGGCGGGTTTCCAAAGCTAACGTATCAGGACAGCTAACTGTTGCTCCCACCCGCCAATAAATAACTTGTTATGCTTTTTGCGTCTACCTACTATAAATAGCCTTTAGGTTATCTGGATTAAATGTCTTCCGACTTATCAATCCTATTGCTAGGGGAAGCATCATATAAAGCATCAAGCTGGGTGCGGGCGTCTTCAACCGTCATTGATTTCATTACCAGCAGTGGTTCACTTGTCGGATTCCCGGTATCATCCAACAGTTCTGGATGGGGGACGCGAGTGTTGCTAGAACTAGACGCGGCAAATGAAGCCTTTCCCGCAGGTGCGTAATGCCGTTGAGCATCTATACTCAAGTTCAGCAAACTGCGAATCAAATTCCTGATCGCGAGAAATGCAATAACGGTAAAGGCAATTATGTAGAGTAGGTGTAACATGGCATCATCCTCCAGACTAAACCGTTGATCTGTTAATCGATTATCTTAGGGTGGTCTTTGAAATTACGTTTTTATCTGTAATCCGTTTAGCTTATCAAACCTGGGCAGAAATTTGATCACTCTCTCGGCTCAATATTGACATTTCCGGAAATCTCCGACTCGGATTCTCCCGATTTCAATGAGCGCCAGCGCATCCCAACTTGCCAACACTCGTTGACTAACCGATGCCATGGCACTAATGTAGCGGGTTCAATCCCCACTTGACCATCCGTTGCTTGAAACAATGTTACCGCCGCATTCACTTCCCGTTGGGCTGTTTTGACTCGCTCGAGTAAATCCCTCTGCTGCTGTCGGCTTAAAAAGCTGATCTCCTCGGATTCGAGTAACGAATGCGATCGCGAAAACCAATATTGAAAATCATCCAAAAGTGGCTGTAGTATCGACTTGAGCAGGTCTTGCTCGTGGGGCTGAGACTGAGGCATGAATCTTAAGCGCTAATTCATCTGTAAATTTATCTTAACGCTAGTTACAATTCTTTACAATACACAATCAACTCGGCAACCTGCATTGAATGAAGAAGGTGAGTATCATGGAATGGAGAAAAGGAACCAGGGAAACCGTATAACTGCTTTCAACCTCAACTCAATGGCACAGTCACCCATGTCCAACGTAGAAGCCCCCCAAAAACCCGAAAAAATCCATTTGCCTCGGACCAGTGAATCCGAGAGCCTGAAAAAAATCCGTCATACCGCCTCCCACGTCATGGCAATGGCGGTGCAGAAGCTGTTTCCGGGGACACAGGTGACGATTGGTCCGTGGATTGAGAATGGCTTTTATTACGACTTCGCCAAACCCGAACCCTTTACCGAGCAAGACTTAAAAGCCATCAAAAAAGAGATGGTGAAAATCCTCAAGCGTAAACTCCCCCTGATTCGGGAAGAAGTCAGTCGAGAAGAAGCCGAACGCCGGATCAAAGAACTCGGAGAACCCTACAAACTGGAAATCCTCCAAGACTTAGAAGACCCAATCACGCTATACCACCTCGGAGAAGATTGGTGGGACTTGTGCGCTGGTCCCCATGTAGAAACCACAGCAGACATTCATCCCAAAGCCATTGACTTAGAAAGCGTCGCTGGCGCATACTGGCGCGGCGATGCAAGCAAGGCGCAACTCCAGCGAATTTACGGCACCGCCTGGGAGACGCCGGAACAACTAACTGAATATAAGCGGCGCAAACAAGAAGCCCTGAAGCGTGATCATCGCAAGCTGGGCAAAGACCTAGGACTGTTTATTTTATCCGACCCCGTAGGACCCGGTTTGCCCTTGTGGACACCCAAAGGGACAATCCTGCGGAGTACCTTAGAAGACTTCCTCAAACAGGAGCAAATTAAGCGCGGGTATCAGCCTGTAGTCACCCCGCATATTGGTCGCGTGGAGTTGTTTAAGACTTCGGGACATTGGCAGAAATATAAAGAAGACTTGTTCCCAATGATGGGTGAGTCAGAAGCCGAGGGCTTTGTCCTCAAAGCCATGAACTGCCCATTTCATGTCCAAATCTATAAGCATGAACTGCGTTCCTACCGAGATCTGCCCATGCGCCTCGCGGAGTTTGGCACTGTGTATCGGTATGAACAATCGGGAGAACTGGGGGGATTAACCCGAGTTCGCGGCTTTACCCAAGATGATGCCCATCTGTTTGTCACTCCCGAACAACTGGATGATGAGTTCTTGCGGGTGGTTGATTTAACTCTATCCGTGTTTAACACTCTAGGGTTGCAAGATTTTAAAGCCCGTTTAAGTTTCCGTGACCCCAGCCAAGACAAATATATTGGGTCAGATGAGGCGTGGAATAAGTCAGAAAACGCCATTCGTCGGGCAGTCGAAACCTTGGGAATGGGTCATTTTGAAGGGATTGGCGAAGCCGCGTTTTATGGTCCGAAGCTGGATTTCATGTTCCATGATGCCCTCGATCGCGAGTGGCAATTGGGGACAGTACAGGTGGACTATAACCTGCCAGAGCGATTTAACTTAGAGTATGTGGCAGAAGATGGGACACGCCAGCGCCCCGTGATGATTCACCGTGCGCCTTTTGGCTCATTGGAGAGGCTAATTGGGATTTTGATTGAGGAGTACGCCGGAGACTTCCCCTTCTGGTTAGCCCCCGTGCAAGCGCGACTGTTACCCGTGAGTGATGAACAGTTAACCTTTGCCAAGGAAGTGGCACAGAAGATGCGCCTGGTGGGAGTTCGCGTTGAAGTCGATACCAGTGGCGATCGCTTACCGAAGATGATTCGCAATGGCGAGAAGGCAAAAATCCCGGTGATGGCGGTTGTCGGGGCGAAGGAGGTTGAGTCGAATAGTCTCAGTGTCCGAATTCGCGAAGCTGGGAAGCAATCCCAGGATTTAGGCGCGATTCCTGTGGCGCAGGTATTGGAACGCATGGAGAGTGCGATCGCCAACCGCCATAATTTTTAGGTGTTGTTGTCACCCTCCTTTCTAAATGTAGAGACGTTGCATGCAACGTCTCTACAAGGTTTGGGTGTCTGGAAAAATACGGAGATCTCATCATGTTGTCATTGTTTAACCCCATTCATCGATAACGGTTTATAGAGACGACATAAGGCAACTTTTCGCTTTTCCAAAAGTTTAGCCACTCCATCTATAATAATGTTCACCAGATCAGCATCACAGCTCGCTAAAAATTCTTCCGACGTTATTTTTTGTTGAAAGAACTCTTGGCTGCATTGCCACATCTGGCAAATTCCCTCAAATCCAATGTATTGAACAACAAAGTTAGTCAAGGGAGACGTTTTGAAATCGAAGGAAATACTTTGAGCGCGTCCCCCTTCTAATAACTGCCACACTTCCCGTTCTAGAAGCGTTTTAGGGCGATGCGAATTAATCAGCGTGGGAAAATAATCGCTCAAACGACCCATGGAACTCTGTTCATCGCCAAAGTCTCCCATCATAATAGTTAAGGGGACATCTGACCCTAAACGCAGGGATAAAGCTTCTAAAATAGCATTCGCTACCAATTTACTATCTAAATAGAGCCGCGCCACTTCTAAATTCCGACGAGCTTGTTCGACATAATGGATATAAATGCGATCGTCAGGTTCTCCTCGGAACCGTCGAAAAATGAGTTCGGCGTTCAGGAATTTCATAAAAACTGCCATTTTTTGGATGGCAAAGCGATAATCCTTAACGGTATACGACTCTGACTTTTTCAATGTATGATTGGTTTCGGGTAATAACTTCCAGGTGTTGGATAAGAAAACAGCAGAACTCGGATGAGCAAATCCACCAACATCCCGGTTTGCCAACCGTACTGAACGCTTCACTGTTTCGAGGAGTTCGACACTGGTTAAGTTAAGATTAAATCGCTGATTGATAAATTTTAACGACTGATATAATTCTTCGCTAGGACTTAACCCAAAATCGGATTGCGTGCGGAAGGGAATGGTTGCTTCGATACAAGCCACAACCTGCACAATCAGCGCTGGTGTCAGCAAAGGTTCTAATAGTTTAGCTGCAACAATCGCACTTAAAAACTCATTTTGTCCGGTAAAGGGAAATAGTTCCTCTCCTGGCGCAACCTTAAATAGGGTGGCGACTAGCTCAAACATGGCATCACGTTCACCTGGATTATCGGTGCGGACAAAAAACTTACCTCTTTCCTCTTCAATAAAAGGAGCGAGATACGGTGTCAGGTTAAACGGAATACTCCCATCAACTTGCACATAGATAATATCGTGAAATAAAGCCGCCAGAACTTCAATGGCATCCGTCGAGCCACCGACCTCTAAAATATGTTCGATGGAATGAAAATAGCGCCAGGGACCCATCATCGTTTGTACGATGGTTTTGGCAAGATTCGCAAGCTGTGATTGGGCAACTTTAACGTCGAGCTGATGGGTTGCCCAGATGAGCTTGTCCAAACATTTCTGATAATTCTTATCAAAGTTCATAATGTAAACTTAACTCATTGGGATTTTAAAGGTGCTATTATAACTCTATACAGCTTAAACAGCTATTTACCAGGAAAAGACAGGGAAAGTGGAAGCGTTTTGAGTGTTGATCCTTCGCTTCCCTAGTCGGCAGAGTTTTGAATTAAGTCTCCTATCTCTCTGATTTCCCCATTCAAAGAATTGACGACCTGGAAATCCAACGCGGGAAGAGTGGTTTTCAAGGGCATCTGAGAATTTTCGGATTTTCGTTGCCATGGTAGGAGACTATAGGCTTTAGTTTCAATTGTGAAGGAGTTTTTGCCAATTTTACCTCAGCCAGATGTTTGATTGGATATGCGCCAATTGGCTGAATCTCTAAAAAGAGAATTTTAAATTGGTTCTGCTGAAGTTTAGAATCGATGAAATTTTCTGGTTTTCTTGGCGGTATAAGATTAGTCATTTTCTTTTACTTCGGCTTAGAGAAGTGGTGTGGAAAAAAGGAGGAGAGCAGATAATAAAGGCAGAAAAATCATCCAATTTTCCGTATAATTTGATACAAGTTACCATTGAATTTTTCTTGGCTACCAAGGTTTGTGATTGAAGGAAAATCCTTAATCACAGCACAAAACGTTCAAGTCGGTTAGGTAGAGCGATCGGTCTACCCAATAAGTACCTGGACATCAATTCTGTCTGCGGTACTAAGAAATGATAAGGAGCCTCAAATCCTTACTGTTCCCTGTTCCTTCCCCATCTCAACCGTCAACTGTAATGAAAGTCCGACCACTTACCGAAAAGCCAAGCGATCCCAATTCCCAACTTGCCTATTTTTGAGCGATGATCATAGTATATCAACCTGAATAACACTGATTTAAGCGTTTATAGCGAAGACAGCGCAACTACGAACCTAGCTTATATGAGCGATCGCCCTCCCGTGAATGCATCTCCCTTAACCTCTATCCTTTGGCAAGCCCAGCAGGAACTGTTACCCCCTCTTCAGTTCTATCGCCTCTGTCAACAAGTGCGTCAGCAATCGGGTCAGACACGATTATACTTCTATACTCCTGATTCAGCGTTCATTGATTTAAACAACGGAATTGGAGTGCGGGAAATTAGACGATTTCTCGACCATTTAGCCCGATATGTACGGGGAACTGTTCAGGAAAGCGATCGCACAACCTTCTACCTCAAACGAGTCAGACTCCGGCTAAAACACAAAACCCAGACCAAGCTTCTGATTAAAAAAGCCGGGGATGATTGCCCATCTCCCCTATCTGTATCAGCGATGAAAATAGACGTAGAAATGGCAGGAGCGGGCATGATTGGTCGGGTGGCTCGTCTGAGGATAAATGAAAAAGATTTTGCCTTTAAAGCATTTTTTGATCCCGACTTTGTGTGGCAGCATGGACCTTGGGCAGAAATTCCCATCGGGATTCGCTTAAAATATTGTCAGGTGACTAAAGATGTGCCAGAATTTTTGTTTTCTGGTCTAGATTGGGCAGTATGGGAATGGATTTATCCCCACACTCACCCCCAATCCCGAAAAGAGGGGATTACATACCAGCAGTTTGCTCAAACCGAAGGACTGACGAAACTGAATCCCTTAAATCGAAACAACTACAATCCCCATAATATACGACTTGATCCAGGCGGAATTCAGAAAGCCTATCGGGGAAGACGATTTCAGGATTTTTTCCGCAGCCTTCTGTTTTATGCGCGGAAAGTTCGCCGAGAAGGATGGAAGTCCCTGACGCCATACCTAAAACCGGAAAAACTCCGCTATTTAGGGGTGCGATTGGTTTCACTGATCATAACTGGGGGGAGTCCGAGGTCGGTATCGTCGGGAATGAATTGGCAGACTGTATTGACAAAGAAAAGCAATGTCAAACACCGTGAATTATCATAAGCTAAATCGCCATTTCTTAATATAAATTAGCGATTGACCTGCTCTAAAAGTTAGAGTAAAATTATTTTTTTGATCAAGGGATAGATTAATACTTTATTCCTAGCCACAATGCTATACCCGACGAAAAATCCGGCATCTAGCAAGGACATTCTTTATGCAGCCAGAACAGCTACAGCAAATAAAAGGCTACTACCTTGAGGCTGCCGAAGCACACCTGCAACTCATTGAGCAGTATTTGCTGCATCTGCGAAGGACGCTCAAAGACCCAGACCAAGTGAATGAACTCTGCCACGCGACTCGTTGTGGTATTGTGGGTGGGGCTAACCTGCTGCCAATTAGTCCGCTTCATATCCAAGGGATTCATCAAGCTGGTTTATGCTTGGTGGATTGTGTTAATTTGATTCGACAGCAGGGTTCACTCAAGGTTGACCAAAGGTTGCAAGCATTTTTAATGCAAGTGTTTTACGCCTTGAAAAAATTAATTGATGGGATGAAGGAACCCTCTAGCTTAACCGACGAGCAGGTAACGCACATTATTGCCACAACTGAGTCAATGAGGGAGCAACTCAAGGATCACCTCAAAGGGTTAATTCAGCGATCGCGTCACCAGTCGTCTGCTAACCTGGACACAGAGTCAGCCCAGGAAACTGAGGCGCTCTCTATTGATGACTTGCAATCTTTAATCGATGAACTCTTGCAGGATAGTTAAATCCGTAAGTCTAAATAAACTTAACGATATTAAGTTGTGTAAACGCCCCTCAACCCCTGATCAATGATGAAGGACAAAGGACAAAGGACAAATGACGATCCGATCACGTTTTGTAATAGATTCGTAAATGCCCTTCCACTCAAAGATTATCCAATGCTATGATTGTCGGTTGAAGCCTAAACCATTACCTCTTCATTTGGGAATGCATCTTCATTTTTAAGCGAGCCAAACGCAGCAGACGAGGCGCTATGGAAACAGTAGGCGTGTTGATCTCAGGTTGCATTTTACACTTGTCCGGTTACAACTCTAGTCGGTAACGATTCAGAGGCGCAAGCCAAACGGCTGAGTGGAAAACTGATGCTGCGATCGCGAGATCACGTAATCCTACCTTTTAATCACGAGGCTAAGGTTTCACTTGTCCCTACTTTTCTGAATAGGAATCAGCCAACATGAGTACAGTTTTACTAGTGGAAGACAACGCCAGTCAGATGGATCTGATCGAGAACTACCTGCGCGAAGGGGGTCACACCGTTATCCGAGTGTCTAAGCCCAAAGAGGCGGTGACTCACGCAACCAACAAAAAACCCGATGTGATTATTACAGATGTTGTCATGCCAGGAATGAGTGGTTTTGAGTTGTGTCGAAAACTTAAAGGTCATCCGGCAACAGCTAACATTCCTATTATAATTTGTTCCTCTAAAAATCAAGAAATTGACCGTCTTTGGGGCATGAAACAGGGAGCTAAAGCTTACTTGACGAAGCCTTTTTCCCAAGAGCAACTCAATCGTGCGGTTAAATTGGCAATGGCATAATTTTAGTTTGGCTTAAGACTCCGATGGGTGCATCCCATTTTTAGGGAATAGGAAACACCTCGACCCTTCGACAGGCTCAGGGCATCGCTTACCTCGACTTACTTCGGCTTCGCTCAGTAACACGCTCGGTAACATGCTCGGTGTGTCACAGGGAACAGGGAACAGGGAACAGGGAACAGGCAACGGGCAACAGGAATTGAAAAAATTTTAACTCACCTATTTACTAGCGGTAGGTAAACGGGTAAGTCAATAAATATAAAGATATTGTAAAATTTAATTAGAGTTATTTTTTCAAATGCTGATTACCATGTTTAAAAGCAAGTTGCATCGGGTAAAAGTAACCGATGCCTGCCTGCACTATGATGGCTCAATTACCATTGATGAGGAACTCCTAAAAGCGGCAAATATTTTACCTTACGAAAAAGTACAGGTCGTCAATGTTAATAATGGCTCTCGTCTGGAAACCTACACCATTCCTGGGGAATGGGGAAGTCGTGTCATCTGCTTGAATGGTCCGGCGGCTCGTCTGAACGCGGTTGGAGACAACGTGATTGTAATTGCTTACGCTCAGATGACACCAGAAGAAGCGCTTCTACATCATCCCCAAGTCGTCAAAGTGGATGAATCCAACAATCCATTGTAGTCTTTTTAACCACACCTGGGTATTATGGGTATGATGACAGATTGGGTATGATGACAGATAAAGATTCGGCATCAGTCAAAGTATGGTGTAGTGGCATCAAAGACGCCTATACCTTAGAACAACGAAAACACTGGTACAGTGATGTCGCTAATGTCTATGATCAAGCTCGACCACGCTATCCTAAAACCCTAATCCATCGCGCTGTTGAGTTAGCTCAACTTCCCGCTCAAGCGAGCATTCTAGAAATAGGATGTGGTCCAGGAATTGCCACTGTAGAATTTGCTGAATTAGGCTTCTCCATGGTTTGTCTTGAGCCAAGCCCAGCCGCGTGTCAACTTGCCAAAAGCAATTGTTCAGCCTATCCCAATGTGGAGATTATCAATACAACCTTTGAAGAATGGCAGCTAGAACCTAGGCGATTCAACGCTATTCTTGCCGCGACTTCAATGCATTGGGTTTCACCCGAAATCAGGGTGCAAAAATCAGCTAAGGCTTTGCAAGACAAGGGGTCTATAATGATGTTGTGGAATACACCACCGCACCCCAATGATGAAATTTGTCATCAATTCGATGAAGTTTATCAAACTCAAGCGCCATCTATTCCTAAATTTGCCAGATATGGCTCTATAGAAACCCATGAAGCCAATCTAAAAGAAATTGAACACGATTTTATCAACTCAGGTTTATTCCAGAATTTTTTGTCAGAACAGTTAGTTTGTCATACGACTCATAGTATTGATGAGTATTTGACACTTTTGAGTACAATATCACCCTACATAAAATTAGAGTCGCAGCAACGAGCGTCCTTATTTTCAGGTTTGAGAGACGTTTTAGAGAGGATCTCCACAGTAAGGCTAAAAACATCCTATCTTTCCGCTTTGCAAATTGCCCAGGTTAATCATGGGTAAAACTGTAAACGTTTCAATTTTTGGGAACAAGCGCTAACGATTCAGTTAATTTCGGTTAACTACACCCTTGCATAGAGCGACTTCCATTGGGCATAGTCGCTCCACAAAAATTTGTGAGATAAACATTCGCAGTCTTAATCTTGGCTTTGCGTAAATTGGCGTTAACTAAGTTTGTGCTAATTAACGAAGCATTACTTAAATTAGCCCCTTTCAAATTGGCACTATTGAAGTTTGTTCCATTCAAATTCGCACCATCTAGAGACGCACCACTCAAATCCGCTTCTGCTAAATTGGCATTACTCAGGTTGGCACCATCTAATATGGCTTCCTTGAGGTTAGCACCGCTTAAGTCTGCACCATTGAGATCAATCTTACTCAAGTCACAGCCAGCACAATCTCTCGCTTTGGCTATCCTTGCCTGCATTTCGGCGCTAGTCTCTTCGACAGTCACGCCCATACAGGCAGACGTACTCACAAGTAATAGTGGAATAATTAGGTTTAGGGGTTTCATATCACGTCAGGTTTTTAAGGTTCTACCACTTAAAATTTGGTCTGGGCGGGTTGAGTTGCATCTGTGGTTTATTAAATTTTACGTTATAATTGGGACATTATACATTTAAAAAATAATATCGAAACATTTTGAATTGACGTAGGGATTCGGGGGATTGGGGAAATTAGGGGGTTTGGAGACCAAACCCGTACAGATGATGCCATGAAAATGATTAGGCATGATAACGGCAGCATCAATTTCTAGGTTTTCAAAATGATGGGGGAGATGGTTCCAAACCTGATCAGTGATTTCGCCATATTCATTGAGTTGCAGCCTTTTATTAGTGATCGTGCCAAGTAAACATTCACGGTTTTGAACACAGATTGTCACAAAATAAGCTCCCCCCTGATTATAATCATAAGATTTTAGGCGAATTGAACGTCGATGATGAATTTGAGGATTATAGTGTTGAACCATTACACTTGCCCTTACCGACCCACCAATTTATCCCGCAGATGCTTAATTTTATCGCGATATTGGGCAGCTTGCTCAAATTCCAGATTCTTCGCCGCCTCTTTCATCTGGGTTTCTAATTGACTAATGAC
Organism: Coleofasciculus chthonoplastes PCC 7420; assembly: GCF_000155555.1. Classification (GTDB taxonomy): domain Bacteria; phylum Cyanobacteriota; class Cyanobacteriia; order Cyanobacteriales; family Coleofasciculaceae; genus Coleofasciculus; species Coleofasciculus chthonoplastes_A. Next base: position 145,439 of record NZ_DS989845.1, read on the forward strand.
TTCAGGAATCTGTTCTAAGGGTAAATCCTCGGCTTGTTCGTAAACCGTTGCCAACTGTTGATGATTCAACCGCCGCGACACGTCTAAGAATGCCAAAATTGCATTACTGGATTTCTTGACAATCGGTTGGGGAGTAATCCCATGCATCCGGTTATATGCCAATTGAATTCCCCGCCGCCGTTCTGTCTCATCAATCGCTTTTGCCATACTATCGGTGAGATTATCCGCATAGAGAATCGCTTGTCCCCGAACATGACGCGCCGCCCGACCAATGGTTTGAATCAAGGAACGTGCAGCCCGGAGGAATCCTTCTTTATCGGCATCTAAAATAGCCACTAGAGAGACTTCTGGTAAATCTAATCCCTCACGTAATAAATTCACACCAATGAGTACATCAAAAGCCCCCTCCCGCAATGATTGTAAAATTTCAATCCGTTCAATTGAATTAATTTCCGAATGTAAGTAACGCACGCGAATGCCACGTTCCTGTAAATATTCGGTTAAATCTTCCGCCATTCGCTTAGTTAAGGTTGTTACCAGTACCCGTTCTTTTTTGGATGCGCGTTCCTGAATTTCAGCCAATAAGTCATCCACTTGACCTTCGGTGGGACGGACAAAGATTTCTGGGTCAACTACCCCTGTGGGGCGAATAACTTGTTCCACCACTTGTTCTTGGGACTGTTCAATTTCCCAATCTCCAGGAGTGGCGGAAACAAAGATACATTGGTTGACTTTTGTCCAAAATTCTTCTGCTTTTAGGGGACGATTATCTGCTGCACTGAGTAAGCGAAACCCATGGTCAATTAATACCCGTTTTCGGGCTTGGTCGCCGTTGTACATCCCTCGAATTTGGGGGACAGTGACGTGAGATTCATCTACGACGAGTAACCAATCCTGGGGGAAATAATCAATTAAACATTCTGGAGGTTCCCCTGCCATGCGTCCAGCGAGGTGACGGGAATAGTTTTCTACACCATTACAATATCCAACTTCGCGCAAGAGTTCTAAATCATAGCGGGTGCGTTGGTCTAATCGTTGGGCTTCGAGTAATTTGCCAGCCTCTTGTAACTGGGCGATTTGTTGGTGGAGTTCGGCTTCAATGGCTTCACAGGCTTCTTCTAATCGGTCATCGGGAGTTACAAAGTGGCGGGCGGGGTAAATGTTGAGGGCGTTGAGACTTTGGAGAATTCCGCCCGTTACTGGGTCAACATAGCGGATAGCATCAATCTCATCGCCAAAGAATTCGACGCGAATAATTCGGTCTTCATAAGCGGGTCCAATTTCTAGGACATCTCCTTTGACGCGGAATCGTCCTCGCCCCATTTCGATGTCATTGCGGGAATATTGGACAGAGGCTAAATCTCGCAGGAGTTGACGCTGGTCTAATTCTGTACCCACTCGCAGGGGAATCGCGGCTTTGAGGTATTCTGAGGGGATACCCAAGCCATAGATACAGCTAATCGAGGCTACCACAATCACATCGCGCCGTTCAAAGAGCGATCGCGTGGCGGAGTGGCGCAGCATATCGATTTCATCGTTAATGGCGGCGCTTTTTTCAATATAGGTATCACTGACGGGAATATAGGCTTCCGGTTGGTAGTAGTCGTAGTAGGAGACAAAATACTCCACCGCATTCTGGGGAAAGAAGTCCCGCAACTCGTTACAGAGTTGGGCGGCTAAGGTTTTATTGTGCGCCAGTACCAGAGTGGGTTTGCCCGTCTGTTCAATGACTTTGGCGACGGTGTAGGTTTTACCTGTTCCTGTGGCACCGAGGAGGGTTTGGAAACGGTTACCCGCTTGCAGAGACGTTGTTAGGCGGGAAATGGCTTGGGGTTGGTCGCCCTTGGCTTCAAAGGGGGCTTGCAGATCAAAGGGTATCATTGGTTAGGGAACAGGGAATAGGGAACAGGGAATAGGGAATTCATAATTCATAATGCCTGCTTTGGTTTAAGGTAAAAAGAATAATGAGTAATTATTACAATGAACCGACTGCAAAAAGCCATTACAATTTTCGGCATAACTGCCACCGTGAATGTCTGGGGTATCCTTCCCTCTATCAACCCAAACGGGACATTATTTAGTATAGCGACTGCTAACGGGGAAGAGGAGGTGTTGGTTCGGTCTACAGCTAGGGATGTTCAAGTCCCACTCTCAGAATTCCCCCATCAACTTACCCAGTCGAATCCGGCGCCGGGAATGAACCGTCCGGTGACGGATGAAATTGATGTTAGTCTTTTAGCTAAAACCGTTGCTAATTTTATTCAAGCTGAACGCTATCAAACGGAATCTGAGATGCAATTCAGTTTTGATGCACAGGGTTTTACAGGTCAATTTTCGGTGTTGGTTAAAACCATTGCCCAATCTCCTCAGCAGTTTCGCACTGAAATTTCTACACCTGAGTCGGGGGAATTTGCCCAACCGATGTATATTGTGGTTTCTGATGGGAGTCAGGTGTGGATTTATCAGCCAGAATTAAAGCAGTACGCTGTGAGCGATTATGCAGAATTTGAACAGTCGAATGATGACTTTTTCATTGGATTGTCTTCAGGTTTATTCCTGGTGCTTGCCCCATTTCGGCAATTTTTTGCTAACGGGGGAGTCTCGTCAGAGGGAATTATTGAACAGCTTGAATCCGTTTTTCAGACGGAAGGGTATCTGCCATTGCAAGGGAATCACCTAACTGGAGCAGGGCAAGATTATTATGCTTATAGTTATAAGGATCGCGAAGCTGGATTTACGTTTACATTTTTGGTGGAACCGAATACAGCAGAAGTGGTGCAGATACAAATAAGTGGAAAAACAGATGGAATAGATTTCAAGATGACTGAACAAATTATTGATCGTGTGCCATCGCCTGTGGTTGCTGCTGATACCTTTACCTTTGTGCCACCAGCTGGGGTTACTCAAGTGGAATCTATGGAAATTGACATTTTTTAGATAATGTCTGAGGATTAGTAAGAGTTGGCATTTGACTTTTTTGTACAGGACTTACGCAGCCATACCAAGTATATTGGTTAAGGTGCGTTACGCGACCCTAACACACCCTACATATAGACTTTTTGCGTAAGCCCTATTGATTCATCTTGAAGTAGATTACAACTTAACTGGCTATGAACTGGATTAATAGACCCCTAAGAATTATCGCGATCGCGTTTTTTTCCAGCCTACTACTGTTTGTGTATGGCTGTCAGCAAGCGAACAATGTGACGGAGGAACCTGTGACCGAACCCCAAGAAGAAGTGACGGAACAACAAGCTAGCACCGCTACAGCCGTAATCAACAGTACAACCGATCCCTCAGAAGTCTTGGGAGAGGCTGAGTTTACCACAACGGCGGACGCTATGTTGATTGAAGTGACGATGACAAATGCGCCATCGGGAGAACGTGCTTTCCACATCCATGAAACCGGGAATTGTGCGGATCAAGGGAATGCGGCTGGCGGTCATTTTAATCCCGATGATGTGAAACATGGATTAATTACCGAAGATGGGTTTGAAAATGCTCATGCGGGAGATTTAGGCAATATTACGATTGCTGAAGATGGTACGGGGACAAAAAGTCTAACGGTTGAGAAACTCATGTTTACTGAAGGGAATTATGCGATTGGGAATCGGTCGGTGATTCTTCATGAAAAGCCTGATGATTTTGGTCAGCCGACTGGTAATGCTGGCGGACGAGTTGGCTGTGGAATTATTCAGGTAACTGATTCCTAGGAGTTGGATAAAATACCCTGTTTAGTGATCGCAGTTTGGAGACGTTCCACCGGAACGTCTCTACAATTCCATGGTGTCCTGACCGTCTTGGCGATTGCTATAATATTAGCCGTGTTCTTCCCTGAAGTCGGTACTATTTGACACTAGATAGGAATCTCGCTAATGAACGCTACAGATATTGAACAAGCTGTGTTAAGCCAGTTACGTATATTGCCTCTTGAAAAGCAGCAATAAGTCCTTGATTTTGTCGAATTTATTGGACATAAATTTGTCAATAAAACATCCTATTATAGTTCATCGGTACAACTCAAACCAGAACACCCATCTTTAAGTGAAATCGCACAACTCCCCATTGCCGAACGCCATAAAATTATAGCTTCTTTGATTCCCGCTACAGCCGATGATTTCTTAACTGATCCAGATTTAACATAGTTTTCCGTTCTAGACGGGGAAGATTGGGAGAGTGAGTATGACTAATGTAAAAAAAGGGAGATAACCGGAGACAGCAAATTTAACAAGGCGTGATAGGTTGAGAAATATGGCTAAAAAATGGCAGAAGGAGTATCGCCGAATCGCAAAGGCAGAGGGCTGTGCTTACAATTACCTGGGAAATTACAAAAGAGCAATCGATTACTATCCCTCTTCTGTCAGACTCCGAAAAATGGGGGTCAAACCCTGATTCTTTCGTTAGGTGTCGTTGGCTGTAATGACGGAAATTCGTCAGAATTTCGGAAAGTGACAGAAGAGGGATATATCCATAAACTATGATAAACTCTTAGTAGTTCAATCCTCAGAGAAGAAACCTTGAGAGCAATTATTGCTGAGACTAAACCTCTATACAAATGGAAACCACCCTTTTAGCGCGAATCACGCTTGATCCAAATATTTGCCACGGTAAACCTTGCATCCGAGGACTACGTTACCCGGTTGAATTCATCTTGGAATTGCTCAGTGCTGGTATGAGTATCGATGAGATTTTAGCCGACTACGATGATTTGGAACAGGATGATATTCTAGCCGCTTTGCAATTTGCCACGCGATTGACTCAGGTGAAAAGCATTTACCACATAGCTTGATGAAATTTTTAGTCGATGCCCAGCTACCAGTACGTCTGGCACGTTTTCTACAATCTGCTGGTTATGATACAATTCACACCAAAGATTTACCTCAGCAAAATGCTACAACTGATACCGAGATAAATGCTATATCAATCCAACAGAATCGGATTGTTGTTACCAAAGATAGAGATTTTTGTGATTCGTTTATGCTGCGCCAAGAACCTTACAAACTATTGCTAATCACCACAGGTAATATTAAAAATAATGAACTTGAAGCGTTATTTTTGAATCATATACCACAACTATTTACATTGTTTGATCAACATAGTTTTATAGAAATTAGTCGCGATGTTATAATTGTTCATCAATAACCATTATGGTATAGCAGTAGACACATCTATTAGAACAAACCAACTGTTATTCCAGAAGTTCCGGCGGAACGTCTCTACGACGCGAATGTGTCCTAACCGCTATGGCAGTTCCTATATATTCAGAGAATTAATAATAATAAGGATTATCGGGTTCAGGTACTGTTTCGATCTCACTCGCGTCAATCACCAATTGCCGTTTATCTTGTAATGTTTCTGTCATCATTGTTCCTTTAACCTGTATCCAGGTATCGGGTTTATAAGCGTTACGACTTTCCGGAAGTTTCACGGGTAAACTGACTGGATAAGCATCTGCTGCACAGCAGGTAATCACAAAGCGAGTCACTAATAAATAGTTTGAGGATAGGTTTTGGGGATAAACCACAAACCCTTTAACATTAACCGCTTGACCCGCATATTCATCAGGTTCAGGATAAACACTCAGGGTGCGAATCCATTCAATCAGCGATCGCGCTTCGGGTTTGCTGAGGCTGCGGAAGGATTGAGGCTGGGTGCGGGTGGCGGTTAAGGATTCCATGACACCGCGTTGAATCGCTATCTGGCTGGTGAAGACTTTGGGTTCGACTAATAATCCTAGAATCGCTGTGGCTAGCAGTAATCCTGTACTCCAACCCGGTGGAAACCAGCTAATATGTTGCATCATCGGCATGGTTTTGGGATTTCGGGGTGGGAGTTGACTAATGACTTGAATGGCTTTTAACACCGCCAATACTAGCAACAATATTCCCGTTCCCAGAACTAAGGCAAAGTAATTCGGGTGAATGAGTAACTGTAATTCGCCACTGACCCAGTATTGAATCAACAAAATCCCCCAGATGCCTAGGGTGATAATATCAAGGATGGGGAGTAAAAGACGTTGTTTTTTTATCATTGGTCATTCGTTATTGGTCATTGGTCATTCGTCAAATAATTCCTTCATTCAAAATTTAGTCGGGGCGGGTTTAGTTAAGTTAGTGGTTTGAGCCGAAGTGTTATCGGTGAAACCCGCCCCTACACATTCAAAACTTTCTAACTAGCTTAAATGTAAGTTAACCATTAAGGTGAGCAAAAAGGTTAATTGGGCGGCGAGGGCAAATAAGTAAAAAATTGTCCTAGCTTTAAAGACGGAGAACATTAAACCGATCGCCTTGATGTCGATCATCGGACCGAAGACCAAAAAAGCTAATAATGAACCACTGGTAAAAGTAGAAGCAAAGGCGAGGGCGAAGAAAGAGTCAACGGTTGAACATATAGAAACGACGGCGGCTAATAGCATCATCGCCAGAATTGAGGTGACAGGACCCGAACCTAAACTGAGGATGATTTCACGGGGAACGGCGACTTGAATCGTCGCCGCGATCGCACTCCCAATAATTAACACGGCGCCTAACTCCCGTAACTCTTGCACGGTATTATCTAAGAACAAACGCCAGCGATCGGACCAAGGCTTCCGGGCGGGGGTAGCGGCGAGTGAAGCTTGCAGAACGGCTGCATCCATGCGGAGGGGAGTTCCCGGTTGACCGAGTAAAAATGTACCGGATTGCAGGAGGGCGGGTTCTGGTTCCTGTTGTGGTGACGGTTTGACTGTTTGTTCTCTGGGAATCACCATGGAACGGGTCACGGTCTGTTGCAACAAGGGACGCAAATCTTTTTGAACGCTGAAGACCCAGCCGATAATAATCGCAATACCTAGGGAAAATAAGACCCGTAAGACTACAATTTCCGGTTGATCCCGAAAAGCGACCCAGGTTGACCAAATCACAATTGGGTTAATCGTGGGGGCGGCTAGCAAAAAGCCGATGGACACCGATACGGGTGCGCCTTGTAGCAGTAACCGCCGGGACACGGGTACATTCCCGCATTCACACACCGGGAAGAAAAATCCCGCACAACTCCCGATAACCGCGCCGAGGAAGGGGTTCTTGGGTAAAGACGCAATCAGTCGTTCCTCATCGACGAACAACAGCAGCAAGCCGGAAAATAAGACGCCAATGAGTAAAAATGGCATGGCTTCGACCAGCAAACTCAAGAAAAGGGTAAAGGCGTTGTTTAACTGACTCATGCGTTTCGCGATCGAGGGTGTTTTTACACGTAAGCGCTATTGTATCAGATAGTTTCCAGGGAGGGAGGGAAACGGGGATCAAGGGATAATAAGTACCATTCACGGTGCAATAAATCAAATCAGGATTTACACAAATTTATGATTTAACTATCATCTTTAGGGGACTGTTCATAAATCATTAGTGTCAACTTAAGCTCAAACATCTGTAATACCTTGAGACGGAACCCTCCTCTTATCCTTACTTTTCACCGGATCTGGAAAACCTCTCTCCTGCAAGGAGAGAGGCTTTGAATTCTTCCCCTTCCCTGCAAAAAAAAGCGAAGCATCCTTTGCCATCTCCCATGGAACAAAAAGCGAAGCATCCGTTGGCTTCCCCCTTTTGAAGGGGGACGGGAGGGGGATCAAAAAAGGGGAGAACGAGAGGGGTGGGAAGGGGGCTGAGGGGTTAACATTAAGCCAATGATATCCATGAGGGCATTTCCGGAATGACAACCAACCCCTTAAAATCAGCAAAAGCTCGTCTAATTGCGTTTTATCTGCCGCAATTTCATCCGATTCCTGAAAATGATCAAGCCTGGGGAAAAGGGTTTACAGAATGGACAAATGTTGCCAAAGCTAAGCCGTTATTCCCCGGACACGACCAACCTAAAATTCCGGCTGATTTAGGATTTTATGACTTGCGTTTACCCGAAGCCCGACAAGCGCAAGCGGATCTGGCAAGAGAGTATGGAATTGAAGGGTTTTGTTATTGGCATTACTGGTTTGGGGGTAAGCGGGTTTTAGAACGACCGTTTAATCAGGTCTTAAAATCAGGTGAGCCAAATTTCCCGTTTTGTTTAGCTTGGGCAAATCAAACTTGGACGGGAATTTGGCACGGTTGTCCGGATCGGGTTTTAATTGAGCAAACCTATCCTGGTTTGGCAGATTATACGACTCATTTTTATACCCTCTTGGAGGCGTTTACTGACCCTCGTTATATCACAGTTGAGGGTAAACCTCTATTTTTGGTTTATAATCCGGAGGAGTTGCCAGATCCGAAACAATTTACGGACTGTTGGAGAGACTTAGCGATTAAATCTGGGTTAAAGGGACTCTATTTAATCGGTGTTGCCCGACATGAATACTGGTTTCCTGAATCGAATGGGTTTGATGCATCTATTGTTATCAATCCGGATTATGTTTTTACGCAGGCTTCAGCCCGAATTTTCCCAGGGAAGCGGAGTTTAACTAAAGTTAAGCAAAAGTTGAGTGCCTTTTCATCCCGGAGGTTCTACCAAAAATATAAACAGTTTTCGGATTATCCACTACTTTACTCTTATGAAAAAGCGATTAAGTGTGCGTTTAAGGGAAGTCATCCGTATTTTGTGACTTATCCCTGTATTTTTCCGAATTGGGATAATACGCCGAGAACAGGTATCTATGGATTAGTGTTTCTCAAATCAACGCCGGATTTATTTAGAGTTCATCTGCAAGAGGCGATTGAAACGGTATCGGAAAGGGAATCTGAAAAGCGGCTAATTTTTATCCGTTCGTGGAATGAATGGGCGGAAGGGAATTATTTGGAACCTGATCTGAAATTTGGCAAGGCGTTTTTAGAGGTTATTCGCGATGAAATTTATAGTTGAAACTCAAATCAGAATCGGCGACTGAAGTCACAGCTACACAAACAAAGTCCGCCTGCGCGGACTGGATAATAAAGAGGTTTGTAAACCGGGATTTGGTATGATTGTTGTGTTCCCTATTCAGCAATCCAATGGAAAATTGTAGAGCGTTAGCGAGTTGGGTGCATGTCAATGCAAGTAGGTTAGTCCCTTGGAACGTAGGCTCTCGGCTCTCGCCTTCTCGTACTCGCCTAGGAGAACCTGAAGAGTAGAGTAACCCAACGAGAGAAACCTGCGAAAGTCTGGGCGGGTTTAGTCACATCTAGGTGCAACCGAAAAGATAGTAGTAAAACCCGCCCCTACAAAAGCGCCAGATTCCCTCGAAGGTTGTGAAGGGTCACACGCCATGTTCGACTAGCGATGTGAAGGCTCAATGTCGTGAACACTAAAGAAAAATATTCTCTTTTATTAGGATGAATAGCATTTAGGAATAGAGGTGAAAAATAACCATGTCATACAGTGATTTTACCTTAGAAAATCTAGAGAACGACTTTAATCTGATTATTCAAGAGCGAGTTGAACTCTTTGACTCAGTACAACCTGTCCCGCCTAGCCCACTATTGAGTGAAACATTAGAGGAAAATATCCCTCTGGCATTAGAGATTAATACGGAAAAAGCACGTTCTGAGATGATTATTACTCCCATCCTCATCGAAGTTCGCCGAAAATACAACCGCCAGATCAGCCTATTTTCGGGAACTGACTTTAATATTGATAAAGACAGAGGACTGAATGGTAGATGTGATTTTATTCTCAGTCATTCGCCCAAACAGTTAGAAGTGACAGCACCAGTCGTCACACTGGTGGAAGCTAAGAACGATAATATTAAATCAGGAATTCCCCAATGTATTGCCGAGATGCTCGCGGCTCAGATTTTTAACGAACACAAAAATAATGAAATTGGTTGTATTTATGGAGTTATTACAACCGGAAGTATTTGGAAATTTATCAAATTAGTCAAAACGACAGTTTCTATTGAGCGCGGAGAACATTATCTGAATAACTTGGACGCGATTTTGGGGATTTTCTCACAGATTATTCAGACAACTCGTCCTCTATCTCTACCCTTAGAACTCTAAGCAAGAGGAGGCGATTGAAATCGCAGCTACACAAACAAAGTCCGCCTGCGCGGACTAGGTTATAACGGGGGTAGCTAACCCAGATTTGGTATAAGACGTTTCGCCGGAACATCTCTACTCTGGATCTCTGGCAGCAGATAATGGTACAATTCGCCCTGATAAATCAATTTATCTCAACCCAATTGGTATTACTCAATAGGCATTGGGGCTGAGGGGTCAACTAATTGTTGCAAGACGGTGCGATCGCGTGAGTTTATTGCCCTGACCCATGACTGAATTGAATGCCCAGTATATATTGAGTTTAGAACATGAGCTTTAAAGGTTTCTAAACTAGGTAAATTAATTCTATCCATCTTGGCAAAATTGGTATCAATACGGTAGGGAAAACTGCCTGTCAGTTGACGGATACGCCTTTGATAATCTGGATCAGGACGATATTGCTGTGCCTTATATCCCCAGTCATGAATCAACTGCATCGCTTGATTAAATTGCTCCTCCGTCCCCTGAAATTTATAGCCATGGCAGTTTGTTTGTTACTGATAATCCTCTTGCCAGTTTCCTGTCTCATTCAAGTGTCGGGTGATAGCATATTCTAGGAGATTGCCAATGATCGGTGATAGTTTACTGACGATTTTGGATAGCTCTATAGCTCCCTGAATATCCCTAGGTCTTGAGACGGTAAGAACATCTATAGTATGCCCTCTCAAGCTGAGTAAAGCAGCCGTAGCAATTTCTAGAGCTTCCTGATAGCACATTACCGCTCTATTTCCTGTAACGTGATTTCAAGATGTTGAATAAAGTCATTCAGTGAAATTCCAATGGCTTGACAAAATGCACGGAGTTACACAATATCTATACGTCTTTCACCCCGTTCACATTTACTTACAAATGACTGAGTTTGCTGGAGGGATTGGGCAATTTGTTCTTGTGTCAACCCTGCGGCTTTTCTGGCTGAGCGGAGGTGACTCAGAAATAGGGCATATTCTCTTGTACAAATGGACTTTTCCATCTGAGTTTACCTCCCCAATTAATGATATAGTCGGTGGAACAATGGTCAAAAATGCGAGCTAAATGGCATCATAGTCATGGAATTACGAATGTTTGGTCGGAACCAGCAGTTCGGGGTAAGGAACGCCTGAAAAATCGGCAGGCAAAATGTCTTCATGGAAATCAGAAGCCTTTACGTTTAATTGAACTGATTATTCTGGCGACTAGCGATGTTGGCGATGTGGTGTGGGAACCGTTTGGCGGGATGTGTTCAGCCGCCGTAGTGTCGTTACGCAAGGGGCGGCGGTGTTATAGTGCAGAAGTTAATTCGGATTACTATCAACTGGCGAAAGCACGGTTGGAACAAGAGTACGAGCGGATTAATTCGTTTCTGTTCCCGGAATTTCTGTGATGGTAATGTAATGGTACTGGTGTGGCACACCAAGTTTGATAGATTAACCTTACGCTGGGAAACCGTAGGGGCGCACGGCGTGCGCCCGATTTAATGGTAAAGTCTATTCCAATATTTTAGCTGTGTCACACCAGTAGTGGCGTGGCACACCAAATTTGATGGATTAGCATTACGCAAAAGAAACCTATAAAATCAGGGGCTAAAGCCCCTACTACGAACTACGAACTACAAACGTCTAATATTCGGCTTAACTGTATTCCTCTGGCTCAAAAGTCTCTCCAGGAAAAACGTGGTTATTGAGAATCTGATCCAGAGAATAAGGACATTTTGAGGGAAAGGTTTTGTAACTCAAAGAGGTTTCGCGAACGGCTAAATCTAAGGCATCTTGGTATCCATTCTCTAGGGCTTCAGGTAGGTAAGGTTGCAGACTGGGACTTTTTTTAAGCAGCCGTTCGACGCGACGGCGTTGTTCCCGGATAGTGGCAAACCAACTCCTTGAGCGGTTATCAGGCTGAAACTCCCACTTCAGCAAATGTCCTAATAAAATTCCCAAGCGATTTTCCAACTCTTGGCGTTCCTGCCTACCCAATGCTTCTATCTCCTCAACCAAGTTGGGAATATCTAACTGACTCCACTTTTGTTCCTGGAGCAATTTTGCTTGTTCCTGTGTCCATCCATAAAAGTCGAGTTCGTAAGCTGGAGACGATTTATTGGTTGTTTTCATTGGCTTATTTTGTGGCTAATCTAATGATAGTTTAGATAATTGCTGGTCAATAATTTCTACGGCTATGGGTTATCGGGTCACTACATCCTATAATTTTGATTCAGGGAAGGGAACTGGGGACTTAGATTTTTCAAATGGCTCATCTTTCAGGGGACTGATGCCAATCCATGTCTGATGGCGCAATAATCAAAGATGGCGAAATAGGGAATAACTGCTGTGCAACTGACAAAGCGACGCGAACAAATTGAACAAATCGTAGTCACCGCTGAGCAGATGCGCGAGATTGAAGGGCGTATCTTTGAGGCGGGAATGCCTGTCGCGGCGTTGATGGAAAAGGTGGCGGGGTTGATTACGAGGCGGATTCAAACCCTTTATCCCTACCCGCAAACGCGGCGCGTGGGCGTGTTAGTGGGTCCGGGACATAATGGTGGTGATGCTTTGGTGGTAGCGCGAGAGTTACGGTATCAGGGCTACGAGGTGCTGATTTATCGTCCGATTAATAAGCTTAAGGAACTAACATCCCACCATGCTCACTATGCTGAAAGTTTGGGGATTCCCTTTTATGAGCAGATTCAGCCGTTGCTGGATTGTGATTTAATTATTGATGGATTGTTTGGCTTTGGGCAAACGCGATCGCTCGAAGGAAATCTGGCGGATACGGTTAAGCAATTGAATCAACTATCTCAACCTATCCTCAGTATCGATTTACCCTCTGGAATTCACACGGATACCGGGGAAGTCTTGGGTACGGCAATTCGGGCAAGTCGCACATTCTGCTTGGGGTTATGGAAGCAGGCTTACCTGCAAGATCAAGGATTGGATTATCTGGGGGAGGCGGAATTAATTGATTTCGGTATCCCCTTGGCGGATATTTGGGCAGTTTTGGGTCAATCACCGGGACTCATGCGGGTGACTTCCTCAATGGTGCGGGATTGTCTGCCGTTAAAACGTTCAGCCGCTACCTATAAATATAAGGAAGGGCATCTGCTGCTGATTTGTGGCTCAACCCAATATTCTGGCGGTGCCATTTTAACCGCACTGGGGGCGCGGGCGTCTGGGGTGGGAATGCTGTCTGTGGCGGTTCCGGATTCGCTGAAACCGTTATTAGTTAGTCATGTGCCGGAATCGCTGGTGATTGGGTGTCCGGAAACCCCCAGTGGCGCGATCGCACAACTTCCTGATTCTGTAAACTTAAGTAAATTTAGTGCGATCGCCTGTGGTCCGGGTTTGACGCTGGATGCTAAGTCTTTGGTACAAGGATTAATGGGGGTGGAATGTCCCCTGATTTTAGACGCCGATGGCTTAAATAGTTTGGCGGAACTGAAAACGATTCCCACGTTAATCCGGCGTCAGGGGGCGACGGTTTTAACCCCACATATCGGTGAGTTCAAGCGGTTATTTCCTGATTCGGCGGAGTTACTTCCAAATCGCGTAAGCGCGGTACAGAAGGCGTCTGTGCTGAGTCGATCCGTGATTTTATTAAAAGGCGCCAGAAGTGCGATCGCGAATTCTCAGGGATCGGTTTGGTTGGTGCCAGAAAGTACACCTGCGTTAGCCCGTGGTGGGAGTGGCGATGTGCTTACGGGGCTGATTGGCGGTTTAGTCGCACAGCCTGCTACAGCTAAATTTCCCTTAGACGCCATCGTCGCGGCGGCGGTTTGGTGGCACGCCAAAGCTGGAATTTTAGCCGCACAGGAACGCACGGAGTTGGGCGTGGATGCTTTTACTTTGTCAGAGTATCTCATCCCCGTGTTTCAAGACAGTAGAGGGTAGAGATAGGGAAGATGGGGGAGATGGGGGAGATGGGGGAGATGGGGGAGATGGGAAGAGTTTTGAAAGTTGTAGGGGCGGGTTTTACCATTAACGGGAAGGTTTTCACCCTGATATAACTAAACCCGCCCCAACGGAGTGCCAGAATTCTTCGACCAAGGACAAATGACGAATGACGAATGACGAATGACGAAATAAAGATATAAGAAATATAAATATAAAAATTGAGGCAGGATAAAACTCAAGATTTTGTGAATTTTTAATAAAGTCTACAGCCGTTAGACGAAATTCTCTACACCAGAAGTGTTTACAGCATTAGCTTTTCGGAAGGTTCATCTATTTATCGGTCTTCCGCTGCAATACATCTCGGTATAGAAATAAGGTAAGCCATTCTTGATCCTGAGTTTTTGTCACTCGATCATGACGTTTGCCTGGAACACTTGACTTGACAAATGCTCTGTGTACGGCTAATATTTTTGACTTTGTTCAACAAGCAAAAATTGTCCAATCTCCGGATTTCTTATTTGTCCAGTATTTCGCTGTTGTGGCAACCGAAAAATGACCAACTGAACCCTCCGTCCTTAAATCCCCAATTGTGTGTTTCCCATGACTAATGAACTACTGCAACAAGTCCGGATTTTAGATCCGGTGTCTGGAACCGACCAACTCGCTGATGTGCTAATTACAGATGGCATCATCAAGGCTGTTGCACCGAAAATTGCGGAGTGGTCAAGTGATACGGTGGTGCGGGATTGCCAAGGTCTAATTTTAGGGACTGGCTTAGTTGATCTTTACAGTCATTCGGGGGAGCCCGGATATGAGGAACGAGAAACCTGGGCATCACTTCTCGCCGCAGCGACGGCGGGCGGCTTTACCCGACTAGCAATTTTACCGGATACAGTACCACCGTTAGATAATCCCTCTGGACTTGCCCGTGTGCGCCAGCAGGAGGGTTCCCATCCCAGCCACTCTTCCCCTCACCTGTATTACTGGGGGGCGATAACCCAGGGCGTGGAAGGACAACAGATGACGGAATTAGCTGAGTTAGCCGCCGCAGGTGTCGTGGGTTTTGCCGATGGGCGTCCTTTATCGAATCTGGCACTATTGCGGCGAGTGTTAGAATACCTGCACCCCTTGCCAATCCCAGTGGCGTTATGGGCGTGTGACCCCAAGTTAAAGGGAAATGGGGTGATGCGGGAAGGGGCGAATTCTATCCGTTTTGGGATTCCTGGAAATCCTGCGATGTCAGAATCAGCCGCATTATCTGCCATCTTAGAAGTGGTGAGTGCGATCGCGACTCCGGTTCATTTGATGCGTATATCAACCCGTCGCGGTGTGGAATTGATTCAAGAGGCGAAAGCACGAGGCGTCCCAGTTACTGCCAGCACCTCTTGGATGCATTTGCTGCTGGATACTCAAGATGTAAGTAATTATAATCCCAATTTACGCCTCGATCCCCCATTAGGTAATCCCGATGACCGCATCGCCCTCATTGAAGGAATTCGGGATGGGGTGATTGATGCCATTGCTATTGACCATACCCCTTACACCTACGAAGAGAAAACCGTTGCCTTTGCCGAAGCGCCACCAGGAGTTATTGGTTTAGAGTTAGCGTTACCCTTACTTTGGCAATATTTAGTGGAAACGGGCGTATGTTCAGCATTGCAACTGTGGCAAACTATTAGCACAAATCCAGCGTCTTGTCTAGGTCAATCCCCTGCCAAGATTGCCAATGATCAACCCGCCGAACTGGTGTTATTTGACCCGCAGCAGAGTTGGACAGTGGCACAAGATACCCTGAAATCCCTCTCTAGGAATACACCCTGGTTTGGGAAAAAACTTAGGGGGCGCACGGTTAAAACGTGGTCAGGATTGACATAATTTTATCCTTGAACCACCATTTGTAGGGAACCCTTCATTTAATCTTACGCCCGGAAACCGTAGGGGCGCACCGACGTGCGCCCGATTCAGATGTTATAGCAGTAAGCTGTCATGCATTTAAATTGGGTATTAGTAGCGAGCAAGATGCAAAGCCTGCGGCATGGCTTCGCTAAACGCACTACAAGGATTTCGTTATTATTGACATTAAGGTTTAAATGCCGAACAGCTTAGTTGAACGGGGTCTATAGGACGGCACATTTTTCCCGAATATAAAATCACCTAAACTGCTCAGAAAAGTCAAGCCCTAATTCTATTGTTTTTGGAAATCTATTTTATTCAAGTCATGGGCTACTTATGTAGAATGTTTGAGAAGATGAACGCTAAAACTATTATGATGGGATAAGGCTAATGCCCTCAATGGCTTTTCCAAATTGAGATGCTCTTACCCTAGTGCCATTGCCTGATCACCCACCCACATTTGTCACCACCGTTGCTAAATCGACGGCTATTTCACTTTTATCGAGAGTAGATTGTTATACTGCCACTGGGAGATACTATTCAATCAAGACTCGATAAGCAGATAACCACTCATGCAGCCCACCGACGCCAGCAAATTTACCGACAAAGCCTGGGAAGCGATCGTTAAATCCCAAGACGTTGCCCGCCGCTGTCGCAATCAACAGCTAGAAGTTGAACATGTGGCGATCGCACTCTTGGAACAAGAGGGGTTAGCCACCCGGATTCTCTCACGGGTGACGGTGGATGTGCCGACGTTTAAGCAGCAATTGGAAGCCTTCGCCAACCGCCAAGCTAAGGTGAATAATGTTGACCAACTCTACCTGGGGCGAGGCTTGGATATTATGCTGGATAATGCCGAGGCATCCAGAGTCGCCCTGGAAGATGATTATATTGCGGTTGAGCATTTACTCTTGGGATTAGCCGTTGATGAACGGATTGGACGCCGCTTGTTTAAAGGGTTTGACCTGGATAGTCCCAAACTCGAAGCCGCAATTAAAGCAATTCGGGGTTCGCAAAAAGTCACCGATCAAAGTCCCGAATCCCGCTATGAAGCGCTAGAGAAATTTGGGCGGGATTTGACCGAACAAGCCAAAGCCGGGAAACTTGATCCGGTAATTGGGCGGGATGAAGAGATTCGTCGGGTGGTGCAAGTCTTATCCCGACGTTCTAAAAATAACCCGGTACTCATTGGGGAACCCGGTGTCGGCAAAACCGCGATCGCAGAAGGATTGGCACAACGGATAATTAATGGAGATGTGCCAGAATCCCTCAAAGAACGCCAGTTGATTTCCCTGGATATGGGGAGTTTAATTGCGGGGGCGAAATATCGAGGGGAATTTGAAGACAGACTCCGCGCCGTCTTACGGGAAGTTACCCAGTCTGATGGGCATATTGTCCTATTTATTGATGAATTGCATACCGTTGTCGGTACCGGATCAGGTCAAGGGACAATGGATGCCGGGAATTTACTCAAACCCATGCTAGCGCGAGGCGAATTGCGCTGTATTGGTGCCACTACCTTAGATGAGTACCGCAAGCATATTGAAAAAGACGCCGCCTTAGAACGACGGTTTCAACAGGTACTGGTGCGACAGCCGACGGTGGACAATACGATTTCTATTTTACGGGGACTTAAGGAACGCTACGAAGTTCACCATAATGTGACGATTACTGACTCCGCCTTAGTCGCCGCCGCGACGCTATCGAATCGGTATATTAGCGATCGCTTTTTGCCAGATAAAGCCATTGATTTAGTTGATGAAGCCGCCGCTAAGCTGAAAATGGAGATTACCTCCAAACCCGTGGAACTCGAAGCCATTGATCGCAGGCTGATGCAGCTAAAGATGGAAAAGCTATCCCTAGAAGCCGAAAGCCAGCGTCAGGGTGTCGCCGCCGTTAGCAGTGCTTATCAGTCGTCTCAGGAACGGTTAGCCCGGATTGAACAAGAGATTGAACAACTCGAAACCAATCACCAACAGCTTAACGGACAATGGCAATCGGAAAAACAACTTTTAGAAGAAATTAATACCCTGAAAAAAGAAGAAGACCAACTCCGGGTTAAAATTGAGCAAGCAGAACGGGCTTATGACCTGAATCAAGCCGCCCAGCTTAAGTATGGACAATTAGAGGTACTCCAGCACGATCGCGAGGCAAAAGAGACGATGATGATGGAACTCCAAGCAAAGGGTTCCGCCTTACTCCGGGAACAAGTCACCGAAGCCGATATTGCCGAAATTGTCGCCAAGTGGACTGGGATTCCCGTAAAACGATTGCTGGAGTCGGAACGCCAGAAACTCTTACAGCTAGAAGGACATCTGCATAAACGAGTCATTGGACAAGGAGAAGCCGTGGAAGCCGTCGCCGCCGCCATTCGTCGTGCTAGGGCGGGGATGAAAGATCCCGGACGCCCCATCGGTTCATTCCTCTTCTTGGGACCCACAGGTGTGGGGAAAACGGAATTGGCGCGGGCTTTGGCACAGTTCCTTTTTGACAGCGAGGATGCTTTAGTCCGGATTGATATGTCAGAGTATATGGAGAAACACGCCGTTTCCCGGTTAATTGGCGCACCTCCCGGATATGTTGGCTATGAAGAAGGAGGACAACTCACCGAAGCCATTCGCCGTCGCCCCTACTCGGTAGTGTTACTGGATGAAGTGGAAAAAGCACACCGAGATGTATTTAACATTTTATTACAAGTCCTTGACGACGGACGCATTACCGACTCCCAAGGGCGAACCGTGGATTTCCGCAATACGATTATTGTCATGACCAGTAATATTGGCAGTGATCATATCCTGAATGTAGCGGGAGATGATGCCCAATATGAGGAGATGCGAAAACGGGTAACCGATGCCTTAAGAAAGCAATTTCGCCCCGAATTCGTCAACCGTGTCGATGATATCATCATCTTCCACACCTTAACGCGCAAGGAACTACGGCAAATTGTCGAGATTCAACTGCAACGGATTGAACGGTTGTTAGCGGATCAGAAAATCTCCATTGAACTGTCATCGACGGCGCAAGACTATGTGGTGAATGTCGGGTATGATCCCGTCTATGGGGCGCGTCCTCTGAAGCGGGCAATCCAACGGGAACTAGAAAACCCAATTGCCACGAAGTTATTAGAAAACACATTTGGGGCGGGAGATACAATCCTCGTTCATTGTGTGGATAACGCCCTCACCTTTGAGAAAAAGGAGGCAGTAAATTTGCCGGAACCGCAATCGGTACATTGAACAGGTTTCGTAAAAAATCTTCATTAAAGTTTTAGGAGAATCTCTCCCGAATTCAGCTACTATTCAGTTAGGAGCAGAATCCAGGACAGGGGCATCTCTAAAAAACCTTAAACTTTCGTAGTAAGCGCTTTAGCGCCATCAGTGCCTCAGCCCTAACGACAAACACTTAAACCGATTGTCTTCTCAACTAGGCAAAAGTGACATTTGACTTTTGACCTTTAACGTTTGACTTGTTATGTCCCTTACCTTCACCGTCGCGATTCCCACGTATAATGGTGGAAGCCGAATCCCCGAAGTATTAGAACGACTGCACCGCCAAACGGGTACAGAATCGATTCGCTGGGAAGTTATTGTTATTGATAATAACAGTACCGATAATACGGCTGAGATTGTTAAAGCGTATCAGGAAAACTGGTCTCCCGACATTCCCCTACGATACTGCGTTGAAGCAAGACAAGGGGCAGGATTTGCCCGACAATTAGCCGTTAAGGAAGCCCAAGCCCCCCTGATTGGCTTTTTAGACGATGATAACATTCCCGCCCTAAACTGGGTGGCTGCCGCCGTTGCCTTTGCTCAAGCCTATCCCCAAGCCGGTGCCTATGGCAGTCAAATCCATCCCGACTTTGAAGTGCCGCCTCCAGACAGCTTACAACCTATCTTACCCTTTTTGGCGATCGCCGAACGCGGTGACCAACCCTTTCGCTACGAACCCCACAACAAATTATTACCCCCTTCCGCCGGATTAGTCATCCGAAAACAAGCGTATCTAGATAGTGTTCCAAATCAACTGATTTTAACAGGCAGAATTCAGGGAAATATGCTCACCGGGGAAGACTTAGAAATGTTAAGTTATATGCAGCTCAACGGCTGGGAAATTTGGTATAACCCAGCTATGGAAATTGACCATAAAATCCCCCAGAAACGCTTAGAACGAGACTATTTAATCCCCTTTATGCGTGGCATTGGACTCAGCCGTTTTGTCACCCGCATGTTAAGCGTCAAACCTTGGCAACGCCCCTTAGCTTTTGTTGCCTATACCGTTAACGACTTGCGGAAACTCATTATTCACAGCCTTAAATATCAGGGAAAACGTCAATCGGATTTAGTCGCCGCTTGTCAATGGCAACTCGTTTTGAGTAGTTTAGAGAGTCCATTCTATTTATACAAAAATGGCTATTTTAATCGCCCGAACCAAATCATTACCCTGAAAGGCAAGTAGATGGGTAGAAATAAACTCACCCCTCAAATACTGCTCGATTAAGGGAAGATGGGGAAGATGGGGGACACCTCGACTTCGCTCGGTGTGTCAGATGGGGGAGATTATGTAGGGGCGGGTTTCACTACTATCTTTTTGGTTACACCCAGATGTAAATAAACCCGCCCCGACTAAATGACGAAAGACCAATGACAAATGACCAATGACAAATGACCAATGACAACTGACTAATGACAAAACAATGTCTATAGACTTCACCGTAGCGATTCCTACATATAATGGTGCCAGCCGTTTGCCGAAGCTGTTTGAGAAACTGCGACAGCAAACAGGTTTAGACCAGATTTCCTGGGAAATAATTGTGATTGATAATAACAGTAGCGATAATACCGCTCAAGTGGTGCAGGAGTATCAAATGAACTGGCTACCTGGTGTTCCCTTAACCTACATCCTGGAACCGGAACAAGGTGCCGCTTATGCCAGATTACGGGCAGTAAAAGAAGCGCAGGGGGAACTGATTGGATTTTTAGATGATGATAACTTACCCAATCCAGACTGGATAGCCCAAGCGTATACCTTTGCCCAGGAACATCCCCAAGCCGGTGCATTTAGTGGGCAAATTCATGGCGACTTTGAAGTCGAACCGCCAGAAAACTTTCAACGTATCCAAGCCTTTTTAGCCATTCGAGAACATGGTTCCACACCCCATCAATTTGAACCGCAAAATTTGAGATTACCGCCAGCGGCTTCATTGGTGGTGCGGAAAAAAGCCTGGAGTGAGACTGTTCCCTCGCGTCCCACATTAACCGGAAAATTACCGGGAGTGATGATACAGGGGGATGATTATGAACCCTTACTGTACATGTATAAAGCTGGGTGGGAAATTTGGTATCATCCCGATTTGCATACCTATCATCAAATACCGCGATGGCGATTAGAACGAGATTATTTACTCTCTATTTCCCGGGGTTGTGGGTTAGCCACCTGTCAACTGCGAATGATTAATGCCACTCCTTGGCAAAAACCTGTGATTTTTATCCGAACACTACTGGGTAACTTGCGTCGCCTGATTAGCTACATTATTATGTATCGATGGCAGGTCAAACGGGATCTGATTAAGGCTTGTGAGCTAGAATTTTTTTGGGGGGGCTTTCTCAGTCCTTTCTATTTATGGAAAAAAAATATATCTCATTAATTGAAGTTAATTATGCCAGTAATTTCTGTAATTATTCCAGTTTATAATGCTGAAACAACCATTAAAGAGACCATTCAATCAGTGTTAAATCAAACATTCACTGACTTGGAAATTATCATGATCAATGATGGTTCACAAGATGGAACTTTAGATGTTATTTCCCGAATTAGTGATCCTCGAATTAAGATATTCTCTTACCCCAATTCAGGCGGTCAAGTTAGCCGCAATCGGGGAATTGAAAAAGCAACAGGTGAATATTTGGCATTTTTAGATGCAGATGATCTGTGGACACCAGATAAACTAGACGCTCAATTCAAAGCATTACAACAAAATTCTCAAGCTGCTGTAGCCTACAGTTGGACAAATAGAATCAATGAATCGAGTCAATTTTTGCGTAGAGGTAGTTATCTCACGTTTAACGGCGATGTTTATAGACAACTGTTAGTAATAAATTTTTTAGAAAACGGATCAAACCCCTTAATTCGTAAGTATGCCATTACTGAAGTCGGTGGATTTGATGAGTCACTATCAGGGTGTCAAGACTGGGATATGTGGCTGCGGTTAGCTGATCATTATCCTTTTGTCGCTGTACCTTCTCCACAAATTTTGTATCGAGAATCAACGAATTCAGTTTCTTCTTCTAACTTATTTAATCTTGAAGTGAATTGTTTACGGGTTATTGAGCGAAATTTTAGTCAAGCGCCGGAAGCGTTACAACCTTTAAGAAAAACTAGCATTTCTAATATTTATAAATATCTGATATTTAAGACTTTTGAAGAAGCATATAGCTGCCAAAAGGGATGGCAATCATTAGTTTTCCTGTTTAAATTAATTAAAAATGAACCATCGTTTTGCCAAAAGAAAATCATTATAAAATTGCTCTTGAAAGCCACTGTAATAATTTTACTGCCTTCCCACCAGTCTAGGAGATTAATAAGCAAATTTCAACGAACGTTTAATACTAGCACATTACTCGGTTATCTCGAAACTAACCCTTCCTTATAGTCCTCTATAAAACTGAATTAATATGCCGCTAATTTCCGTCATTATTCCCGTTTATAATGGAGAAAAAACAATTAGATAAACAATAGAAACTGTTTTCCAACAAACTTTCTCAGATTTTGAGTTGATTGTGATTGATGACGGTTCTCAAGATGCAACTCTAGAGATTATATCCAAGTTCCGAGATACACGCCTAAAAGTATTATCATCCTCTAATATGGGTGTATCTGAAGCACGAAACCGGGGAATCGCCCAAGCTTCGGGAGATTTTATTGCCTTTTTAGATGCGGATAATCTTTGGACACCAAATAAGTTAGAATCTCAATTCAATGCCTTACAAATAAATCCCAAAGCAGCGGTTGCTTATAGTTGGACTGATTATATTGATGAGTCGGGTCAATTTTTATACCCAGGTTCGCATATTACTCTAAATGGGAATGTTTCTTCCCAACTCAAAACAAAAAGGCAAAATAGTTGAATTAGCAAAATGCTTTAGGTTTTTGTAAAATACGGTCGTATACCGCTTCTAATTGGGGACTGTTGAGCTTTATGTTAAACTTCGACTCTACCTGTTGGCGTCCCGCGATCGCAAACTGTTTTCTGAGTTGTTCGTTACTGGCTAAAGTCAGGATATTTTCAGCCAAGGCTTGCCAGTCTTTTTCGGCAGCCAGGAAACCCGTTTCGCCGTGGATAATCGCCTCCGGGATGCCAGCGTGCATGGAACTGACGACGGGTACTTCCATGGCTTGGGCTTCGAGTAGGGTTATCGGTAGCCCCTCGCAGTTGTGGTAAATGTCGGTAACGCTGGGGAGACAAAGTAACATCGCTTGATTCAGCCAATCCCGAACCACATCTGAGGGTTGCGCCCCTAAAAAGCGATAGCGTTTCAGGGCATGGGCAGCTTGCTGTTCTAGGGTTGAGCGTAGTCCACCATCACCAATAACCACCAGTTCTAGATCGGGTCGTACTGATTGTACCTGAGCCATCGCTTGAATTAAATATTGACACCCCTTTTTTTCTACCAGTCGCCCGACGAATAGCACCACTGGCTGACGCGACGGGTGGGGCTGTGGGGCAAACTTGTCCACATCAATGCCAATGTAGTGAACGAGTATCTTATCCGGGGGACAGCCTTTTTCAATCAGTTTCGTGCGAATAAATTCAGACACGGCGATACAAAAGTGGGCTGTTTTGAATAAATGTCGTCGCCGCCAGAAATACACACGGGTTAAGGGATGGGGACCAAACATATTACTCAGATCATCGCTGCTGTCCTGATTCACTGTGATATCGTACCCATGAAAGGTGACAATTAGGGGAATTTTCAGCCGTTGCCTCATGGGTAATGCCCAAACGCCATCGGGTCCAAAATGAGCATGAATTAGCCGGGGCGAGAGTTGTTTGAGGCGACGAAACCAGTCCGGATAGCCTAAACCAGTGATTAGAAATAATAGCTTTCGTCTTAGGGTGAGTTTCGCCATCTCGCTGAGAACAAGGGTTCTCTGGGCAGGTAGGGGATAGTTTCTGCCGCGACACCGGGATGTTCCCACGTAGAATCCGGTGTAGGATTTATAGTTTTCCACTTGCGCGGGAATAAATGTTTCCGAGTAGGGTAGGAGCGTGTCTCGGTAGATAATAATGTTATTTTCCATACACAAGTGGCGGTGGGTCAGACGCTATTTTACATTTAACACATATTCAGTTAAAATCCAAGCAACTTGCTACCACTGGGTCTTGCTCCTTGGGACTTTCATGTCCTAATCGTTGATTATTTTCAGGTTATTTTCTAAAAACCTGTTCTGTCATTTCTTTAGGGTAAATGTACTTCCAATCTAGGTAAAAGCTCACTTTTGGGAGTTTTTCCTCCTTGTCCCTTGCAAAATCAACTATTCCATAACTCCTTCGTTAACAAGGTATTAAAGCAATGTATCAGGGAACGATTCTTCTACCAACCCTCGTTAAACAGTTGCCACGGGCTTCAGTTCAATGGGTCAATCACTTGAGAAATGCGTACAAACAGCAGATTGCCCAGATTCATCCGGCTCCGATTATCATTTTAGGGCATCAAAAGTCAGGAACAACGGCGATTGCGGCTTTATTGGGTCAAATATTGGGTCAGTCTGTTACCATTGACCCCTTCCACCACATTGACCTCCAAGCTCATCTGCGGCAGAAACTTGTTAACCAAGAACTGGCGTTTAATCATGTGGTACAAGAACACAAGTTCTATTTTTCGACTCCCATCATCAAAGATCCGAACTTTACATTTCTCTATGATGATGTCAGTCAGTGCTTTCCCCAAGCCACATTCGTTCAGGTGATGCGCGATCCTCGGCAGATGATTCGCAGTGTCTTGAATCGACTGCAACTTCCGGGAAACTTGCCCGCCTTGGAGGGGAACTGGTGTAAACAGTTGCAAAAAATGCCAGCCAAGGGTTGGTCTCTCATGTTAGCGGGGGAGCTTCCTCACGTCGAGGGCAGTAATTACATTGAACGACTCGCTCACCGGTGGAGCTGGGCAACTGATACCTATCAAGCTCATCGGGATAAGATAAATCTGATCCGCTATGAAGATTTTGTCCAGGATAAGACCAACACCATTCGTGATTTAGCCTTACGGGTGGGATTAAACCCAATTAACGATATTTCGGCTCAAGTCAATATCCAGTATCAACCCTGTGGCAACTATCGGGTGAATTGGTTAGAATTCTTTGGCAAGGATAACTTGCAAACGATTGAAACGATTTGTGGAACTCGGATGCAGTCCTTCGGTTATCACCTATCCCCATTGCCCATCACGTCTGATGCCACCAGCGATAAAGTTCCTCATTTTTCAGGTTTTGCAGCCGCGTTTGTATAGACCTGTCTTTATTGTATCGGCACCTCGGTCAGGGTCGAGTTATTTGTATGAAATTACTCGACGCCTACCAGAGGTTTGGTCGTTTGACAAAGAGAATGATCCCTTATGGTTTCAGTTTTTTCCCTATCAGCGATTATCTGTGCCCACCGATTATATTTCGCCAGCCGAATGTACCCCGGACATTATTAAGGCGTTTCGCCGGGAACTGCTAATCGAAAACCTACGCCATCGCCGCCCCTCTCGCTGGCGGGATGGCTTTGATTATGGCTTACTGAGAAAAACCGTGCGCTATTTGGAGAAAACCGTTGCCAATTGTTTTCATTTAGAGGCGCTGCGGCTGATGTTTCCGGATGCTTTGTTGGTGCATCTGGTTCGTGATGGTCGAGCCTGTGTTTCTTCTATGATGGAGGGTTGGCATTCCGGGGTTTTCTGGAAGCGCCCTTTACCGTTTCCTGAAGCGGCGACGATTTCCCATTGGTGTTATCCGATTCCACCGGGTTGGCAAACCGTGGTTCACCAGTCATTAGCCGAGATTTGCGCCTGGAGTTGGGTGGAGCATAATCGTTATGTGCTGGAGTGGGAACGGGCAAATCCGGATTGGCACAAGCGGTTGATCCGAATTTCTTATGAACAGCTTTTAGCTGATCCCCAGGCGGTATTGGAGCAGTTTTGTCAGTTCACCGGATGGAACATGTCCCAGGAAAGTCTTCAGTATATCCAGGAAGGGCGTCTCAGTTGGACTACGGTTTCCCAGCCGCAAACGGATAAGTGGAAACAGAAGAATGGGCAGGCGATTAACCAGGTGATGCCCATTATTGCACCGATGATGCAACAATTGGGCTATGCAGTTTGACCTCTGATTAGGGTTTAATGCCAGTGCCAATAATTCTGGGAGGCATCATCACGGTTTGAATCTGAACCTCGTTTAAGCCTTATGCCTCCGTGTACAGATTTCTTCGTAGATACTATAGATGGCTGGATGCATATTTTTTACGTCTGTGCCTAAATCCTATGGGGATGAGTGCGGAGATCCGTATTCTTGAACGGGGGCTATCTGTTCCCCCAAAATTCGGGCGATCGCACACAATCGTACTGAAGAACCGAACCATTACAGAGTGTCACCTATGACTGTACTAGAACAGGGACAGATTACAATTCATACCGAGAATATCTTTCCCATTATCAAGAAGTCCCTCTACACCGACCATGAAATCTTCTTACGGGAATTGGTCTCCAACGCCGTAGACGCCATCCAAAAGCTGAAGATGGTGTCTTACTCTGGGGAAGTTGATGGGGATGTGGGAGAACCAGAAATTACTATTTCCCTGGATAAAAATAACCAGACTCTCTCCGTCTCTGATAACGGGATTGGCATGACCGCCGAGGAGGTGAAAAAATACATTAACCAAGTCGCCTTCTCCAGCGCCGAAGAGTTTATCCAGAAATACCAAAAAGACGCTGATCAACAGATTATCGGTCACTTTGGTCTCGGCTTCTACTCCTGCTTCATGGTGGCGAAAAACGTCGAGATTGATACCCTCTCCTACCAAGCCGGGGCTGAGGCGGTACATTGGTCCTGTGATGGGTCTCCCCAGTTTGAACTGTCGGAGTCGTCCCGCAAAGAACGGGGAACCACGATTACGCTGACGCTACAGGATGAAGAGACCGAATATGTCGAACCTGCCCGAATTCGTCAACTGGTGAAAAAGTACTGCGACTTCATGCCAGTGCCGATTAAGCTAGATGGGGAGGAACTGAATCAGCACAAGGCACTGTGGAAGCAATCGCCACGGGATCTCAAGGATGAGGATTACTTAGAATTTTATCGCTATCTGTATCCGTTTCAGGAAGACCCCCTACTGTGGGTGCATCTGAAGACGGATTATCCGTTCCTGCTGAATGGGATTCTCTATTTCCCTAAACTGAAGCCAGATGTGGATGTGACCAAGGGTCATATCAAGCTATTCTGTAATCAGGTCTTTGTCAGCGATAACTGTGAAGAAGTTATTCCTAACTTCCTCATGCCGCTGCGCGGGGTGATTGATAGTCCCGATATTCCCATCAATGTGTCCCGTTCCGCCCTGACTAATGACCGGACGGTGCGCCGGATTGCCGATTTTATCGCCAAGAAAATCGCCGACCGCCTCAACCAACTGTATACTGAGCAACGCCAAGACTATATCCGCTGCTGGCAAGATGTCGGCACTTTTGTTAAGTTTGGGGCGCTGAATAACGACAAGTTCAAAAAGCAAGTCGAAGATATTATTCTCTATCGCACCACCTATTCGGCAGACTCAGCCAGTAAACCCAAGACGCCAGAGGTAGAAGTGCAGTCGCAAGAGGACGATGCTTGGCAAGAAGTGAGTTCAGGGGAAGTGAATCAGGATGAGCAGGGACGAACCTATACGACGCTGAAGGAGTATTTAGACCGCAACAAAGCCAAGCACGAGAACCACGTCTTCTACTGTACTGATGAAGCCGCCCAAGCCACTTATGTGGAACTGCACAAGAATCAGGGCTTAGAAGTCCTCTATATGGACTCGTTTATCGACACCCACTTTATCAGTTTCCTGGAACAGGAATATTCGGATGTCAAGTTTTCGCGGGTAGACTCAGAGTTAGATAATACCCTGGTTGACCAAGATAAGGCGGCGGACATCGTTGATCCCAAAACCAATAAGACTCGTAGCGAACTGGTGAAGGAGTTATTTGAGCAGGCGATAAATAAGTCCAAGGTGAATGTGAAAACCCAGGCGCTGAAGTCCGATGACCCCCAAGGGACTCCCCCGGCGATGGTGCTGTTACCGGAAGCCATGCGACGGTTGCAGGATATGACGGCTTTGTTGCAGCAGCAAGCGGCGCAGTTTCCTGAGGAACATATTTTAGTGGTGAATACGGCACACCCCTTGATTGAGAACTTAGTCGAGATTAGTCAGGGGAGTATTGTTCAAGGCGTGGGTCAATCTCCCAGTGGGGAATTAGCCAACCTGATTTGTCAACATGTTTATGATTTGGCATTAATGGCGCAACGCGGCTTTGACGCCAATGGAATGAAGGCATTTGTGGAACGGTCAAATCAGGTGTTGACCCGGTTGACCGCCAAATAGGGAAGGGATCAAGCTTTTCCAGTCAGTGAGGTACACAGAACCCCGACGTCGTAGAGACGTCGGGGCTTTTGCGTAGATAGACCGTCAACGTCAGCTCAAAACCAGGGAAACAGGAGAAGTGCGGAATCTGGGATAAATGCACTTGCCCAGCCGGACATGATATAACTGACTAGGATACATGAGATGAAAATTTTCGATATTTTACGTATTGTAAAATATTTGACTAAATTCTTAATAATTTGAACGGACAGATGTCTCTTGACTTTACTTTAGCCATTCCCACTTATAATGGCGCTAACTGTTTGCCGAAGTTGCTAGATCAACTCCGACAGCAAATCGGTTTAGAACAGATTTCTTGGGAAATTATTGTTGTTAATAATAATAGTAGCGATAATACAGCCCAAGTGGTGCAGGAGTATCAAGCCACTTGGCTACCCGGTGTTCCTTTCAAGTACATTTTTGAACCGGAACAGGGCGCCGCTTTTGCTAGATTACGGGCGGTGCAAGAGGCGCAGGGGGAACTGATTGGATTTTTAGATGATGATAACTTACCTAATCCGGATTGGATCGCCCAAGCTTATTTATTTGCCCAAGAACATCCCCAAGCCGGTGCATTTAGTGGACAAATTCATGGGGAGTTTGAAGTCGAACCGCCGGAAAATTTCCAGCGCATTCAATCCTTTTTAGCCATTCGGGAACATGGTTCCACGCCTCATCAATTTGAGCCGCAAAACTTGAGATTACCACCTGCTGCTTCGTTAGTGGTGCGGAAAAAAGCCTGGTGTGAGAGTGTTCCGTCGCGTCCCACATTAACGGGTAAATTACCCGGAATGATGATACAGGGTGATGATTATGAACCCTTACTGTATATGTATAAAGCGGGAT
This sequence comes from Coleofasciculus chthonoplastes PCC 7420, assembly GCF_000155555.1. Classification (GTDB taxonomy): domain Bacteria; phylum Cyanobacteriota; class Cyanobacteriia; order Cyanobacteriales; family Coleofasciculaceae; genus Coleofasciculus; species Coleofasciculus chthonoplastes_A. The sequence continues at coordinate 174,670 of NZ_DS989845.1, forward strand.
GGGAAATTTGGTATCATCCCCATTTGCATACCTATCATCAAATACCACGCTGGCGCTTAGAACGGGATTATTTACTCTCTATTTCCCGGGGGTGTGGATTAGCGACATGTCAGCTACGGATGGTTAATGCTCAACCTTGGCAAAAACCGCTGATTGTTATTCGCAATTTTTTGGGTAGCTTACGTCGAGTTGTTTTGCAGTTGCTCAAGTATCGGGGTCAATTAAATAATAATCTAATTGCGGCTTGTGAACTGGAATTTTTTTGGGGAAGTTTAATAAGTTCGTTTTTGGTTGTGAAACGCCGCCGATTAATATAAATAAATGAGTCCGAAATATTATGCCCATAATTTCCGTTATTATTCCTGCCTATAACGCTGAAAAAACGATTAAAGAAACGATTGAATCTGTTTTAAATCAAACCGTAACAGATTTTGAGGTATTGGTGATTAATGATGGCTCTACAGATGGAACGCTGAACGTTATTGACGGGATAAAAGACGAACGTTTGCGGGTATTTTCCTATCCTCATGCTGGAGTAGCACTGACTCGCAATCGGGGACTTGTTCATGCGGTGGGAGAGTATATTTCTTTCCTCGATGCGGATGACTTGTGGACACCCGATAAACTTGAAGCCCAACTCAAGGCGTTACAAGAAAATCCCCAAGCGGCTGTAGCCTATAGCTGGACAGATTGGATTGATGAATTGAGACAATTTTTGCGACCGGGGGGTTATATTACTGAAAATGGTCGGGTTTACGAAAAGTTGTTAGTCCGAGATTTTATCGAAAGTGGCTCAAATCCCTTAATTCGCGCTGAAGCGTTTCAGAGTGTGGGAAACTTTGATGAATCCTTAGAATTTTCAGAAGACTGGGATATGTGGTTGCGCCTAGCGGCTTGCTATGAGTTTGTCGCGGTGCCATCGGCTCAAATTTTATATCGAATTTCCCCGAATTCTGCCTCATTTAATGTGTGGAAAATGGAAGCCGGAAGTTTGCGTGTGCTAGAAAAAGCTTGGGCGCAAATTACCCCATCTATACAACACCGGAAACGAGAAATTCTGGGAAATCGTTATAAATATCTTACGTGTAAAGCTATTGAGGGAAATTTGGAACGACGTAGAGGATTAGTCGCCGTGCGGTTTTTCTGGCAAGCGATTCTCAATGATCCCGCTTGGCTACGACGAGGCAAACTGATGTTAATCGTTTTCTTAAAAATTGGATTGGCAATTCTACTTTCTCCTCAACAAGCTCAAGGGATACGAACAAGCTTGAGAAAATGGTTTTCCAAAGAGCGTCCGTTTCAACGGCAATAATTTATATTATAATTTCATTTTAATTTAAGATCACGGATTTAATTTAATATAGCCCAGGATGGTATCCGTATTTAGCCATTTTCCCCAGATTAAATTATCAGTGAGTCGCGCAGAAAGCAGAGTGACTAGACCACTTTTTAAGAAAACTTTCCAAGTTACTCGTTTGTGCCATAGCTCAGGTTGGTGGTGTAACACTTGCCGCCAAAAGCGTACCGCTATTTTACCCGCTTGGGGGTCTGGAACTCCTGCCAAGACTTTGTAGGTTAGGTATTTATATAAATTAGCCAAACTCGGCTTTTTTAAGTGCTGCACAGAGTCAGGGGCTTGAGCAAATGCCTGGTCAATTACCTGTAAACATGCGGCTTCTTGTCTAACAACATTTGCAGACATGGAAGTTGTCGATAGTCGATAGAAAACTTGGGGGGATGGAACGACGGCAAACTCATAGTTAACCGCCAACCGCAACCACATGTCCCAATCCTCAGCCGCCGGAAGAGATTCATTGAAATAACCGACTTTCTTGAACGCTTCAGAGCGAATTAAAAGATTTGAGCCGTTTTCGATAAAATCGGTTAATAAAAGTTGGGCATAAACATTGCCGCTAACTGTGGTATAGTTGCCTCGGCGGGAAAATTGACCCGATTCATCAATACAATCAGTCCAACTAAAGGCTACAGCCGCTTGGGGATTATCTAGTAATGCCTTGAGTTGAGCTTCTAGTTTATTCCCTGTCCACAAATCATCCGCATCGATGAAGGAAATATAGTCTCCACTAGCCAATTGAATTCCTCGGTTACGACTGGTGGCTAAACCGGCATTGGGGAAGGAAAATACTTTTAAGCGGGAATCGGAAATACTCCTGACAATATCTAGGGTTGAATCTTGTGAGCCATCATCAATCACAATCAGTTCAAAATTGGAAAAGGTTTGGTTAATGACGGATTCGATTGTCTGTCGAATTGTCTTCTCACCGTTGTAGACGGGAATCACAACAGAAATAAGTGACATACTCTGTAATTATATTTGCCAGGGCATTTCATTATCATAACTTCCTGGGTAAACCCATCTAAAAGTTCTTGACAAAAACCCTAACGTCTGAATTTAAATAAGGGTGGGTTAGGGTCGAGAGCAAAGGTAACCGACAAGGCTTCTGTCGGGCAAGAGGATGAGACACACAGAACCAATGACACCAGCTCTAGTCAAAAGTCGCTAACATAAGAGTCTGTAGTCAATGCTTGACTTGCTGGAGGCACAGCCTGTGCCAACAAGGAACCCAGGTTAGGTCAGTACCACTCAACGATAATGACGAGGATTATTATGTCACGCAAATGTCAACTCACTGGTAAAAAGGCAAACAATGCCTACGCTATCTCCCACTCCCACCGCCGCACCAAGAAACTCCAAGAAGCTAATCTGCAATGGAAGCGCGTCTGGTGGCAAGAAGGCAATCGCTGGGTGAAGCTGAGACTCTCCACCAAGGCGATTAAGACACTGGAGAAGAAAGGATTGCAAGCGATGGCGAAGGAAGCGGGGATTAACCTGAAGCATTATTGAGCAAATTAGAAGATAAGGTGGGGTAGGCAATGCTTACCCTACTTCGGAGCCACTGGACATCAAGTCTGAAGGGAGTGGGGTTTTAATGTGAACGAGTAAAGCTCTAATGTCGGAGAGTTGTTTCATCGCAGCTAGCTGTTGCTGGGGTAAGAAAGTTACCAGAACAATTTTTAATAAGACTTTCCAGATCACTCGCGTTTTGAGCAAAGTCGGATCATTAATCAGGGATTGCCAAAGAAACCGGGCTGCGGTTAAGCCTCTTTCTGGAACCGATGACCCTTCTAATGCCTTGAAAGTGAGGTATTTGTAGAGATTAGCCCGACTTGGCTTCTTTAAGTCATCGCAGGATTCACTCGCCTGAGCCAACGCTCGTTCCATGACCTGTAAACTAGCTCTTTCTAATTGAAGCACATTGGTAGACATGGACTGGGCAGACACGCGATATAAAATTTGGGGTTTGGGTATGGCGACAAAATGAAATTTAGCCGCTAACCGCAGCCACATATCCCAATCTTGAGCTGCGGGAAGTGACTCGTCAAAGTTACCAACTTCACTCAATGCCTGTCGGCGAATTAGGGGGTTGGAGCCATTTTCTAAAAAATTAACCAATAACAACTGGGCGAAAACATTGCCATTGGCGGTAATATGACAGCCGGGACGCAGGAACTGACTGGATTCATCAATACAGTTACTCCAACTATACGCCACGGCAGCTTGGGGATTTTTTGTTAATGCTTTGAGTTGAAGTTCTAGTTTATCAGGAGTCCACAGATCATCCGCATCGATAAAGGAAATATATTCACTACTAGCATGGCTTAACCCGCGATTTCGGCTCACCGCTAAGCCGCCATTGGGATAAGAAAATACCTGTAAACGAGGGTCTTGAATTTGCGACACAATTTCTAGTGAAGAATCGGTTGAGCCATCATTGATAATAATGAGTTCCAAGTCGGAAAAGGTTTGGCTTAATACCGATTGAATGGTCTCTTGAATCGTCGTTTCACTGTTGTAAAGGGGGATGATTACAGAAATCAGGGACATATTTTTTACACAAATAGCAAGAATAGCAAGTTTAGAGTCTTTTGAGGGTGGCTATAGTCTTTAATAAATTAAAGTTGGCGCTCTAAAAATAATTCTTCTGTTGTGGAAATTTTAGGATGAATTTTAAAGCCCCATTGATGTAACTTGGCTTTAACGAATTCTACTTTTTCTCGTCCGATTATCCGTTCGTGCAGTTCGATGACGAGTTTCTTGACGTTGTGGAAATGGGCATAGTTTAATAATTCATATTCTCCGCCTTCAATATCAATAATTAAGAACGTGGGATTGAGGCGTTTAATTTCTTGATTAAAAGATTTTACAGTAACCTGTATGGCTTTGGCATCGGGATGACGCTGTATCGTGGAAGACGACCAAAAGTTTTTCTCGATATAAAACTGATGGGTTCCTTCTCGCTCTCCAATCAGACAAATTTCTAGGTGGGGAGAGACTTGATTGATGGCGTAATTTTGGCGAATCGGGAGTTCTAGCTCTGGATTGGCTTCAAAGGTAAAGACTCGTTCTGAACCGATGCGTTTGGCACAGTAACTGGAGAGTAAACCAATCCCCGTCCCGATTTCCATGACAATATCATTGGGGGTAAGTTTAGCCTTGACGATTCTCAGTTCATTTTGCTCGTAGTAACCCGCATAGATATCGTTAAGGACATCATCAGAGATGTGAGAGTTCAGGCAAATTTTTATGCCTTCATACTCTAACACCTTAGGCTTTTTGAATTGACGATACTTTAATAGAAGTTTAGGTTTTAGTCCTTGATTGTATTCCAATTTAATCCGCCGCTGTAGGCGAGTAAGTAAGTTAGCGGATGATTGATGTAAATTCAGCATTTTTAAGCAATGGCGAGGAAGGACTGCTCAACGTCTACACCTCATGTAAACTGAACACGGATTGGCTGAAGCACAACCCGGTACATGTCCCATTAGTATAACCTCTAGAATTTTCACAGCCAAAGTTTCCCAGCCGTTCTGAAGGCAGAGGTAGCCGGAGTGTCGGGGCGGGGTGGAGCGATAACGTCCCTAACGTGGGCAAGATTTGGCGTTGGGGTGATCATTTTTCTCGCCCAAGTGGGTAAGCTAGATGTAGAAACTCACTGACTGAGTGTTATATACAGTTGAATGGTCAGCCAGGTGATGGGTTCAGACTGCATCAAGTAACTTAATAATTCTGTCGGGAGAGGGAACTTACTCCTTGAGGCATTGCCTCATAATCATACAAGGGGGGTTGATGCTCATCCGGAAAAATCTTGAGCGTCTTGCTAGTAGGGTGGCAACAACAGGTTGAATATAGTGCCTTAATCTGCACTGTTCGGCTATCCTATCCGTATAGACAGAGACGCTTATCAGCAGATCCCCTCAAACTTACGAGGACGTCACTATGTCAATCCCTAAGAAATTAGCTAAGGTTATTCAAACTCTATATCGAGAAAGTATAAAGACAGCGCAGGCACTCCCCAAACGTTTGATGACGTGGCTGTTGCGGAACTTGATGATTTTGCGTCATCGCAGCCATTTGACTAGAGCGGGATTTATTCTACCAACGGTGACAATGGTGATCTTGGTTGTGGCGTTGCTGACGACGGCGATCGTGTTTCGCTCCTTTGATCGGGCGAAAAATGCGAGTAACGTCCGGGTTAACGAAGCAGTGTTGAAGGCAGCGACTCCAGCCATTGATCGGGCGAAAGCCAAATTAGACGAACTCTTTACTGACCCCACCCTACCCCGCGCTACGCCATCAGAGGAAGCTTTAGCAAACGTTTTTACACAAAAGAAAACAAAGTACACCTTAGGGGATGAGGAACGCTTGGAAATTGAAGGCGAGGGCGACCCCGTTTGGCGCTTCCCGGTTGATACCAATAACGATGGTAAATTCGATAGCTTTACTTACTATGGCATCTTCTTCAAAACGCCGCTAGACGAGCAGGCAAGCGCCAGAGATCCCGAGGAAATGGAAGCTCGTACCCCGCCCATGGATGAGGGGACAACGAATAAGCAATGTACAGAACTCCTTGCCACTAGCGCGAGTTTGGTCGGCGGTCGCGGTTATTATAAAGTGGGTTCAAAGTTAAAGAAAAGTATTTTTGTTTACACGGCAACCGTTCCGATCACCGACCTGACCGGACTTGATCAGGATACGTATCAGGAATTTCCAGGAGGGAACAAAGGATTTTCTGCATTAGAGTATCAGCAAGACCGAGCCCGGATTCCCCTCTCTAACAACGCTGTAGTTTACGAAGATGATTTGGCAATTACGCCTGGTCAAGGGACAACATTCAACCTGAATGGGCGGATTATGACCAACGGTAACTTACTGATTGGTAATGACGCTAACGCTAATAATCCAACGATTAATTTATATCTAGTCAGTAGTGCAAAGTCCTGTTTCTATCAGGAAGAAAATAGCAAGATTTTGGTCGGCGGAAATGTGGGGATCGGCGCACCGGATGGTCCTGAGCGATCGGCGGGTGCCAATGTTCATACGTTTGAGGAGGGCGTCGCCGCTGCGGGTACGCCGCCTGGAACGGAAGGTTTAGGGACGGGTAATAAGTCGGTGACCAATAATCCCCAGGAGATTACCTCGAATAATTTGGCTTATGCCCAACGGATTGACCATCTGGTTAACAATACGACGGGTGGTGATCCAGATGAAGTCGCAAACCGATCCGCTGGCACCTCTCGCGACAAAGCCCTAGAAAACTACTTTCTAGAGCGTACCCGCCGCGTGCCATTTGTAGAAGTGAGTTTGGGCGGGGCTCAAACATTGCAAGATCCGACCGGGTCGGGAGACGAACTACGACCTGTAGATACGTGGATATTGCCATTTGACAAGACCAATAACAACACCAGTAACAATAGTCTGAGTCTGAAGTTCAATGGAGATTTCCTTGACCCGCCCGCCACAGAACCGGAAACTCAGCAAAGCTTGGGTAAGGAGAAACGACTGGGCGATCGCTTGTTGGTGGGGAATGCCCTACCGACGAAGTGGTGGAATGGCGATAGCTTTGCGGGAGAGGAGACGGAACAACCCGTGCTTAAAAGTGGAAATCCGGTCTTCTGGGATGAACCCGATGACGAACCTCGCTTCCGCACCACCCAAATGCGAACTCTCTCGGATTTGGGTGATACAGATCGCAATGGTTTCTGGGAAAGAAAGGCAGCCCAACAACCGACGCAACCGTTAGAAGGCATTGGCGGACTGCGTGTGGTTACCGGGGCGGGACTTTATGTGGATGATAATAGTATCACTGGTGATATCCCCGGCTATCCCCGCAACAATCCAACCAAAGACTCGGGGACATTGGAATCGTATTTACCCGTTCCCAGTTGGGATCTGCGGTTTGTTGATCCTGGCGATAGTGACCCAAACCGGATTCATGTCAGTGACCTCACCGCTACACTCGGTGACACCCCGATAATTGTTTGGCCCGATACGATGCCGATGAGCGGGGGCGAGGGTGATCTGACTGGGAATAATGGTGGGGCGGGGATGGTTACCTCTGATTTTGACCAAAAGGGCGACCTGTTAATGAGAGCCTCAGTCGTCTACCACTACGGCAGTGGTGCTGGCACTAATCCCGCTGAAGAAGACGGAAATAAGAATCAGACCCCGATCGCTTGTGTCAGTAGCTACTATGACCCAACTGATGCGATCACCGCCCAAAATGACCCGACTGTAATTGGGAATTGGGCAAATCCCTTAGCCACACAGCAAGCTGATTTCCCAGCAGGTCGGACGGGAAAATCGAACAATGGTATTGTTTACACCTATTCCTCAGTGAATGGAATTCCCGAGTCTAGGCTAACCCGACAGGCAAGACTGGTGTATCCCGATGGGCGCTTGGTGAATGAACCGTTGCTGAAGGCGCTGAATACACCAGGACCCGATCGCCTGTGGGCAGATTATGCCGCTATCCATGCTGCCAAATGCGCTGAGGGAATTTTAAGGGGGGTTGCCTCTGTGGATAGTTCGGGTACGATTCCCCACGGCGCTATCTACGAAACCACACTGTTAGATGCCCGACAGCTAAAAGCAATTCACCAGCAATTGCCTCAATACCTGGGGTCGAATCCCGACTATGACCTGGAGATTGAAGACCGTCAGCCTTCAGAAGTTCGGGTCACGGTTTTGGATCTACAGAAACTACGCACGACAAGAGCTACAGCATCCGCCAGTGGTCCCTCACCCGAGTTCCTCTTGCCCAATAGCGGTATTATCTATGCCAGCCGTGATGATGCTTTACCTGACTTGAGTCATGACCCGACTAATTTGACTGACATTGACACGAGGGAGCGATTTAGTCCAGTAGACTTTAAACTCGACCCCACCCGCCGTCCTAACGGGATTATGCTGCGAAACGGCACGATACTGGCTCGTCAAGATCAGAGTAACTCATTTATCTTGACTTCACCACCAGGGGCAGAGAAGGGGTTGATTTTGGCTTCTAACTTGCCTGTCTACGTTAAGGCGGATCTCAACTCCGAGATCGCTGGCTCGACAGAAACAGGGTTTAATCTGCATCAAAACCCAAGCGGCACTCTTGTTGAGGAGTTTAGTGACAACAGGCTAGCCGTTGCTGGCTGGACTAACGTCACCTTCTATAACCGTACTACCAAAGATCCCAGCTTTGCTTGTCGTGCTAATGACCCCAGACTGCCGAGTTGTAGCAGTGGCGGTGACCTATGGCGACCGGCGACGGTGCTGGGAGATAGCGTTACCCTGCTTTCGAGTAATTTTCGGTTTGGGTTCCGCAATGAAGGGGGGTATGACCAGAGGAATAATATGGGTAATGCTCAGATTAGTCTTGACTATAGTTCAAATCTACTCGCGGATCTCAAATCCATCGATCTCGATAATAGCGACACAACAGCCGCCACTTTTAACGAAACCGTGCTTAACTTAGACCTGAACAGAGATGGGGACAAAGTAGACAACATCACTGTAGATGAATCTAATCCGCCGCTCTCCCTCGTGCGGCTATTCAATGGTTTCTTTGACAATGATTATGGGACCAGTTATGACTGGGTCGATCCTGCAACGGGTCAACCCCAGGATTTGGATACTGTGGCTACAGGAACTCAGGGCAGTTCCTATCTCAACAATTACATAACCCCAATCCAACGACGAGTGGCTTTTTCTGAGTACGTTATGGAAATCTGCCGGCAAGTACCGGTTTCCAGTTGTGGTCCCAATGACTGGGTTGTGGGATTTGATATGAATGGAGATGGGGACGTTAATGACGCCGTGATATTTGATCTGGATAGAGATGCGAACGTTAACACAACGACCAACTTGGGCACCGCCGTTGACCCCGATGATAATGAAAAAGCTATTAAAGCGTTCCAGCTAGCTCAGGCTTTACTACAAGCAAACAGCAGCATAACCAATACGACAACTCCCACTTTGCTAGAGAATGGTGAAGTCAATTGGGCTACGGCGTTCACTACAGGCGGCAATAGTGCGAGTCCTTTAGACCGCTTGGGAGCTGGGACTACGGCAAGACCAGCCCTAGACTCAGCCGACCAACGCTATCCCCGCCGCGTTGCCTTTGCTCGGAATAATGCGGATCAGCTTGTAACGGATACTGTGGGTGGCAACTTAGTCTACAAACCCATGGGAGTGGGCTGTCCTCTAGATGCAACAGCTACAACCCCCACTAATAATGGATGTACCTATCCTCCAAACAATACTCGGACGGCGAACGTCCATTACGGCACCCTTACCACTACCAATAATGCCCTGTGGTTCAGGACAACCAACAATACAAGCGGGCAACCCAACCAAAACGAAAGTTACAGACCTGATAGACCTTTGTTCTATGACCCACCCATTTCCCCACTGGGTCAACCCCGGCTTGTACCCGTCCTACAGGTACATACTCTAACGAGCATTCCAGTTACAAATAGTAACGCTTTGCCTCTGGAAGGAACAGGCATTGAATGTTTGGAGACCACAAACTGGCTACAGCAAGCTAATCCCAACGGAGAAATATTTAACTTAATTGCGGCGGGTGGTGATACTCCCCCGCGCCCGAGGGAACAAAATGGCGGTTTAGAAAACTATGTGCGTTTGCTAGAAAGGTGGGCGGAGGATACCACAGCTTGTGGCACTATTAACACGCTCACAGCCCAAATCAGTGGTTCGTTCATTCAAACCAAGCGCAGTGCCTATGCTACGGCTCCCTTCCTCCAGTCACTGACCGATCCCAGTAATCCAACCCCACTTCCCAGTCGGTTTGGATACAACACCAGTCTCGCCGCTAAAAACACGGGTGCGGCATTCAATCGATACTCTCGCTTGCCCTACAGCAGCCAAAGTGGTGGACGCAACGCCTACTATACGGCGGCTAACCGTCTTTGGGGCTATGATGTCGGTTTGCTCAGTCAGTTACCGGACTTGTTCTCCCAACGGTTTACCACTCCACCGGCGGGCGAACCGGATGAGTTCTTGAGAGAGGTGGGGCGAAATGACCCCTGGGTGGAGGCTTTAGTTGATCAATCATGCCGGGATACCACGGCTAATGATGATTGCTGATAACCATGACCAGAAAGAGAAAGTCGAGCGACTGAATTGTGCAATAACTGAGTAGAGAGTCTAACCATGATGAGTAAACGCCAACTGTTCCACCCCCCCTCTAAACCCAATCAAGCCGGATTCACGGTTATTGAATCCTTGATGGCAATTATCGTGGTGTCTATCCTGATGATTGGACTCTCGCCCGTGATCGTTTTATCTGTTGCCACGCGGGTGCAAGCGCGACGGGTAGAACGGGCAACTCAAGCGGCTCGAACCTACATTGATGGCTTACAGGCAGGGACTATTGATTTTCCCCTACACACTGTTCCGGTAGCCGATGCCACAAATAAGAATTCATTTGCTGTCATTGGCGCTCCCAATAGTAGTGTCAACTTATCCTCTTGCTCGGGTAATACTTACTGCCAAAACACCGCGAGTGAAAGCCTATACTGTATCGATTTCGACGATGACGGGGGCTGTACCTCTGACAGTCTAATCGACATGATTGTACAAGGATATCGCAGCGTTCCGAGTGGCACGGGCACGGTAACTAGTCCTGAAAATAGTTACTTTCTCGGCGTGCGAGTTTACCGGGCAGATGCTTTCAGTGGCGGCAGAACTCTAACAGCCGGGACACAAAAAGCCACATTTACTGGGGGGACGGGTTTGAGCAGTAGTGAAGCTCCCCTGGTGGAAATGACGACAGAAGTTAATGCCAGTGAAGTCAATTACCAAAATTTGTGCGATCGCTTGGGGGGTTGTAACTAAATTGGACAAAGCTTAATTGGTTAGTAAGAAGGGAAAGCGCAAGATGTTCGCAACACTGAAATTTATCCTAGCCAGTCAGTTGAAACGCTCTCAATCAGCCCGAAACTTGAGCGGTTTTACCCTGATTGAACTGCTCGTCGCCATTATTATCGCGGCTCTGGTGATCACACCCTTATTAGGATTCGCGATCGATATCCTGCAAACCGACAGGAGAGAGCAAGCTAAAGCGACTACGGAGCAAGAACTTCAGGCAGCACTGGATTACATCGCCAGAGATTTGCAGCAGGCTGTTTATATCTATGATGAGCAGGGTTTAACCGAGATCAACAATACAGGACTAAACGCCGCTACCCGATCGGGAATCAGAAACCAAATACCGCCAATGGCTGGAACCACTGGCTGTGACAATACAACAACCACTTGTCAACCGATTCTCGTTTTCTGGAAGCGACAACACCTGGATAGACAACAAGTTGGAAATTTAAACATCGCCAGCCTGACACGCAATGATGGTACTTATGATGATGCGTTTATTTATTCTCTAGTCGGTTACTATTTGATTGAGGAGAACAATGGTCTTTGGTCAGATGAAACAGCTCGAATTGGTCGGTTTGAAATCAGAGATGGCATCCGTAATCCCAATGCCACAGCAACAAGAACAGAAGGGACGACAACGGTCAAGTACGATTTGTTACCGAGCCAAGGTTTCTCCAATTTCGACCTTTCCGTGTCTGGCAGCAATTTAGGCCAAAAGCTGAATCAGTGGACGAAACATCCGGATAGTTATAATACTAACGTTAACATTCTTGTAGACTATATTGACCAAAACGCCCCAACCCCAACCTGCCCAGTGGGGATGAGTCCTACCCAATCTGCATCTGATCTTGAAGGGGGGTTCTACGCCTGTGTTAATACTCCAGACAATACTATAGCTCAAGTGTATTTAAGGGGAAATGCCTTAGCTCGTATCCAGCAAGATACGGATAATGTTGATCGAGATGAAGCATCAACCTACTTCCCAACGGCAACGATGCAAATACAAAGAAAGGGGTTTCTGAATATTGACTAATGAGCTACCCAATTTGTCGCTAACAACCAGGAGAGTCGTATGAAAGACTGGACTTTATCGAAAATTTTATTATGGAAAACATTAGGGTCTAAAACATTGCCGTCGCGCTCAAAGAACTCCCCTTCCCGCGCACAAGGGTTTACACTGATAGAACTGATTGTGGTGATACTCATCATAGCAGTTCTAAGTGCGATTATCGCTCCGGGTTGGCTAGCGTTTGTCAACCGTCAACGGGTGGCGAAAGTGAATGATGGGGTGTTTAGTGCGATGCAGGAAGCGCAGCGGGAAGCGAAGCGGACGAAACGGAGTTACAGCGTTAGTTTCAAAACGGATTCAAATAATTTAAAGGTAGCGGTTTATCCAGAAGGAACAACAACTATACCCTGGAAACCTTTGAATGAGGGTTTAGATATTAAAGCCGGACAAGTGATTCTATGTTCTAACATTAATACGACAGCCAACACAATTGTAAGTCCGGCAACCTGTGATTTAAGCTCTGACGCGAAGAAAAGAACTATTCAATTTGATTATCAAGGAAATCTAGCCAAGGTAGCAGGAAATGCTCCTGATACATCGATAGGAGTTACTGTAGCGATTCCCCAGTCTAATGGAGGTACACAACCGATTGAAGCTACGGCTCGCTGTGTCATTGTTAAAACCTTAATTGGCTCAATGGCGATAGAAAAAGATTCAACTTGTCCTTTACCGTAATTTTTAAGTCGTTAGGGGTACTGGGTAACCACCATAGCGATTCTGTTGGTGGTGGATGTCTTGATTTATGGGTAAATAGAATTAAATTATCAACTTCTATTAACTTTAAAGACAAAACGATTCATTAAATTAACATTTTTGACATTCCCCTGTACAGAGAAAGACGCTTATCGCAAAATACAAAATGGGAGTTGCCAGAGGAGCATCCCATTTGTTGAGAATTGTAGCCGATTATTCATCAGGTTAGTAGTAGGCACTTTAGTGCCTGAAATGGCTTTATTTCCAAGCACGCTTCGTGCTGACTACGAACAGAGCAAGATGCTCCCATTGCGATGAGTAACCTGCTTATTGGTTTTATACTGAATCGGGCTTGATTACCCTGGAAGCCTGTCAAGGACAGGTTGGGTAAAGGGCGACCCGATCAAATTGAGTGGATACCGTTGTTGATTTGTGCAAGCGGGTCGCCCCTACACCAAGACTAAAGGTGATAGGCTTCCATTACCCTTATGTTGCGCCTGATAAAAGTGGGTTGTTACATCGTAGCCTGGAACTCCCGATGATGAGTTCAATCAGGGTAACTTGGTTATGCGACAAAATAATTCAACTCCAAAACCCGTACCTAGCGCCACGGCTGGATTTACGTTGCTGGAACTGATTGTAGTCGTTTTCATAATTGGGATATTAAGTGCGATCGCTGCCCCTGCTTGGCTACACTTTACGAATATACAGCGCTTGAATACAGCGCAATATGAAGTTTACCAAGCGATGCAAGCGGCGAAACGTAACGCCAAGCTGAAGAAAGGGGATTGGCAAGCTAGTTTTCGGGAACAGGATCAGATTGTACAGTGGGCGGTTCATCCTGAAACGGTTACGCCAGCGACAGTCAATTGGCAAAGTCTTGATCCTAATATTCGTTTAGATGATAACGAGACGACTTTACAATCCAGTGGTGGCATATATAAGGTAGAATTCGATTTCAAAGGCAATACTCCTCCTCCCTTTGGGCGGTTAACACTGACAACGAAGCAGGGAGGTAACGCTAAACGTTGTGTGTTTGTTTCTACCCTTTTGGGAACATTACGCATGGCAGAAGACAATCCGACACCCAAAGAGGGTAAGTATTGTTATTAGTTTTTTGTCATTTGTCAGCCCTCACCCCCAGCCCCTCTCCCAAGCTTGGGAGAGGGGAGCCAGAGGGAAGCAGCGAAGCAGTGTAGAGACGTACCATGATACGTCTGAGAAGCCAGAGGGAAATAACCTTCAACGGTGGGGCTGTAGCCAGCCTATCAGGGCGCACGTCGGTTATGGACAAGGGCGCACGTCGGTGCGCCCCTACGAGTTTGGTATTGGTATGGATATTAATTCTCTGCTGCAACCCTATCAACGTTTTGGTGTTCACCTGGGTTTAGAACGCATCCAGCGACTTCTGGCGGCGTTAGGGAATCCCCATCAGCGTATCCCGATGATTCATGTGGCGGGAAGCAATGGGAAGGGTTCGGTTTGCGCCTATCTTTCCTCGGTTCTCAGTGAAGCGGGGTATCGGGTGGGACGCTATACCTCTCCTCATTTAATTGATTGGACGGAACGGATCTGTATTAATCAATACCCAATTTCTACGGCAGAATTGGTAAACGTTCTAGAACAGGTGCAAGCGGCGGTTCCCCCAGATAGCGAAGAGTCGCCGACGCAGTTTGAAGTGATTACGGCGGCGGCTTGGTTATATTTTGCCCAGAAACAGGTGGATATTGCGGTAATTGAGGTGGGGTTGGGGGGACGCCTGGATGCGACGAATGTCTGTGATCAGCCTTTGGCGACGATTATTACCTCAATTAGTCGGGAACATTGGCAGGTTTTGGGTTCGACGCTGAGTCAAATCGCTACAGAGAAAGCGGGTATCCTGAAAGCCAATTGTCCGGCGATTATCGCCCCTCTCCCACCGGAAGCGAAAGCTGTTGTCCAATCTCGGATTGAGCAGTTAAATTGTCCGGTAACCTGGGTAGAACCTGCCCAAAAATTCAATCGGCAAACTGTAGTCAGGGCGGGTTTTGAACCAAGGTTATCATCAATCGCGACACCTAAGTCCCTAAACCCGCCCCTACATCAAAATGCAGACGCGCCGTTATGGGCAAGTTATGCGGGGATAACCTATCCATTACCCTTGCTGGGGGAGATTCAGCTAACCAATTCTGCTGTGGCGATCGCGACTTTCCAATCCCTGATTCGTCAAGGTTGGCAAATCCCTGATTCTGCGATTGTTTCGGGGATGGCAAAGACGCAATGGTTGGGACGTTTACAATGGACTGAATGGAAGAATTATCGCCTATTGGTGGATGGCGCTCATAATCCGGCTGCGGCGACAGCGTTGCGTGAGTATGTGGATACGCTGAATACGCCTGTAACTTGGGTAATGGGGATACTCTCAACTAAAGAGCATGAGGGGATTTTTCGGGCGTTACTTCGAGGGGGCGATCGCGTTTACTTGGTTCCTGTGCCTGATCATAGTTCAGCCGAACCCGAAGAATTGAGTGCGATCGCGCGATCGGTTTGTCCTACTCTTGCTGATTGTCACACCTATCCTAACTTAGAGGCTGGACTGCAAGCGGCGACAGCCACTGCTGCTGATTCTACCATTGTCCTGTGCGGTTCTCTTTATCTGGTGGGTTACTTCCTCGGTTCGTAGTTGCGCTTCAGCGCCGATATAACTTTGAGGTTAGTTCCTACGTTGGAGCGATGAAGGGCTAAAGCCCTTACTACATACAAACTATCCCACATCTGGGCTGCATCAGCTACCGCTTGTTCTACCTCCTTTTCTCCTAACATTGCTGCCTGTAAGTTCTCATAAATTGCGGCTTGTAACTTATTTAAATCCTTCATCGCTGGTACTAATACCTCCGCCTCTGTTAACTGATTGGCACTAATTGCCCGTGCTTGTTCTACGGGTGAAGCATTCGGATTACTTGACAATTGCGCTTGATACTGTTCCACTGCTGCAATGGTTGACGGTAAAACATTTGCGGCTTGAGCAAAGGCTAACTGATTCTCGGTATTTGTCACAAATAGAGCAAAGTTTAAGGCATCCTCTGGATTATTTGTATCCCGTGGAATGACTAAATTCATTACCGCCACATTCTTTTTCCCTGTTTTTCCAGTAATTTGAGGGGATGTCGCTGATACTTTGGCAATGTCGGGGGCGTTGGTTTCAATGGTTTTTAAGAATTCCGCACCGGATGCTAGTAATGCTGTCTCTCCCGCTTGATATAATTCAATCGCATTTCGATGTCCTTGGGTGAGAACTTCTCGCGGTAAGAGTCCTTTTTGATACAAGTCTACCCAATACTTAAAGGCTGCAATTCCTTCCGGCGTATTAAAGGCAGCTTTTCCTTCTGCATCGACTAACTGCACGCCCATCTGCACAAAGGATTCCAACACTTCACTGGAATCATCGGGGATAAAGGTGACAAAAAAGGCATATTTCCCTGTCTTATCTTTCACCTGCTGGGCAACCTCTGCCAATTCAGTATAGGTTGTGGGCGGTTGACTAATTCCGGCTTGCTTAAGTAAATCTTGATTGTAAATCGTTACCCGTGTGGTTAGATACCAGGGGATACCAAAACTTTGATTATCAATCGTACTGGCTTGCCAGATTTTGGGTAAATATTGCTGCCGAATTTCATCGGGGATTGTCTCTTCTAACTCTAACCAAGCATTACGAGTGGCAAGCTGGGAGGCAAAGCTGGGATTTAAGTTAACCACATCCGGTGCTGTTTTTGCGGATACGGCGGTTAATATTTTACGCTCCATTTCTGCCCAAGGGACATCCACCCAGCGCACGTTTACGTCTGGGTTGTCGGCTTCAAAGTCACCGATAACTTGATTAAAATACTCGGTAAACTGAGGCTGAAGCTGCATTGTCCAGAACTCTATTTCTCCAGCGGCTGAGGGGGCGGGGGCGGGGCTACAGCTTACCAGCCAACTCAACAGCCATCCCAACAGGGCAAATAGTCCAAATTGTTTCCAGGTTTTGATCCGAATCATATTGAGATATTACACCATTTTAAGACTCCCACATCATCCGCCAAGAACTCAAGTTCTTGGCTCAAAGCTTAAGTCCATTAAAATGGACTAAAATGCTTATTTGGTTATCAACCCAGTGGGCAGTGCCCACCCTACTGGCGTGGCACACCTTAATTAGTGGATTAGCATTGTAGGGGCACCATCCTTGCGCCCGGTTTAACCCTGAGCGAAGTCGAAGGGTTAAACGTCAAATCTATTCCACAATTTTAGCTGTGTCAGCCCACTACTCCTGGACATAAATTTTGTCACCTGAGTTAAGAGTTGTCGAAAAAAATTAATCCCTTGTTCCCTGTTTCCTGTTGCCTTCCCTCACTCATAACTTGATCCATCGGGTAATATCGCCCCGGTTAATGTCGCACCGCGTAGGTTAACCTGATCCATATTGGCATCGAGTAAAACGGTTTCTAGTAAAATTGCTTCAGTTAAATTAGACCAGCATAGTTTGGCGCGATATAAATTAGCTTTGCTAAGATTAGCACCTCGTAGGGTTGTCCAACAAATACTTACGCCTCTGAGTTTAGCCCCAACGAGTATCGCTCTGGTCAAGTTAACGCCATTAAGCCGAGCCTGACTTAAATCGACTTCAGTTAAGTCTGCCTGGGTAAAGTTAGCACCATGTAACAGGGCTTTGTTCAGATTTGCCTGTTTTAAGTTTGTCTCTAGAAGAATCGCATTTGTCAAATTCGCCTTTTCTAAATTGGCGCTAATTAATGTAGCATAAGAAAGATTGGTGCGACTGAGTGAAGCGTCTATCAATTTTGCCTGATTTAAGTTAGCTTCCCGCATGATTGCCTCACTGAGAATGGCTTCCGACAGATTGGCACGACTGAGATTCGCACCATTCAAGGTAGATGCTCGCAAACTGGCATTGATTAAATTGGCTTCACTAAGATTAGCTTGGGTTAAGTTACTCGAAATTAGGTTCGCTTCGACCAAATCTGCGCCACGTAAGGTGATTTGAGTGAGATTGGCTTCTCGAAAGTTGACAAGTTTGAGAGACGCCCCAGTTAGATTGCTTTGGCTTAAGTCAGATCCTCGTAGGTTGGCATGAGTCAGATCAGCACCAATCAGGGAGGCGTTTCTAAGATTAACTCGTCTGAAGTCCCGTTCCCCTACTGCATATCGTCTCAGCAGTTCATCGGCATCCATAATCGTGTTTTGATTGCCTAGGTAGATGTGCATCAAAGGCATTAAGTCATCAAGTTTACCGTAAGGGATTCATGATTGGTGAGTCGTGAGTGATAATGAAGAAATTGTCCTGTAGCAGGGTAGGTGATGAGGAGCAGGGGGTGCAGGGGGAGCGGGGGGAGCGGGGGGAGCTGGGGAAGCTGGGGAAGCTGGGGGAGATGGGGAAGCTGGGAGACAAAATTTCTATAGCCTATTACCCTGTTCCCTATTCCCTGACAAATGACATAAGACAAATGACGAATAACGAAGGAAAGTAAGCCAATGTCAGACAACCTGAGAAGTCAAGTCGTTACCCAAGGTGTGCAACGATCGCCAAATCGTGCCATGCTTCGTGCTGTCGGTTTTAGCGATCGCGATTTTACTAAGCCAATTGTTGGGTTAGCGAATGGTTATAGTACAATCACGCCCTGTAATATGGGCATCAATGATTTAGCGCTAAGGGCAGAAGCCGGACTGAAACAAGCGGGGGCGATGCCGCAAGTCTTTGGTACTATTACGATTAGCGATGGTATCTCTATGGGTACTGAGGGGATGAAATATTCCCTGGTGTCACGGGAAGTGATTGCTGACTCCATCGAAACCGTCTGTAATGGTCAAAGTATGGACGGGGTGCTGGCAATTGGTGGCTGTGATAAGAATATGCCCGGGGCGATGATTGCGATCGCGCGGCTGAATATTCCCGCTATTTTTGTCTATGGGGGAACGATTAAACCCGGACATCTGGATGGACAAGATTTAACCGTTGTCAGCGCCTTTGAAGCAGTGGGACAACATAGCGCGGGTAAGATTACAGAAGAACAACTGGTAGCCGTCGAACGAAATGCTTGTCCTGGTGCGGGTTCTTGTGGGGGGATGTTCACGGCTAACACTATGTCCTCGGCATTTGAAGCCATGGGGATGAGTTTACCCTATTCCTCGACGATGGCGGCGGAAGATGCCGAAAAAGCAGATAGTACGGAAAAATCGGCGTTTGTTCTGGTTGATGCGATTCGTCAGCAAATCCTGCCTAAGCAGATTTTAACCCGCCAAGCCTTTGAAAATGCCATCTCGGTAATTATGGCAGTGGGTGGATCAACGAATGCGGTACTGCATTTACTGGCAATTGCGCGGGCGATCGGGGTAGAGTTATCCCTGGATGACTTTGAAACCATTCGTGCTAAAGTTCCGGTTCTGTGTGATCTTAAACCCAGTGGCAGATATGTAGCGACAAACTTACATCAGGCGGGTGGTATTCCCCAAGTGATGAAAATGCTGCTGGTTCATGATTTGTTACATGGTGAGGCATTAACGATTACGGGGCAAACCCTAGCGGAAGTCTTAGCCGATGTACCTGAGGAACCACCCTCAGATCAAGATGTGATTCGTCCCTGGGATAATCCCATGTATACTCAAGGACATTTGGCGATTTTAAAAGGAAATTTGGCAACCGAAGGTGCGGTGGCGAAGATTACAGGCGTGAAAACCCCCCAAATTACGGGTCCAGCACGAGTCTTTGAATCCGAGGAAGCCTGTCTGGATGCAATTTTGGCGGGTAAGATTCAAGCTGGAGATGTGATTGTGGTGCGTTATGAGGGACCCAAAGGAGGTCCGGGAATGCGGGAAATGTTAGCGCCAACCTCAGCAATTATTGGTGCTGGCTTAGGGGATTCCGTGGGATTAATTACCGATGGTCGCTTTTCTGGTGGGACCTATGGTATGGTGGTCGGTCATGTTGCCCCAGAAGCCGCCGTTGGGGGTGCGATCGCGTTAGTCGAAGAAGGGGATTCGATTACGATTGATGCTCCGGCGCGATTATTACAGATTAATATATCCGATCAGGAACTGCAACAACGCCGCGCCAAGTGGCAACCTGCCAAACCCCGATATACCAAAGGAGTGCTGGCGAAGTATGCCAAATTAGTGTCTTCTAGCAGTTTGGGTGCGGTGACAGATTTTGAATCGGTGATGAATCAGATAACGGAGTGATGGGATGATCAGGGAGTTAAGAGAGCAGAAGCTATCGGGATCAATCCCTTCTGCCCTCTACTCTCTGCCCTGAAGCCTTTCTGCGGTGAATTTTTCTTTTTCGCACATAATTGTTAAAATATGAAACAATTGTAATATTTTGTAGCGATTTTGGGATAAGAAGCCCATTTAGCAGAATAGATTATGGCAGATAGAACAACAACCAAAAATAAAAACACTCAAGCTGAGACACAACAAGCGCTAGCGAGACGAAATCAAAATGTAACCGCGCTGGATGTTCAGCCTTTACCAAATAATCGTCCGATTGCGGCTAATGCGACTGAATCGAGTGATGAACTCATGGGCTATTTGGACTAATTCACTATTGGCTAGATATGAATATTACGGATTTCCTCACTGGAGATCGGTGTTTTTTCTGGGGGAGTTTTCTGGGCTTTTCTGGGCAACTCAGTTTATTGTTGATACCAAAGGAAATGGGGTAGCATCCTTCCAACCTATGGCATCACCTTGCTCAGGGAAAATTTACCCTTGCTCCCAGACGTAGAATGCTACCTACGTCTCTACATGCTTCCCCAGCTCCCCCAGCTCCCCCAGCTTCCCCTGCTTCCCCTCACCAAAAGACTTATTCCGCAGCCCCTAGTTAGGGGAACCCGCACCACCTGATAGAAAACTGACGAGCTTTTTCAGTGCAGGAAAACTTTCTTTGGTTCCTTGACTGGAAAAGCCAATAATTTTGGAGAACTCCTTCTCAGATAATTCACCAGACTGATACTGTGCAAACGCATCAACCACCCGAGTTAAATCGTCTACAGAAAACTCAAAACCTTGTTTCCTAGCAAAGTCTACCACCACTGGAGCATTATTCGTGAGGGCTTGCGCTTCTGCGGCGTCGAGTTCTGAATAACTACTAATGTCTCCATCGCCAACACCGAGTAATGTTCCCAGTTGTTGTTGGAGTTGTTTATCTTCGGCGGTTTTCTGCATAAACTGTAACACTTGGGGAACAGTCGTTGCTGGTTTTTCCACGGGAACCAATTGTCCATTAATTTTTTGGTAACGAGTTCCGCGATAGACAAACTCTAGAGTTTGTTTAATTGAGGGTAAACTTGCTGGTATCCCTTGATCAGACAAGCCCAGAACTTTAGCTAACTCCTGATCAGATAGTTCTCCGGATTTATATCGCACAAAGGCATCAACAACCGTTGTGAGTTGTTCAACGGAAAAGTCAAACCCATGTTGAGCCGCAAATTTTACCACTAACGGGGCGCGATCGCCGATTAACGCAGCGGCTTCTTGCTGATCCAATTCGGAATAGCTACTTATGTCGCCGTCACCGACTCCCAATAATGCTCCTAATTTTTGTTTAACTTCCGGATCGTCAGCCGTTTTCTGCATAAATTGCAGGACATTGGGTGTAGAATTCACCGATTCATGTACGGGGACTAGCTTACCATTAATGCGTTTATAACGAGTCCCCCGATATACATAGTCTAATGTCTTGGTAATTGAGGAGATACTTTCTTTTGTCCCCTGATCTAGGTTAGATACACAAATAATCTTTGAGAAATCGTTAGCCGATATTTCGCCTGATTGATACTGTTGAAACGCATCTACCGTTGTTCTTAAGTCTTCAACGGAAAAGTTAAACCCTTGTTGGGCGGCAAACTTGACAACTAAGGGGGCGCGATCGCCTGTTAAGGCGTCGGCTTCTTGAGCATCGAGTTCCATTTGACTACTGATATCCCCATCGCCAACGCCCAACAGAGTAGCTAATTGTTGCTGTAAGCCCTGATCTTCCGATGTCTTTTGCATAAATTGCAGCACACTGGGCGTAGAATTAGTGGGTTGGATAACAGGAACGAGTTTCCCATTAATTCGTTGATAGCGAGTTCCCCGATAGACAAATTCTAATGTCTTTTTAATCGAGGGAATACTCTCTTGTGTTCCTTGATCGAGGTTGGATAATCCAATGCGTTGCGAGAACTCTGCTTCAGATAGTTCTCCTAACTGATATCGCCCAAACGCATCAACAACGGTTCTTAAATCGTCAACAGAAAAATTAAACCCCTGCTGGGAGGCTAACTTGACGACTAAGGGGGCGCGATCGCCCGTCAAGGCTTCGGCTTCGGCGGGGTCTAGTTCTTATAAAGAGAAAATTTTACCTGAATTACATCGCCATTCAATAGTTTTTAACAACTCTTAAACCATGCGGTTTAAGGTTTTGTTGTTTTTTCTGTATAATGTTCAATTTGAACAGACTTATAGTTGACAATTGTTATTTTTTGGACGGTTGACAGAAGGGAATTTGCTTACATAATTATCGTTGTAACTAATTGTTAAAAATAAAATTGCTGTAATAAAACCATGAATTTCCCTTGTTAAAAGCAAAATTGGGAAAAGTCTTTAAAAAACTTAAAATTAAAGTTTACTTTTATTAAACAAATAGAATCCCTGAAACAACGCAAACACGTCCGATTCATAAGATGAATTTATAATGAAGTCCTCTACTGACCTAGCCCTTAATCTTCACGCAATCTTCAAGAAAAAGGTATTGACAATAAAGCAAAAATATGGATTAACGCGGAACAACAGTAAATTATCTGCATCAGTAGGATGTGCTGATACGAAGTTGGGTTCTAACATGTCATTCTGAGCGAAATGTGAAGCTCTCGCTATATTGAGGAGCGAGCGTCAGAATCTTTGAGATGCTTCGCTACTGTTCCTTCGCTTTGCTCAGGACTCCGCTCAGCATGACAGATTATCTCTTTGACTGTAACTTGTATGAGAGATGAAAATCAACGAACACGGCAAGGCTAAGCTGTCATGCATTTAAATTGGGTATTAGTAGCGAGCAAGATGCAAAGCCTGCGGCATGGCTTCGCTTAACGCCCTACAAGGATTGCGCCATTATTGATATTAAGGTTTAAATGCCGAACAGCTTAAGATTCTTACACAGCAATAGATTCAACTGCTGTTTAACAGTTTCTGCACTCAGTTACGTTAGTTGGTTAGAGCGGGTTATGGTTCAACCTAGATATATTCCCATCACCCCAAATAAGTAATCCATGTAACAATCAAGTTCGTAGTTGCGCTGTCTTCGCTATAATTCGAGCTAAAAACTCTGCAATACCTTGATCTGACCCCACCCTAACCCTCCCCTTGATAAGGGGAGGGAACTCGAAAAGCTTTGGTTAGGTTGGTTCCTAATCTTGAAATTAATACTATGATTAAGACTGATCTGTCGAGAAAATAAATCAGGTCAGCGCATCTACTGGCAAATAAGTCACGACTCAAGTTGGTCAAGTTGCTGTGAATGCCGCCAAAGCATCCGATCTATTAACCCTCGTTGACGCTCTCTACTCAGCCTTTCAATTATTTGTAGAGAATTAAATGGGCATTGGCTGTACAAACTCCGCAACGAGACGACTAAGGGTTAGCCACAATAAAGGTAGATTCAGATGAACCCTGATGAACTATTGAGTAGATACCAAGCTGGCGAACGAGATTTTTTTCTCATCGACGTTAATGGAGTCAACCTGATGGGTGCGACTCTGAGAGCGGTCGATTTAACTCATGCAAACCTGAGCCAAACGACATTAGTCCAGGCTAACTTGAGCCGCGCTACCCTACATAATGCCAATTTGCAGGGAGTTGACTTGCAAGGAGCCAATCTGCGAGGTGCTGACTTGAGTGGTGCTGATTTGATGGGAGCGAATTTAGTGGCGGCTGATTTGAGTTTTGCCACGTTGACGGGTGTGGATTTAACTGGGGCTAATTTAAGTTTTGCCCGGTTGATGGGCGCTGATCTCAATGGTGCTAACCTCTGCCAGGTTAAGCTATTGGGTGGGGATCTGCGGGGTTCTCTGTTAATTGGCGCTAATCTCAGTCGCAGCAATCTAAGTCGCAGTTATTTATTTGAAGCTGATTTAAGTGAGGCAAATCTGGAGCAAGTTAAGTGGCAAAGCAGTCTGTACAATCTACAAACTGATTTTCCTGCAGCGTTCGATCCTCAGCGAGGGGGTGCTTATTTAATTGCGCCTGATGTCTCTCTCGCCGGAGTGGATTTAAGCGGTGTTAATCTCAAGAGAGAAAATTTACAAGGGGCGAATCTGAGTCGGGTCAATTTAAGTAAGGCTAATTTGCGTTGGACAGACTTCCGTGATGCCAACTTGCAGGACGCAAATTTGAGTGAGGCGATTCTCAGTGGCGCTAACTTACAAGGGGCTTCTTTGAGTCAGACAAATCTGGAAGGGGCGAATTTAAGCGGTACGACGATGCCCAATGGGGAGTTACATCAATGTCATGGAATTCAGAAATTGGCTGGGAGGTAGGGAGCTGGGGGAGCTGGGGGAGCTGGGGGAGCAATGTAGAGACGTGCCATGGCGCGTCTGGAAGCTGGGGGAGCTGGGGAAGCTGGGGAAGGGATTGGCAAAATTTTGTGTAAGAATCAATCATATCATTACTGCATGGCAATGCTGGGATTGGCTTGATAAAACCAATGAACTTGGCTCTCGGACAAACAATTGGTGGACGCTATAATATTGTGCGGCAACTGGGACAAGGTGGGTTTGGTGCTACATTTGTTGCCCAAGACCAACATTTGCCTAGCGATCGCGATTGTGTGGTGAAGCAACTCAAACCCCAAGCGACTGACCCGTTTACGTTGCAGACGGCGCGGCGTTTGTTTGAAACGGAAGCTAAAATCCTGCATCAGTTGGGTCATCATCACCAAATTCCCCAGCTATTTGCCTATTTTGAAGAGAGTCAAGAATTCTATTTGGTGCAGGAACTGGTTGAAGGAGATAATCTGAGTCAGGAATTGACGCCGGGAACGCAGTGGTCAGATCAGCAGGTAATTGATCTGTTGCAGGAAATCTTAACTATATTAGCCTTTGTTCATCAGCATCATGTGATTCACCGAGATGTTAATCCCCATAACCTGATCCGGCGTAAATCGGATGGTAAGTTAGTCCTAATTGATTTTGGCGCGGTGAAACAAGTTAGCACTCAGGTGGTGCAGGGACAATCCTCTAGCTTTACGGTGGCGATTGGTACGCCGGGATATCGACCCAGTGAACAAGCGAATGGGAATCCCCGTTTGAGTAGTGATATCTATGCAGTGGGAATTGTGGGGATTCAGGCTTTAACGGGGGTAACGCCTCAGGAACTGCCAACTGATCCCGACAGTGGAGAAATTTGCTGGCGCGATCGCACGTCGGTTCGTCCCGAGTTGGCAAAAGTCCTAGATAAAATGATCCGCTACGATTTTCGCGAACGCTATCCCTCGGCGGAGGCGGCTCTGCAGGCGTTGAATGACTTGACTCAACCCACGAAGGCGACGGTGGCTTTAGGCGCTGCTTCTGCGTCATCGCCTGTGACTCAATCTTCTAAACGGAAGAAACTGATCGTTGTCCTATTAATTGCCATGGCGGTAATTGCTGGTGGGGGAGGGGCGACAGTGGCGATTATTAACTGGATTAATTCTACTAATGCCACCCAATCCTATAATCGAGGTGAAACACTGCTGGAGTTGAGGCGGTATGAGGACGCCCTCAGTGCTTATAATCGTGCGGTTGAACTGCAACCGGACTATGCTGAAGCTTGGCTGGGTCAAGGGGATGCGCTTTTGGCATTGGGTCAGTCTGAGGCGGCGTTGGATGCGTATGATCAGGCGATTCAGATTCAGCGTGAGTATCCAGAGGCTTGGAAAGGGCGAGGAGAGGCGTTAGCTGCATTGCAGCGTTATGAAGCGGCGATTAGTGCCTTTGATCAGGTCACGAAACTGCAACCGGAGGACGTGGAAACCTGGGAACGTCGCGGCATGGTACAGATGAAGTTACAGCGCTATTCGGCGGCGATCGCATCTTACGATAAAGCCTTAGAGATTCAACCCAATTATTCCTCAGCCTGGTATCGGCGCGGTTGGGCATTACATAATTTACAACAGTACGAAGAGGCGATTAAATCTTATGACAAAGCGGTGGAACATAAGCCCGATTCCGCCGAATATTGGTATCAACGAGGTAATGCGTTTGTTAATTTGAACAAACATCGTGACGCGGTGGACTCTTACCAGAAAGCGGTTCAGTTCCAGCCAGATTTTTACCGGGCGTGGTACAGTCAGGGCAGTATTTTGAATAATTTAAATCAATATCAAGAGGCGTTAGCCGCATTTGAACAAGCGGTTAAACTTCAGCCCAACAGTTATGAGGCGTGGTATGGTCGGGCTTGGGCGTTGCATCAATTGCAGCGTTATGATGAAGCGTTAATGGCTTACGAGAAGGCGGTGAAACTGAGACCCAATTCTGAGCAAGCCTGGTATAACCGGGGGAATGTCTTCTATACATTGGAGCAATACCAAGACGCGATCGCGGCGTATGACCAAGCTGTTGCCCATAAGCGCAGCCATTACCAAGCTTGGAATAGTCGCGCTAATGCTTTATTTAACCTGAAGCGATACAACGAAGCCTTGACCTCTTATGAAAATGCTTTGACGTATCAACCCAATTACAAAGAGGCAACGCGGGGGAAAGAGCAAACGCAGCGTGAACTTGAGAAGTTGAAAAAAGAATCGAACCGGAAGTCATCTGAAGAAAATGATGATCAGTAATAAGAGCGATCGCTAACCCACTCTCTGATACCAAATCCGGGTTGATTACCCCCTTGATAATCCAGTCTTTACCTAGCAAACTACCCTTTGGCAAGGCTTCGCCTATATTGGCGTAGCCGTGACGTTCCGGTCGCTGGGACAAAAAGGGTATTGCTCAAAGCTAACTCAATATTATACCTTATTTCCCGAAAAAAAACAGAAAATTTCCATTTTCTTCACAAGTAGTTTAGAATCAGCGCTTATAATCGGTACAGTATCTGTAGTTTTCTGTCACAGTTCTTATCCAACCTTAACAAGTCCTATTAGTAACCACTTAAGTGATGCATAGAATCCTTTTAATCGATGACGATCCCGCAATCTCAGAACTCGTCTCCATTAACCTAGAAATGGCAGGATACGAAGTTCACCAAGCACCCGATGGTATCAAGGGTCAGGCGCTAGCGCTGCAACTCCAGCCTGACCTGATCATGCTAGACTTAATGCTCCCTCGAGTCGATGGCTTTACCGTTTGCCAACGGTTGCGTCGGGATGAACGCACCACAGATATTCCCGTGTTGATGTTGACAGCTTTGGGTCAAACGCAGGATAAGGTAGAAGGGTTTAATGCTGGTGCGGACGATTATCTGACCAAACCCTTTGAACTCGAAGAAATGCTAGCACGGGTACGCGCCTTACTGCGACGTACTGACCGCATCCCCCAAGCCGCCAAGCATACGGAAATCCTCAACTATGGTCCTTTGACCCTGATTCCAGAACGGTTTGAGACGATTTGGTTTAATCAGACGGTCAAATTAACCCACCTGGAATTTGAACTGCTACACTGCTTGTTACAGCGTCATGGTCAAACGGTTTCTCCCAGTGAAATTCTCAAAGAAGTCTGGGGATATGATCCAGATGACGATATTGAAACCATTCGCGTCCATGTGCGTCACCTGAGAACCAAACTCGAACCTGATCCGCGTCATCCCCAATATATTAAAACAGTATACGGTGCGGGATACTGTCTGGAGTTACCCAATAGTGAAGAAACCGCTGAGGCGGGATCATCCAATTCAGCAAAAGCAGAATAGATTGGGGATTGGAGAAGTGGGGAGTGTTGAGACGCACCATTATTTATATGTGGGGGCGGGTTTAGGGATTTTCCTGTTGCGATGGATGATAGCATTTATTCAAAACCCGCCCTGATTAATGGGTAGGGGCGTTTCATCACAATTATTCTCAAACACATAAATTCAGTTAGCATCGGCAATCGAGGCTGAAATGGTCAAAATTTTTTGATAAACATCATGATTAACGGGCGCGGCTAATAACTGACGCTACACTTCAATCAACACCGTCAAATAGCATTCTCAACCCAACGCCCAAAACTGAACAATATCTCGTTGAGTAATCATTCCCACCTGTATGTTCAACAATCCAACCCTCTAATTAGTCAGCAAAGGAGTTAAAATCATGGCACTCACAGCCTCAACCATGTTACCTCTAGGCAACAAAGCCCCAGAATTCCAGTTACCCGATGTGGTATCGGGCGAAACGATATCCTTAGACACGTTTGCAGGGAAACAGGGATTAGTGGTGATATTTCTCTGCCGTCATTGCCCATTTGTCAAGCATGTTCAGGGTGAATTAGCTAAACTAGGTCGAGACTACCAGGATGCAGATCTGGGGATTGTAGCAATTAGCGCCAACGATGCTACGACTCACCCCGATGATGCGCCTGAGAAGTTAAAGGAAATGGCACAAGAATTAGGATTGACGTTTCCCTTGTGCTATGACGAAAGCCAGGAAACAGCGAAAGCCTATACCGCCGCCTGTACGCCAGACTTCTTTGTGTTCGATCGCGATCGCAAACTCGTCTACCGGGGACAATTCGACGATAGCCGCCCAGGGAATGATCAACCTGTGACAGGTAAGGATCTGCGATCCGCGATCGATGCGGTATTAGCACAGTCTCCCGTCAGTGAAGAACAAAAGCCCAGTATCGGCTGCAACATCAAATGGAAGCCAGGGAATGAACCCGCCTATTATGGCGCTTAAGGATATTTAGCGGTTGGGATTAGGGCAGGTTTCATTTGTAGGGGTGGGTTTCATTTGTAGGGGCGGGTTTAGGGACAAACTTAACCCAGAAACCAATAACCTTTCTGCAAAACCCGCCCTGCCCCACCTCTCACTACCGCGACATGTTTGGTATGCGATCGCGGTTGAAAATCCGATCGGTTTTGTTATCCCCTTTCAGGTTGGGATTAGGGCGGGTTTTGTGGTTGAATTTGAGGTAGGTTTCCTCATGTAATCCCTAAACCCGCCCCTACATGTTTGGTGTGCGATCGCGGTTGGGAATCAGGTGGGTTTTGTTATCCCTTTTCAGGTTGGGATTAGGGCGGGTTTTGTGGTTGAATTTGAGGTAGGTTTCCTCATGTAATCCCTAAACCCGCCCCTACATGTTTGGTGTGCGATCGCGGTTGGGAATCAGGTGGGTTTTGTTATCCCTTTTCAGGTTGGGATTAGGGCGGGTTTTGTGGTTGAATTTGAGGTAGGTTTCCTCATGTAATCCCTAAACCCGCCCCTACATGTTTGGTGTGCGATCGCGGTTGAAAATCCGATCGGTTTTGTTATCCCTTTTCAGGTTGGGATTAGGGCGGGTTTCATTTGTAGGGGCGGGTTTAGGGACAAACTTAACCCAGAAACCAATAACCTTTCTGCAAAACCCGCCCTGCCCCACCCTCTCATTACCCCTACATGTTTGGTATGCGATCGCGGTTGGGAATCAGGTGGGTTTTGTTATCCCTTTTCAGGTTGGGATTAGGGCGGGTTTTGTGGTTGAATTTGAGGTAGGTTTCCTCATGTAATCCCTAAACCCGCCCCTACATGTTTGGTGTGCGATCGCGGTTGAAAATCCGATCGGTTTTGTTATCCCCTTTCAGGTTGGGATTAGGGCGGGTTTTGTGGTTGAATTTGAGGTAGATTTCCTCATGTAATCCCTAAACCCGCCCCTACATGTTTGGTGTGCGATCGCGGTTGGGAATCAGGTGGGTTTTGTTATCCCTTTTCAGGTTGGGATTAGGGCGGGTTTTGTGGTTGAATTTGAGGTAGGTTTCCTCATGTAATCCCTAAACCCGCCCCTACATGTTTGGTATGCGATCGCGGTTGGGAATCCGATCGGTTTTGTTATCCCCTTTCAGGTTGGGATTAGGGCGGGTTTTGTGGTTGAATTTGAGGTAGATTTCCTCATGTAATCCCTAAACCCGCCCCTACATGTTTGGTGTGCGATCGCGGTTGGGAATCCGATCGGTTTTGTTATCCCCTTTCAGGTTGGGATTAGGGCGGGTTTTGTGGTTGAATTTGAGGTAGATTTCCTCATGTAATCCCTAAACCCGCCCCTACATGTTTGGTGTGCGATCGCGGTTGGGAATCCGATAGGTTTTGTTATCCCTTTTCAGGTTGGGATTAGGGCGGGTTTCATTTGTAGGGGCGGGTTTAGGGACAAACTTAACCCAGAAACCAATAACCTTTCTGCAAAACCCGCCCTGCCCCACCCTCTCATTACCCCTACATGTTTGGTATGCGATCGCGGTTGGGAATCAGGTGGGTTTTGTTATCCCTTTTCAGGTTGGGATTAGGGCGGGTTTTGTGGTTGAATTTGAGGTAGATTTCCTCATGTAATCCCTAAACCCGCCCCTACATGTTTGGTGTGCGATCGCGGTTGGGAATCAGGTGGGTTTTGTTATCCCTTTTCAGGTTGGGATTAGGGCGGGTTTTGTGGTTGAATTTGAGGTAGGTTTCCTCATGTAATCCCTAAACCCGCCCCTACATGTTTGGTGTGCGATCGCGGTTGAAAATCCGATCGGTTTTGTTATCCCCTTTCAGGTTGGAATTAGGGCAGGTTTCATTTGTATGGGCGGGTTTAGAGGCAAACTTAACCCAGAAACCCATAACCTTTTTCCAAAACCCGCCCTTGTTCATAAATCATTTATAGCAGACTCCGCGCCTTCAGTTGTAAATAACGGTTAACTAACTGTTCACTAATTTGATTCGCTGGTGCATCTAATACCAATACCCCTTTTTGCTTCAATTGGGCAAAAGCTACCTGACGCTGGGCAATTAAATCTAACGCAACCGCACGAGAGTATGTTGTTTCTATATCAGAAGTCCGCGTGTGAGCAATAGTATCAACTTGGGGATCACGTAATGTCACACAAAAGGGTAAATAACGCGGCGTAAGGCGTCCCATGGCTGATAAGAGTTCAGCCGAAGCCGTCACATCAACAATATCGGTAATTAAAACCACTAAAGCACGACGAGTTTGTTGATTCACTAATCGCGTCACCGCGCCAAAATAATCCGGTTCTAATAATACAGGTTGAATTGGCGTCAAACGTTCTATTAATTTCGACAACTGATGCTGACCCCGTTCTGGTGGAATCCAACTGGTAACCTCTCGGTCAAACACACCAATTCCCACTCTATCGCCTCGATTTAATCCCGCCAAAGCCAGGGATAATGTCGCATTTAACCCCCAATCAAACCGCTTTAATCCCTGCACCTGTGCCGTCATTAACCGCCCTCGATCAAGTAAAATAATTAACGTTTGCTCCCTCTCGGGTTCCAATACTCGGATTAACGGACGTGAACGGCGGGCTGTGGCTTTCCAATCAATCAGTCGAGTATCATCGCCAACGCCATACTCCCGGAGTTCCGCAAACTCGGTTCCCGCACCCAGGCGTCGCGCTTGGCGCATGGTTCCGGTATTTTCTAAGGTGAGGCGAATCGAGAGTTCTCGCAATCCCAACAAATCTGGATACACCGCCACCGTCTGACTCGCGGGGATTGTCCAATCTAGCCATGCTAATCCCCATCGCCCCCGTTGGCGCACTTGAATATCTCCCCAGTGATACTCACCGCGACGTTTGGGATTAACGGTGTAGGTAAATTCCTGAGTGTGATTGGGTTCCAGTTGGGCTGAAAGAGTGGGTGTAGAGATGTCAAACTCTAGGGGGTAGTGATCACGCAGGCGAATCTGGGCAGATGACGATCGCGATCGCACCGATAGTACCACAGGATTATCCCGCCCGATGGATAATCGATGTAACGGATAGCGCGTCACCGTGACACGATACGGTTTAACCCGTTGTCCATCCCAAACCGCTAAACTCAGGACAATCGCATCAAACGCCAGAGTTCCCCAAATGCTGCTTGGCTGATTAAACACAACAGCCAGTAAAAGGGCGATTACCATACCCAGTAGCAGCAGCCAATAAAGACGTTGTGACGGAATAATCATATTAGTGTGTAGGGGCGGGTTTCACTATTATCATTTCTTGCCTCACCCAGATGCAACTAAACCCGCCCTGACTATAGTTTGAATTTTGAATTACAGCTTTTTTTGCTTATGGGATTTAGGGGGATCGACAATGTACCGCATAGCAGAGCAAACTGCTGTATTCATCGCCATATCCATCATCGCGGCACCGGAACCTGCTTCAATAACGACGCAATCACCCCATCAACCATCAACCCATCCAACTGCGCCTCTGGTTTCAAAATCAGACGATGACGCAACAACGGCGGCGCAACGGCTTTCACATCATCCGGTGTCACATAATTCCGCCCCGCCAACCAAGCATACGCCTTACTCGTTTGTAACCAAGTCGCCGTCGCCCTGGGCGACGCCCCTAACGCCAAATCCCCATGGTTGCGCGAACCTGCCACTAATGCTAATAAATAATCCAGTATTTTCTCATCCACATCAACAGCTTGCACTGCTTTCCGCCCATTAAGAATATGTCCTACGGTGGCGACAGGTTTGAGACGTTCCAAATCAAAGCGTTTAGCCCGAAATCCCTTCTGCACATTCAGCAACATCTGCTTTTCTGCGGCGGTATCCGGGTAATCTACTACCAGTTTAAATAAAAAGCGGTCTAACTGCGCTTCGGGCAACGGATAAGTTCCCTCAAATTCTAGGGGATTTTGAGTCGCAATCACCCAAAATAAGTCCGGTAACGGCAAACTTTCCCCATCTAATGTCACCTGCTGTTCTTCCATCGCTTCTAATAGCGCGGCTTGGGTTTTAGGAGGTGTGCGGTTAATTTCATCCGCCAGCAAAATCTCGGTAAAAATGGGTCCTTGTTTGAGGGTAAAACTGCGGCTATTCAAGTCAAAAATATTGGTTCCCAGAATATCCGAGGGCAAAATATCAGGGGTAAGCTGAACTCGGCGAAAATCGGCTTGCATTAATTTTGCCAGCACTTTTACCAGTAAGGTTTTTCCAGTTCCCGGTACACCTTCGATAATCACATGACCCCCACTCAGTAGGGCGACAAGCAATTGTTGCACGACAGTCGATTGACCCAAAACAACTTTGCCCAGGGTTTGACTGATGCGATGAAAGATGGTGTTGTCATTTGTCATGTTTCAGGGAATAGGGAATACGGGAATATAGAGACGTAGCTACGTCTCTACGTCGGGGCGGGTTTAGTCGCATCTGGGTGAGGGAAGAAAGGATAGTTGTCAAACCCGCCCCTACACATTCATGCGCCATGCCCTCGAAGGTTGTGAAGGGTCAAAACTGTTTATAATTCTGACCATTTTCTCAACCAGTTTAGCAAGTCGGATTCACTCAAGCGGCGTTTGCTAGAGGAGACTTGTAGTAGTTGTTCTAAGTCTTTGGCTGGACGCCCCGTCTGTCGCGCCCAAGCCGCTACTAGGGATTGATGGTTGAGGGGAGTGTCTCCTAATCCTAAGTCTTTCTGGAGTTGTCGCTGTTCTGCTTTGCCAACCCTATCTACGATAAAGTCATGACTCCCTGCTTTGAGTAAGACAGCTGCTAGCGCCCGAATGTATGCTTCACTATTATCCACCACAGGGGCGGATAAGGTAACGGGTTGTCCAAAACGACGATTAGCCGCCCAAATCGCCACAAGTAGGATAACAATGCCTTGGATCAGCAGGGGAAATAGGGGGGTTTTGATTAAATAACTGATGACATTTTCGCCAACTTCGCGTTCAATTGCTTCTTTATCTTTGTAACCATGGATGTATTCATCAACCCATAGTTGATTGGCATTGGCAGATGAGTTAATCGTTTCATTTCTAATTTTATCGCCTAGGTTTTCCTGAGTTACCAGTTTAGCCAATAGTTCATAATTGGCTGAAAAATCTTGATATGCATTGGCAGCAAGATAGGGAGTGGTGATAAAAATAACCTGTCCTTTGCCGCGTTTTTGTTGCCATATAATCGCGCCAAAGTTATCACTAATAATAGCGTTGTTGCTGGACTTATGTCGCCGCCTGGTGTCAATCTTAACGTTGCCAACTGGACTA
This sequence comes from Coleofasciculus chthonoplastes PCC 7420, assembly GCF_000155555.1. Classification (GTDB taxonomy): domain Bacteria; phylum Cyanobacteriota; class Cyanobacteriia; order Cyanobacteriales; family Coleofasciculaceae; genus Coleofasciculus; species Coleofasciculus chthonoplastes_A. Next base: position 208,807 of record NZ_DS989845.1, read on the forward strand.
TCTTGTCGGGTACTAAATGCCGCTTCAGTTACAGGTTGGTGGACACCAACGATAAGGAGGGTATTACCCTTTTTAACCCAGTCGTCCTCTGAACTATTTAATTGATTTGGAACTAAACGGCTGTGAACGCGCAACAAGGTGACATCCTGGCGATCGCCCAATTCACTGAAGGGTTTTTGCCAGCGCTGGAGGGGAGTTCCCCGTTCTGCCATAAATGTATACCAAGCCCCGTAGCCATCGGGGGCGCGGCTATAGGTTGAACCACTATTGAGTTTATTGTTGGCTGGTGCGGCGACTAGGGTAATCAGGATCAGAACCGCGATCGCGATCGCACTCAATACCCCTAACCGTCGTTTGGAAACTCTCATCACCCTTGATTGATTTGTTGATAGGCTTGCTGACACTCCTCAAACAGCGATCGCGAGGCTGGAGTCTGACTGAAACAAAGCTGTTGATGGGTGATCAGTAAACGTTGATAGGCTTTCTTCTGAGGGAACTGTTGGACTAAATTCAGATATTCCCCATCCGTGCGACTGGGTTGTTGGGGAACATGTCCACTATCATGTAACTGTTGCAACATAGCTCGATACAGGCACAGGCAAGCCTCACGGTAGTCACCTTGAGTTTGGCAGTTTTGCGATCGCGTCAACCAATCAGCAACGGATAAGGCTTTATCTGATATTTTTGTGAGTTTCTCGGACTGTTGATGCAGTTGATGTCTCAACGAATACAGATAAGGAGAAAACCGTCGCATAAGTTGTAGAGCAATCCAGCATACCAGCAAAGCAATCAGTACCCAAAAGATTACCCTAGCAATAAAGAACAGAACTGGCGAACTTAACCAAGCGGGTAAAGACCAATCGGGACTATCCGGGAAATCCGGTGAAAATCGCGACAGTTGGAGTTCCCACCATTCCCCTACTTGTTTTTGCCACTGCTGAAACTGCCAAGCCCAATTACTTTTCTCGTAAGATCCGGTAGACATGGTTTCTTTACCCGCTTCCCCATTGTGCTTATGCTTACTGTCCAGTCTTTCTCGAAAAACTGAAATGTTCTGGCATCACAGTCAAAACTTGCTGGCTTAACTGTAGCATTTATCACGTTATATCATGTCCGACTCAACAGTCATAATTCCCTTTTGCCTTTCTAAGCAAACAAGCCACCAAATCGGCAATTGTGCAGAAAATGCCCACAGCCCGAATGATTCAACGGCGTTCTTAATGACTGAATTTTATAAAAATCTGCAACAAAATATTGACAAAGCACAAGCTTTAAGGTTAGCGACGTTGACAACTCAGCAAAGATATCCCGATCCGCTTCATTGGGCTGCTTTTACGTTAATTGGGGAGTCGGAATAATCAAGGGTTTGGGTTTGGTTATGTCCAATCGTCAGCCAAGCTCATACTAAGTTGCAGTCTAAGGTAGAATCTGTCATGGTTCGTGGAGTCCGGAGCGAAGCGGAGGAACGAAACGAAGCATCTGCGAAATCCTTCACTTCGGAAAGAGGACAGGCTATATCAGGTACGGCAAAACCTTAAAGCACTGTTTGGTATAATAAATCAGCAAAAATAATTTTATTCCAGCGTTAGTGAAAACTGATAGTATCTTTTATAACCTATTTCGGACATTCCCCAGTATCTTATTTGAGCTGATTAACCATCCTCCAGAAGAAGCCGCTAGCTATGAATTTACCTCCCGCGAAGTCAAACAGTTAGCCTTTCGCCTAGACGGTTTATTTTTACCCAAAACCAGCGAACCTGACAAACCTTTCTACCTCGTTGAAGTTCAGTTTCAGCCAGATAATTCTTTATACTACCGCATATTTGCCGAACTCTTCATCTTTTTAAGGCAATACCAGCCTTCCCATCCCTGGCAAGTTGTCGTCATCTATCCCAACCGAAGCATTGAACGAGAGTCAGCTTCGCAGTTTAATGAACTCTTAGCCCTGAACTGGGTGAGACGGATTTACCTGGATGAGTTAGAGGAAGCCACAGAACGCTCATTAGGGGTAGAAGTTGTTAAGCTTGTAATTGAGCCGGAAGAGACAGCCGGACAATTGGCAAGACAGTTAATCGAACAAGCACAGCAACAGCTAACCGATGAAACGCTTCAACGTGAACTCATTAATCTGATTGAAACCGTTATTGTCTACAAACTACCGAAAAAAAGCCGCGAGGAGATAGCTGCCATGTTGGGATTAAGCGAGATTAAACAAACCCGATTTTATCAGGAGACTCAACTAGAAGTGAAGTTAGACACCATCCCCAGAATGATGTCAATGGGCTTGGGTTTAGAGCAAATTGCTTACGCGCTAGATTTACCTCTAGAGACCGTCAAAAAAACAGCCAATAAAGTTCGGCGAGAATATTTGTCGTCCCCTGAGCAAAATATCGATGCTTTTATCGAATTATTAACCGAACAAGATTCTCTATTTTCCGGAGACTACTTGGCTAATTTAGAGCAGTTATTGGCTCCTGTACCCGATGATATTGAAGCGCTATCAGCCGCGATTTCAGAATGGTGCGAACAACACCCTGAACTTGAAGAGGCGCAATTGAAACTTCTACCCGATAATTTAGAGAAAAAAGCACCGGGGAGCAAAGAAGGCAACGTCAAAACTGCTAACTATGAACTGAACAAACAAGCTCTCCTCAATGCCATTCAGCAAAGTGCTTCCTCAAAAGATTCTCAATCATCCAACTCGGGTTGATGAAAGTTGCTATAGCAACCGCCATAGTGGTTAGGACACATCATTTATGTAGGGACGTTGCATGCAACATCTCTACTGACATAGCTAAAATTGTGGGATAAATTTGACGGTTAACCCTGAGCGAAGTCGAAGGGTTAAACCGGGCGCACGTCGGTGCGCCCCTACAATTCCAATCAACCCATTAAGGTGTGCCACGCCAGTAGGTTGGGTTGAGGAACGAAACCCAACTCTCATCTCAGGTTTGTTTGTTGGGTTTCGCTATCGCTCTACCCAACCTACATGAGTGCTGTGTTGCCTGTTGCCTCATCTCAACCGTTAACCCTACATTCCGCAGATCCTGACGGACAGCATTAGGAAGGAATAAAAATTTTACTCCGACAAAGTCGGTTGATGGGGAAAATTGACATCGCGCATCAAGACAAAATTGGTTATTTTAGGGGATTGAGGGGATAGCGTGGAGGAGTGCGATCGCTCTCCCAAGGTTAGCCGCTAAAATATTTAGGGTAAATGGCGCTGACTGGTATGCTGGTGGGTTTCGACTTCGCTCAACCCACCCTACTAATTTTCAATCCCAAAGTCTGACGTATAGCTAAAAAAAGGGGGGGTATGGACTATTAAATTACTGCCTGAGGGTGTTGAGACCAAGACTGAACCACCTTGAGTGAGGTTGAATGGCGCGGTTCGGTTGCGTGTCCCTGAGACTGAGCCGCTTTTTGAGCCGCCTGTAGTTCGGCTTGCATGACAATCATCTGAGACATGATGGTTTGCAGTTGCACCTGAAGTTGCTCAACGTCAGAGGTGCTAGGTGGGGTAACAGTTGATGCAGAAGGAACTGATGTTTTGGGTTGATAAGCCAGGAAGTTTTGAGCCGAGGCAAATTTCGCTGAGGCTGTTTGGCTGCTAACGGGATGAGCGGTAGCAGGTTGAGTATAGAAGGGTTGTGTGGTGATGGTGAACGGAACACTCATTGGCTGTTCCTCAGATTTCACCACAGTAGGTGTTAGTGCAGGTTGCGGTTCAACCGTTTCTTCGACTAGAGGTTGAGCTTCATGTTCAGAAGGTGGAACGATTTCCGGTTCTGGTTTAACGGTTTCTTCAACCAGGGGTTGATCTTCGTTCTCAGAAAGCTGAACGGATTCTGATTCGTCTTCTTTTTCTTGCTCTAAAAAATTATTGAGTCCAGCCGCTGCCAGTCGAGATTTAGACTGTTTCAATTCTTCTAACAGTTGTTCTTTTTCTTGAAGATGTCGCTCTAAATCCGAAAGCTGTTCTTCAGCTTGAGCAGATTTCTTGGATGATTGTCGCCACCCAGTTACAGCAATTGTGGCGATTCCTGTCCCCACCCCTAAAACACTTGCCAATCCTAGGTATGGCATCGCTACATCTCGGATTTTTCCATGATGGATAGGCTCTTCTTGTAGCTGAATTGTGACCTCTTGATCTCCGAAGAACGCTAGAGGTAAAGTCAAAGCTGAGAAGACGGCGGTTGAAAGAATTATCGGCGTAAAGAGAAATTTCTTTAAAGGAGAGCCAGTCATGATTAATAAGTCCTAGTAACAATTTCCAGTATCAGTTGTGCGAAACAAGGCGTCTTTCTCAAATTTCACCAAATTGCAAATTGCCGCTGCTGATTAAGCCAGTTGGCAGGAGAGATTGCTTGGGTGTGAATCGACTTGCCTTAGCTTGTTTACTAGATTAGCTAATGGTCTATCAAGTCCAGGTAAAGTCCTAGAAAAACCCAGTGAAGTTCTGATGAACTTTTGTTAACTTGTTATTGGTCATTGGTCATTGGTCAGAGAACAGTGAACAGTGAACACCTCGACTTACCTCGACTTACTTCGGCTTCGCTCAGTAACACGCTCGGTAACACGCTCGGTGTGAACAGGTAAGGTAGAACTTTGAGTTAACTTCCCCTGCTCTCCCTGCTCCCCCTGCTCTCCCTGCTCCCCCTGCTCCCTCTGCTCCCCCTGCTTCCCTTAAACGCCAATATCTTCATTCCAGAGTTTGGGATGCTGTTGAATAAAGTCGCTCATCATCTGCTGACACTCCTCTAGATTCAAATCCACAACCTCAACGCCATGGGATTCCATAAATTCTCTGGCACCAGCAAAGGTTTGAGACTCGCCAGCAATCACTTTTTTAATCCCAAATTGCACCACAGCCCCGGCGCAGAGGTAACAGGGCATTAATGTAGAGTACAGGATTGTGTCATTGTAGTTGCCGATTCTGCCCGCATGACGCAGGCAATCAATTTCGGCGTGGGTGACAGGATCATTATCTTGAACGCGCTTATTATATCCCTGACCAATAATCTGACCCTCTTTGACTAAAACTGAACCAATGGGAATTCCCCCTTCCCGGAGTCCCTGCTTGGCTTGAGCGATCGCGGCTGCCATAAACTCATCCATGTCTTGCTATCCTAGAATTCCCTAAATTTCTCTAGATTAGTACGTTTCCAGAATTTTCTCCGGATCGGATTATCGGGATTTAGGAGATGCAGACATACTTTCTGAACCGCTATGACCGATTTCACAAAGGGAACAAACGGGTGGTAGGGATGTCAACCCCTAGTGCATCGGTTCAGTCATCGGTCATGATCATAGTTTAGTGAATTAACATCTCATCACCAATTGGGAGTCAAGATGAAATACGGAATTGATATCGGACATAACTGCCCTCCAGATACTGGTGCTAGCAATATCAGAAAAGAAGATGATATGACCAAGGCGGTGGGGACGAGAGTGATCTCGAAGCTCAAATCCCTGGGTCATCAAGTCGTAGACTGTACCCCGAGTCGCGCTTGGAGTGTCAGCAATTCCCTACAGCAACGGTGCAATACAGCGAATAACAATCGTGTCGATCAATTTATATCCATCCATTTTAATGCCTTTAACGGCAAAGCTAAAGGCGCAGAAGTCTTTGCCATCAGCAATACGGGGAAGGATATGGCTAAACCTGTATTAGATAATATTGTTGAGTTAGGGTACTTCAATCGCGGGATTAAAGATGGTTCCCATTTGTACGTTCTCCGGAATACCGCAATGCCCGCGATTCTCGTTGAGTGCTGTTTCTGCGATAATCAAGAGGACATGGATCGCTACGATGCCGAAGCCGTGGCAAATGCAATTGTCAAAGGATTAACTGGACAAACCGCATCACCGACGATTCCCCTTTCCCAAAATCCAATTGTTGACCTTCAAAAAGCCTTAAATCGACTAAAAATCAGAAGTCCCAAAGGTACACCATTAAAAGAAGATGGTTCCAACGAAGCGGATACTAAAGCAGCACTCAAAACCTTTCAGGCGATCGTTGGTGTTACACCCACAGGTACGGCTGATGCTAAAACCTGGCAGATCATTAATCAAATCTTAGCCATGCCAGTGTTGCGAGAAAACCATGCCACAGGATTTGTGGTTAAATATCTGCAACGTCGTATTGGGGCGACACCAGATGGAATCTATGGTTCAGGGACAGCAGGTGCAGTTAAACGATTCCAACAACAACAAGGGATCACGGCTGATGGGATTATTGGTGCCCAAAGTTGGAGCAAAATACTGGCTGATTGAGTTTTGAGTTGTGAGTGTGTAGGGGCGGGTTTTACCGATAACGCTTTGGCTCAAACCACTAACTTAACTAAACCCGCCCATCACTAAGCTGTCGTGCATTTATAGCGCTTCGCGCTGGTCTAGTTACACTTTGTTTGTACGAACATCTCATCTGGACTCAGTTTCAGGTACGGGAGTTGTAAATACACCAGAGCGATTTGCTATAAATTGGGTATTAGTAGCGAGCAAGATGCTCGCACTACACGGCTTTCGCCATTATTGACATCAAGGTTTAAATGCCGAACAGCTTAATATTGAACGAATGACAAATGACGAATGGCACTTAATGCAAATCAGCTTCCCATACCCCAATATAAATACGATCGCGTTCATTGCGTTCAATCACTCCTTTTAACGGAGAACCGTTGCTGCTGTTGAAACGATAACGATTGGATTGACGCTGATAAACCTGAGTTAATCCCTGGCGAATCTCTGGTGAGAGATTGCGACTCAGCATTTTATCTAAGGTGTTTGCCATGGTTTCTAATCCCACAGATTGGGAAAATGCCACCTCAGTTTGGCGTAAACGCTTGGTATCGCGGTCAAACAGATAACCGAGACTGACGCGATCGCGAATAAAGTCTTCATAGGTCAATGCCTGGGTATTATGCCACAACCCTTTGGTTTGCTGGGTGGGTGTACCTAAGGCGGCTTCCACCACTTTTCGTGGGGTTCCTGGCGTAAATCCAGGAATTTTATTCGATCGAGGCGGTTTAGGGGTGTGGTTTTCGGGTACAGATAAGGGTGAGGGTGAAGGTGTGGGGGTTGGGGAAGTGACAGGAGACGGGGAAGGAGAGGGGGAGGGTAATACTGAAGGTTCAGAGGCAAAGGGCGCGGGGGGATCTGGAGAAGGGAGGAGTTCTGGGGATTCTTGGATACGGAATGTGGGATCAGGTGGGGACAGGGGTGGTGGTGATTCCGGGTTCACCAGTTTTGGCGGCGGAGTGGACACAGGTGAAGCTGTTGGGGGCGGTGTAGGTGAGGGTAGAGGCGTGTTTTCAGAGGAGGCGGATACTGACTCTGGCGGTGATGGTATGCGATTGGATGGTTCTAATACACGGTTTAAACCCCAGCCAATCGCCACAGCACTTAGGAGTAAGCCGCCAGCAATTAAACCGCCGAAGCGCCGAGAGGGTTGTTCCTCGTCTGCTTGTAGAGGTTTTCTGCGGATAGGAACGGTTGGCGGAACGGCTGGCTTACGGGTAGAAGGGACAGCTTCGCTAGAACTAGAAAGGGATAATGTGGGTGTCGCGATCGTTGTGGGATGGGCGTTTAAGGCTTCCAGCATCTCCTTAGCATCCGCAAAGCGATCGCGCGGATGAAAGCGAATTGCCTGATCAATCACCGTAGCTAAATGGGAGTGACAATTCGGCGCATCCCGACGCCATAAAATTTCGCCCGTGCGGGTATCGGTTTCTAGGGTTTGCGGTAATTTACCCGTGAGCAAAAATACCGCAATTAAGCCCAAACTATACAGATCACTAGCATAGCGAGGACGTCCTGCCGCTTGTTCGGCTGCCATAAACCCTGGTGTACCAATGACAATCGATGGCGTGGTGTGGGCTTGGGAATGAACAACCGTTTTAATCGCTTCTTTCACCGCACCAAAGTCAATCAGCACAGGTAATCCGTCTCGCCGCCTGACAATCACATTATCCGGTTTAAGATCCCGGTGAACAATGTGACAACTGTGGACGTAATCCAGTACAGGCAACAGACTCAACAAAATTGCCTTGACTTGACCATCATTCAGACGACCTTCCCGGTCTACAATTTGAGTCAGGGTATCCCCTTCAATCCATTCCTGAACCAAGTAAAATTGTCCAGATTCGGAAAAATAAGCAAATAATCGGGGAATTTGGTGATTACTTTCACCTAACTCTTCTAAAACCGCTGCTTCCCGCTGAAATCGCTCTTTTACTTGCTGATAGGTTTGGGGATCATGAGTCATGGGTTTAAGCTGCTTAATCACACACTTACGTCCCGAAGGCATATAAGTATCTTCAGCGAGAAAGGTATTCCCAAACCCACCTGCCCCCAGCGTCTGGAGGATGCGATAGCGATTATTGAGCAGCGTTGGCGTCATGAGCGATTTAGGCAAGCTGTTTATGAATGATGAATATGAATTATGATATCTTAAGCAACTCTAATTATTCCTAGAAACCGGGTTTCTCGTGAGGATGACAACATCATATCAACCTTTCACTCAAAGAAACCCGGTTTCTTGACCGATGTCTTGTATGAACTACACAGACTTACTGGGTTTCTGAAGCAATACCATAAATGCCATAGATATCTAAGGAAGAAACCCGGTTTCTGGGCGAGTTACTCTAGATAAAGAAAGAAACCCGGTTTCTGGGCGAGTCATTATTTTAAATCCAGTAATCCCTGCTCTTTTAACTTAGGATTAAAACGAATCTCAGCTTGCACACCACGGGCATTTAATTGTTCGACTATTTCCGCTTCAACTCGCCGTGCTATTTTCTTTAACAGCTTAATTTTTCCTAATTCTTCACTCTTGTTATAGGTGGCTTTATCCTCATCGGTCATCGCCTTTTTCGCATCAATCGGCTGATTCCAAATCGCTTCATTTTGACCATTCCCTGGCGGAATGTCTCCATTTTCTTCAATCCAAGCCTTGCGGATTGTTTCCAAGCGAGTGCGATTGGGGCGCTCAATGGTTTCCGCTTTCAACCAATAGCAAGATTGAGGCTGACGGACTAGGTGTTGTTTTAAGCTGACATAAATATCACGAGAATAGTTGACCAGTTGCAGGGTTTTATCCTGGTCAAAAATAGCATAGACACCGATTTTACTGGATAAAGATTCCGGGAGATTACCCCCTTCATCCAGATAAGGGATATACTCTAGGTCAGAGAGAGCGGGAGTTGGCGTTTCAGAACTCATCAGCAATAGGTTAGGCTATTTTTCGATAAATCGCGCAGAGGCGGCTGGGGTTAAAGATTTTGGCTTTGAACATGAAGTTGGGCGGGACATTTATAATTGCATAATCGTCCGATTCGTGATACTGTTCAAACTCCCGTGGCATTCCTTTGGGAGTCCCTTCGCTGTAGGGGACAGGTTGAAACAGTAACTCGGTGAATTCCAAGTCTTGACAGTGCAGTTGTCCCGCGACTTGCTGGCGGAATGATTCACCGTTCAACAAGCTAAATAAATGGGTCTGGGCGTCTGGTTCAAGGACAAAGCTGCCATCAAAATTGTTAACAATTTTTAATTGAGCCATGGTTGGGCAGAATCGTGGGCAAGTTTACGACTGGGATGATTATACCCCAGATGTTGCATCATTCTCAGTCAGCCAATTTTAGGAGGGCGACCCGACAATAGTTAGGGGTCGGTTCTCTTAATTGAGTTGAGTGGGTCGCCCCTACAGATCTATGACCGACAAATCAGCTTTTGGCGACGGTGGCAGAGGATGTTAATGATGATCCCGTACCTGTAATGTTCGCAATCGATTTAAGGCGGCGGCTAACTCAAATTGCCGGAATAATACTAAGTCTCCTTCTGGCAAATTTCCCAGCAAATCTAATCCCTGAGATTCCAGATCTGCCATCATCCGATTTAGCACTTCGGCAACTGTAGTTCGCCCATTAATATAGTGCCGTTTGGCATAAACAATCGCTTCAGCAATTGCCCGTAATTGCCCTTTCTCCACAATCTGTTCAACGGCGGCTAAATCAATTTCCTCTTTGCCAAAGACAACTTCATCCACATCGCGCACTTTCAGCTTAACGTCTCGTGAACCGCGACTGGGATCAATGCTTTCGGGTAAGGGAATACGTGGCGCAATCTCGCCAAACTCTTTTCCGCCTTCGGGAATCCGTTCTGTTTGATACTGTTTCGCGATCGCGCGGGCTTTTTCGGTAACATCGTAGGGTTGGAAGTTATCCATGGCGATGACGGTATCGGCGACATCGAAGTAATCACCACTACCCCCCATGACTACAATCGTGGATACTCCATAATCAGTGTAGAGTTGGCGTATCTTATCGATAAACGGCGTAATCGGTTCCTTGTCTTTGGCAATCAACTGCTGCATCCGATGATCCCGAATCATAAAGTTTGTCGCCGCCGTATCCTCATCCACGAGTAATAACTGGGTATTGGCTTCTAACGCTTCAATAATATTCGCCGCCTGGGAGGTACTTCCACTCGCATTGGCGGTGGAAAATTGACGAGTAGACCGACCTTGAGGTAGTTGGTTAATAAACGGCGAAATATCGACACTGGCAATACTACGCCCATCTTCTGCCCGAATTTTTACGGCTGAGGCTTGAGTCACCACCAATTCCCGTCCATCTCCCGGAATGTGATTATAGACCCCCACCTCGAGCGATCGCAAGACGGTAGATTTGCCATGATAGCCACCGCCGACAATCAAGGTAATTCCTGCTGGAATCCCCATCCCTGTTACCTCTCCCCGATTGGGACAATTAAAGGTTTCCCGCAAGGTTTCTGGGGATTGGAAGGGTAAGGCATTTTTGTCTAATGGGCGATCATCCACGCCACTGCGTCGGGGTAGAATGGCATCATCGGCAATAAAGGCAACTAAATCCCGTTCGGCTAACTGTTGACGCAGCCAGTCTGCATCTTCGATGGTTTCAACATGCTGTTTAATCTCTACAGCATCTAGAGACTCATACTTCAGCGCTTGATCAACAATCTCTGGAATATCCTCACACAACATTTCCGCCGCCTGACGCCCAGAAATACGTCGTCCCCGTGCAGGTAAACCGACGACAAAGCGCACTTCGACGAGTTCATCATTAACAAAAGCCGCCGTGCGTTCGATTACTGATTGTCCCACGGACATAATCGCAATCCGCCCACTATTTCCGGTTCCTCGATGGGAACTGAATTCTCGCGCCACTAAATCAAACTGGCGTGTCAGGTAATCCCGTAAGGCGATTTCTCGACTACGACTTTGGTAAAGGGTTTTGGGAAAATCCGCCACCGCTTGGGACAGTTGCACCCGAACATGACTGGGACTGGCAAAGGGATCACCTTGGACGCGATCGACAATTAAGGTGAAATCCGAAAAGTGATAACGTCCCTTGATATCCTTATAGGCTTTGTAGCTCTTGTCGTCAAGTTGGAGTAGGAGTTGGCGTAGTTTCTCGCGATTACTCATAATGTGGTCAGAAATTGGGTAATAGCTGCTTTCACACTACTACCAGATCCCCGACTTCTTCACGATTACCAAATTCCTATTCCTAGAAACCGGGTTTCTCGTGAGGATGGCAACTTCCTATCAACCTTTCACCTCCAGAAACCCGGTTTCTTGACCGATGTCCTAGGGCTTAAGTTGACGAAACCGGAAAACTGTAGTAACACCTACCAAAAAATTATTGAGACTTGGCGCGATCGCACAATTGTTCCTGAGTGCTGATAAACCTTGTGGCTTGGGCATTCCAGGCATACAGCACATTGCTCCACGATAGTTTAGGGATATGCTAAAGTGACAAAAAATGCTTCCTCCTGTGATAGTATGTCCCTTTCTACTTCCGCGAAAATCATCTACCCCGAAAGTGACGGTCAACCTTTGGCAGACAATACAATCCAATTCCGCTTGATTGTCACCATTCAAGGTGGAATTGATGCCCTATTTCTTGAGAATCCTAATGTCTTTGTTGCTGGAGATTTATTTTGGTATCCAGTGGAAGGTGAACCGTGGATTAGACAAGCACCTGATGTCATGGTTGTCATCGGACGTCCCAAGGGTGATCGACGTTCCTATAAACAGTGGGAAGAAGACAATATTCCGCCGCAAGTCGTTTTCGAGATTGCCTCTCACAGTAATACGAAGGCAGAATTAGAGGAAACCAAGCGTTATTTTTACGAACGTTATGGTGTCGAGGAATATTACCTGTTTGATCCTCAGCCTGGAATTCTCAAAGGATGGCAACGAGATGAAAGACTCTTACAACCCATTCCGAGAATGTCGGGTTGGATTAGTCCCTGTTTGGGCATTCGATTTGAAGTAGAAGAGGGGAATTTACAGCTATACCATCCTGATGGGGAGCGATTTGCTTCCTTTGTGGAAATTATTGAACAGCGAAGGTTAGAAAAACGGGCAAGAGAACAAGCCGAACGGGAAAAAATACAAGAACAACAGGCACGAGAACAAGCTGAACGGGAAAAAGTACAAGAACAACAGGCACGAGAACAAGCGGAGTTGGCGCAACAAAATGCGATTCCAAAGTTATTGGAAATGGGTTTAACTGTAGAACAAATTGCTGAAGCGTTATCGTTACCCGTGGAGACTGTGCGGGCTATAGCTGGAAGGTAAGCTTATCTTATACCAAGTTGCAGTCAAAGAGGTAATCTATCATGCTGAGCGGAACCCTTCACGACCTTCAGATTCTAAAGCTCGTTCCTCGCTATAGCTGCGCTTCACGCTTCGCTCAGAATGACATATTAGAATGAAGAAATTTCTCAGTTTATCAATCAAATCTCTGTTCAGTTAAATTGGTAATCAAAAAATCTATGATGATATTACGTTGCTCGTGATGAAACAGAAATAGATTTAGGAGGAATTAGATATGGCGGGGTTTATGGAACCTGTTGACGAAGTGGAAGGAGACTATTATGATATTCTTCATTACGATGATGGATGTTGTGACTATTGGGTAGTGGGACATGGATTAGAAAGTGGTGTGGTCATGCTGATGGCACAAACAGCAATTAAGCAGGTCGGGACAATTGAAGTTAACGGTAGGGATCGTCATACTCACTTCCCTTGAGAAGAAAGCTATACTGTTCGCGGTCACAAACTGAGCTTTGATCATGCAGAGCGTAACGGAGTTCAGCTCGCGCATCTGGTGAGATTCTAGGCTAACGCCGAGCTTCGTTCAGAATGACAACACGATAACCGTGCGAAGTAGACGTTTTAGGTAAGAGTTTGAGGCGTGTTTACAAAACTTAATCTAGTTAAGTTTATTTCCACCAATCTGCTTAGAACCCTTCGATAGTATAAATATTCAACCGGACATAATAGTAGACATTAGGGACAGAATTTTGCTCTGCACAGATAAAATAATTGCCACTGATAATTTTCCACAAAAACGGTATAAAAGTGAGCAATTTTGTGAGATCCTAGAGATAGGTTACTCTGGCAAGGCTGCTGCCCTTTAAGGATCTGTGACGTCTCAAGGAGATTAACTGATTAGCAAGTTATACAGATTATCTTTATTTATGAAACGAATCGATTTCCTAGTTACCACTGCCTATTCTTTAGTCAAATATCATGCCGACTCTACCGCCAAAATCATTATAACCTTATTGGACAAGTTGTGAAAAAATAATAACTTTTGATTGGACATAATGGCTATGCATAAGATATTTGGAGAATTTCAAGAAAATCTGTCTGATGAACAAGAGTTTTTAATTCTTGGCTTCTCACCGAGTTCCATTCCCATTCAGCAACGCTGGCGCAACAATGGTTTATCGGCTGATTTTGTCGCTGATTACTTGACTACCTTTTTTCCCGCTATTTACGAAGATCCAGACCCTGAGGGGAAGCGAGTTGAAATAAAAGGAGCGGTGAGTTATATCGCTAATGAATTACTGGAAAATGCGATGAAGTTTAATGACGATAATTCATCCTATCCGATTAAATTTGGGTTACATATTTTAGATATTGCGAGCGAAATAACTTTAGTTTTATTGGCAACTAATAGTGTTTCTCAGCAATCGGTTCATAAGTTCCAATCTTTCATTCAGGAATTACTCGAATCCGATCTGGATGAACTCTATATCCGTCAGTTAGAAAAAAGTGCTGAAGATGAAACCGGGGGAGCTTCTGGACTGGGGTTATTAACCATGAAAAATGATTATTTTGCCAAGTTAGGTTGGAAATTTGAAACCGTTAAACAAGAACCCGAGGTGGTTACGGTAACAACGATGGTGCAACTGAAGGTATAAATTAAAAACCTTCAATAAGTATTATCAGCGATTTATAGTTTTAGGAGCTAAATTATTCATGGAAAAGCAAAACGTTCAGGGTGAAAATTACCAAGTAATCGGTGATCCAGAAACATCCACTGTATATTTTAAAGGGTCACTGCGACTGGGTGGAATGAAGGAGTACGAACCGATCATCAAAATCCTCGATGAGATGATTCAGCAAGACCCTTCCTTGATTACGTTAAACCTGCGAGAGCTAGAATTCCTCAATAGTTCAGGAATTAGCATGTTATCTAAATTTGTCTTGAATGTACGCAAAAAGAAGACGATCCAGATCGAAATTAAAGGCTCCGGTAAAATTCCTTGGCAAGGAAAATCGTTAAAGAATCTACAGCGATTAATGCCGGGATTAAAGTTGGAGTTGGAATAATTATAGCCCCGATTTATAACAGGCGTTGGTGTTCTCGTAGGGGCGACCCGCCGCACACAATTCATACCACCAAACCCTTAATTTGATCGGGTCGCCCTTCGCCCGGTATGGGGAATTATCTAACACCGGGTACAAATGTAGGGGCGACCCGCCGCACACAATTCATACCACCAAACCCTTAATTTAATCGGGTCGCCCTTCGCCCGGTATGGGGAATTATCTAACACCGGGTACAAATGTAGGGGCGACCCGCCGCATACAATTAATACCACCAAACCCTTAATTTAATCGGGTCGCCCTCCGCCCGGTATGGGGAATTATCTAACACCGGGTACAAATGTAGGGGCGACCCGCCGCATACAATTAATACCACCAAACCCTTAATTTAATCGGGTCGCCCTCCGCCTGGTATGGGGAATTATCTAACACCGCATTTAGAAAAGGGCGAGTCGAGACAAGTTAATTCTCACACCGCCTACTATGTGCAGCGACTCGCCCCTACAACCGCGATAATCCCAAAGGCTTAAAATCGTTGACCCAAACCAAACTGGACTCGGCTATCTCCTTGGTCATTAAATCCTAAATCGGCGCGGATGATACCCACAGGGGAATTGACGCGCAATCCCGCACCGTAACCGAACCCACTTCCCGGTTTACCCCGTACCACACCCGGTTCTCCCGGTACGGTTTCACTCGAACCCAAATCCGACGCAAAGTCAGCAAAAACAACTGCACCCACTGGATTGAAGATGGGAATCCGATACTCCGCCGACGCTAACACATAACTGCGCCCTGTTCCGACATCCCCTGTACCGTAGCCTCGCACCGAATTTTGACCGCCGAGGTTAAAGGCGTTGTAGGGGGGTAAATCACCAATCGTGGTTCCTCCCTGAACGTTAAATGCCAAGACTTCTTGACTATTGCCATTAAATACATCAACGGGAACGTACTGAGAGTAGTTTGCCTCCAGGCGATTCATCAAAATACTGCCATTACCAATAGGTACAGACTGTTCCGTACTCAGATGCACCAGAGAACCTTGGGTGGGATTGACAGGATTGTCTCGTTTATCCCGCGTCACTCCAGCAGAAACGGTAACTAAATCATCAATTCCGTTATCGCTAAAGGAGAGACGATTCCCGAATTCATCAACTGCATTAATTTTGCCCTCACTATCGCGGATACTGGTGCGGGTATAGTTGACGCCTACCGACGCATCCCATTCCTGATTCACGGGTTTGGATAAGCTGACACCACCGCCAAACTGTCCTTCACGGGGATCATCCCCATTCGCGAGATCAACATCATCATCGAATGTTTGGGATACAGTACGACGCCGAAACGTATTCACGTTATATCCGGGTTGTTCTGGATTACTAGCCCGATAGGGTCTACCATAGTTGCCATCAAACTGGAAATCACGACGGCTAAACTGTATATTCAATCCCAGTTTCTGGTTCACACCACCAAGATTAAAGTCGTTATAGCTGAGAGTGCCAAAAACACCACTGTCATTGCTATATCCAGCACCAGCATTTACCCCACGAGCTGATCGTTCAATCAGATTGTAAATAACATCGACATTTCTCGCATCACCATTCAGGGAAATGTCTACCTGCTCAAATAATCCCAATTGGTAAAGCTGTTGCAAGTCTTGGCGGACAACCTCTACATTAAAGACTTGACCGGGTTGTAGGTTCAATTCGCGATTAATGAAATCCTCGCGAGTTCGTCCGTCTGTGGGTTCGCCTTCTTCGTCGAGGAAGCGGAAATTAATGTCACTGACGACGCCTTCGGCTACTTCAACCGTAATCACGCCATCGGGTGTCGATCGCACGTCTAAAACCTGTGCCAAGATATAGCCATTGTCTTCATACCATTGTTCTAACTGTTGTATCCCTTGACGTAGGCTAGCTGGACTAACGGGTTGACCCAATTGCGGATTAAAAATAGAATCAGCTATGTCTGGGGTAAGAACCTGGTTACCGGAAAGTTCTAGCGATCGCGCGATAACCGGTTCAACCTGATAAACAACCTCCCAGCCAGTGGAGTTAGCCCTTGGCGTGACACTGGCCTTGGCAAAGAACCCTGTATCTAAAATCCCTTGAATATCCTGATCCAATTGACTTTGACTGGTTTGACCCCCTGGACGAGTGCGAATCGTTTTTAAGACAAGCTGCTGCAATTCTTCAGACACACCAACGACTTGCACGTCTGTGGCGAGAACAACTAAATCGTTAGACCGTTGAGATTGATTTAGGGTGGGAACAGATTGGGCAAATTCTGGGGTTGGCGTCGCTTCTGGAGCGGCGACGGTTCTAGGGGAAGGTGTTTCTGGGGCGGTTTCTGTGGGTACAACATAGTTTCGGGTTTCCGATGGTGGGTTAGTTGTCGGGGAATCTGGAGTCGCCATCGCTTGCTGAGTTAAATCGCTACCCACCAGCACAGCCAAAGTGGAAAAGGCAACAGCTCTATATAGCATAAAATTAGCCTCAATCGTCCGTTCGTTAGTGAAAATTGTCTTACGTTTGGTTAACCTGACCAAGGCTAAACCTGTGGAGTTCCAACCGATGTGCCACCTTTCTATCTGACACAATCTGTGTAGGGGCGGGTTTCACTATTATCGTTTTTTACCTCACCCAGATATGAATAAACCCGCCCCGACTAAGTTGAGAGAGGTTGATCAAACATGAAAATCTAACCTCTAAAATTATCTGACCTAAAAGCGATGTATCATATCAAATTCAGGTCAAACGTTATCGCAAAAGTATGCAACAGGTTGATTGGTTGATAGTTCTGCTCTACCTGATTGGTTCAATGGGATTAGGACTTTATCTCTCACGCAAAGCATCAGGGAGTTTAGTTGATTTTTTCGTTTCTGGGCGATCGCTTCCTTGGTGGTTAGCCGGTACAAGTATGGCAGCGACAACGTTTTCCATTGATACACCCCTTTATATTGCTGGGGTTGTGGGTAATCGAGGCATTGCCGGAAACTGGGAATGGTGGAGTTTTGGCATCGCCCATCTGGTGATGATTTATATCTTTGCCCGATTGTGGCGACGTTCGGAAATTGTCACCGACGCGGAATTGACTGAACTGCGTTATGGCGGACGAACAGCCGCAATTTTACGGGGAACCAAAGCCTTTTTATTTGCCGTACCGATTAATTGTATTGCCATTGGCTACGCTATGCTTGCCATGATTAAAGTGGTGGATGCCTTGGAACTTTGGCAGAGTTTGGGGATTGAACCGGGGGAAAATCTGAAAATTTTGAGTGTGGTTGGTGTTAGTGTTTTGGTTTTAATTTACTCAGGTTTTGCGGGGCTTTGGGGTGTAGTCACTACCGATTTTTTCCAGTTCTTTTTAGCACTATTTGGGGCAATTGTTGTCGCGATCGCAGCGGTGAGTCATGTCGGTGGAATTCATGTCCTTGTGCCAGAAGTGCAGCAGATGACTGGACATGATATATTATCCTTTTTTCCGATAACTGATAATTTTCGCTGGAGTGAAACCGCCGGGATTACCGCCAATACCTTTTTTGCCTATATCTTTCTCCAGTGGTGGACGTTTCGTCGGAGTGATGGTGGTGGGGAATTCGTGCAACGTTTAGCGGCGTCTAAGGATGAAGCGGAGGCAGAAAAAGCCGCTTGGTTATTTAATATTCTCCATTATGTGATCAGAACTTGGCCCTGGATACTCGTGGCGCTGGTGGCGATTGTCGTCTATCCCGATTTATCCGACCGAGAATTGGGTTATCCTAAACTGATGCTGGATTTCCTTCCCCCGGTGATGTTGGGGTTAGTGGTTACGTCTCTACTGGCTGCGTTTATGAGTACGGTATCTACATCGATTAACTGGGGCGCATCTTATTTAACCAATGACCTGTATCAGCGCTTTATCAGACCGAATGCTCAACAGTCAGAGTTGGTGTTAGCGGGGCGGATTGCTTCAGTGGTGGTGACGGCATTAGGGGCGATGGCGGCGTTCTTTTCTCAGGATGTGGCAACCGTATTTCGGTTAGTGATTGCCATTGGCACCGGTCCTGGCTTAGTCTTAATCTTACGCTGGTTTTGGTGGCGAATTAACGCCATAGCTGAACTGACGGCAATGGTGGGTGGGTTTATTGTCGGGTTAACCACCAGTATCGTCCCGATTATTCAGATTGAGGAGTTTGGTTTGCGTTTACTGGTGACGACAATTATTACCAGTGTGTTATGGATTACAGCCCTGTTAGTGACGCCGCCAGAATCGGAGGCAACTCTAGATGAATTTTATCGTCGGGTGCGTCCAGCCGGTCCGGGTTGGCAACGTCAACAGGAAAGCACGGGATTACTACCGATTCAAAACCTGGGACAGGATATTAAACGGGTATTTGCCGCCATTTTATTGTTGTTTGGTACTATGTTTGCAATCGGAGGATTTCTGCTGCTACAACCCCTGACGGGTTGGGTGTCCCTGATTATTGCTGTGGGTGGGGCAATGTTGCTGCGTCAGCTTAATCGGAAAAAAGCTGTACCGATGCCTAGACCGGGATTAGATGATCAAGACGATGATTCCAAGTAGTTATAAGATAGATAACAATGGCGTTACAAATCTTTATCCAATTGGATACCTATGTCTATTTTCCGTCAGTATATTGCCCCTTTTTTGATCGTCTTAGTCTTTGTCGTCGCGTTACTTGCCGTCAGCGCTCGCATCTTTTTGCCCAATGATATGGCAGCGCCTGCACCTATTGAAGATACGAATTCGGTGAGTATGAGGGGATTGGGGACGTTTTGAGTGTTGAGTGTGTAGGGGCGGGTTTAGGGACTTTCGTCTCGCTGTTGATGATAAGTGTTGTTCAAAACCCGCCCTGACTCGTGTTGAATTTTGAGTTTTAACCCTTCGCGTCGCACCGCTATCAGGGAAAATGTATCATTGCTCCCCCCGCTTCCAGACGCGCCATGGCGCGTCTGTTGTCTGCGAAACGTTATCGGTAAAACCCGCCCCTACAACCACACCCCTGCTCCCTTATTGCGATCAGATGCGTACATCATTAATACCGGGTTATCAGCTACGAGTTGGCTCTCGACTGGAAAAGGCAACCTTGTTGAAGTTTCTCCAACTGAGTTATCAAGAGCTTTTCCCGCAACAGCAAGATTTTTCTCATTTAGAAGAGACAATACGACGGTATTTTTGTCAAGACACACCGTTATGGTGGGTAGACTTAGCCAATCCTGAAGGTGACGCCGCACCATCAAATCAACCTATCGCTGGTTTATGGCTGGGAAATGCCGTTGATCAGGTCAGTGGCGATCGCCATGCCCATGTTTTTTTACTCTACGTGATGCCAGAGCATCGGCGTCGGGGTATTGGTTCGGCACTGATGTATCATGCTGAAAACTGGGCTAGAGTTCGGGGCGATCGCCAAATTGGGTTGCAAGTGTTTGAGTCAAATCCGTCGGCTGTGCGCCTTTACGAGAAGTTAGGGTTCCAAACCCAGTCCCTTTGGATGGTGAAACCGCTGTCTGGATAAGAGTTCTGAGTGTTGACGCTTCACTTTTTCCCAAGGCATACTTTTGAGTGCGAGAATGTTCAGATGGATAAGTTGACAAAGGAAAAATAACAAATAACAAAGGACATAGGACAAATAACCGCTGAATAAGATATTTTTTTAAATATGTATGATAATAACGAGCTAAGATTAATCGAGGCGGCAGGTGAGCTAGACAGCCCTCTGGATGAAATCGAGCCAATTGATGACCACGCAGAAGCGACTCAACCCGATCCAGAAGCGATGCTGGCTCTGCTAACCGCCCCAGAAACGCCCCAACGGATGCTGGCGGCGCGGGCTTTTTGTGAACTTCAAGATGAACGGGCAATTCCCCATCTGATTAATTTGTTAAACGATGTCTGTCCGTTGGTACGGGTGAGTGCGGCTTATGCATTAGGACGCAATCCTGATCCAACAGCCGTCGATCCTTTAATAGAGCAACTGAACCGGGATTGGAATGGGTATGTGCGTAAAGGGGTCGTTTGGGCATTAGGTAATTGCCGCGATCGCAAAGCATTGCCCAGCTTGATTGATGCCTTATGTACAGATATCTCTGCCGTGCGTTTGTGGGCAGCAAGTTCCCTGGCACAGATGGCAAAGCTAGACTATGAGGATATCGTCGCCTGTGTTCCCCCATTAATTACTGCCTTAAAGCAAGACCCCATGGCAGCAGTACGCAGTAACTGTGCTTGGTCATTAGGGCAGCTTTGTCGAGAACTCCCCTCGAATGCTATCTATGCAGGTGCAGTTGACGGTTTAATTGAAGCCTTTGCCGAAGATGAAGATATGGGCGTGCGGGAAGATGCTAAAGCGGCTCTGTTGAGAGTGGGCGATCCCCGTGCCTTACAGATGATTGAGGAAATTGAGCTAGACGGATTGTTTTAGGGGATTTGTCTTATGTCATTCGTCTTATGTCATTCGTCATTCGTCATACTCGCTTCCCCTGCTTCCCCTGCTTCCCCTGCTTCCCCTGCTTCCCCATCTCCCTCAGCTCTCTATTCCCTATTGCCTATCAACAGCTTCTCTCTACAGACTGATGAACTTTTTGTGTTCTCTTACCAAAATAGAAAGGTGAATAAAAACGCAACAATAATCCGAGTCCTGCATTCTGACAGGTTGATCGGTTTTGAAGTATAGGGAGAAAAAATATGGCTGTAGCACAATCACAATTAAGACATGCAATTGGCGTCTTTCCTAGTCGTCAACAGGCAGAAAATGCGCTCATGGAACTCAGAGATAGGGGATTCGATCTGGATCGAGTTTCCGTGATTGCTAAAGACGCTAGCCTCAATGAGAAAATTGGCGGTACGGATCTCCATAAAAGCGGTGGCAACCAGGCGGGAAAAGGCGCAAAAGCAGGTGCCGCTGCTGGCGGTACGGTAGGCGGTTTCCTCGGTTTAATTGGTGGTCTAGGCGTATTAGCAATTCCTGGAGTCGGTGCAGCTACAGAATTAGGAATTGTTTTAGCGAATACCCTCTTAGGAGGTGTTATTGGTGGCGCTGGTGGTGGTTTAGTTGGTGCCTTGATTGGTTGGGGAATCCCCGAAGATGCTGCTAAACATTATGATGAACGAGTTTCCGTCGGCGATTACGTGGTGATTGTAGAGGGTACAGAAACCGAGATCCTGAATATGCAACCCATTTTCCAAAATCGAGGAATTCAGGATTGGGCTATCTATAATGCACCTGGCGTCAATACCAATCCTCAGATGGGTACCAGGGTATAGGTATAAGGATGGACAATGTTCATCCGATAAGATTTAAGAAATGGTGGGGATAAGTCCTCGCCGTTTGTTTTTTGATATCCTCCCCAACCTCTCTCCCAATGGTCGATTGAGGTTGGGGATTTCCATCATTTCATTACTGATGAGACGTCCTGGTTTATAGTTCTAGGCAACCCATTCATCAAACCCTTATTATGGAAGCATTTCAGTTAAGTGTGTTTCTTCTATCTGTAACGGATGTGTAAAGCGGAACTTGTCTAACGATTTTATGTCTCCACAGACGAATGAAGACTATCTTGCCTTACTCAGGCAAGGGGTGGAGGTATGGAATGCGTGGAAAGCGCACCACCCGGATATCCGACCCAATCTCAGCTTTGCTACGGGTAAGGGCGTTGCCATCCAAGGGGCGAAACTCAGTGGCGTTGATTTGAGTCGGGCAAATCTAAGTCAGGCAGATTTGAGTAAAGCGGATCTGATTGGCGCAAACCTGAGTGAAGCATATTTGAGTGAGGCATATTTGAGTGAGGCGGATTTGATCGGTGCAAACCTCACAGCAGCCGATCTGAGAAATGCTGACTTAATTAGTGCCAATCTCATTGGTGCGAACCTGAATAACATCTATCTTAGTGGTGCTGATTTGACTAAAGCCAACCTCAGTGGTGCTGATTTAGTGGGGGCAAAATTGATTGGCGCTAAACTGAGTGGAACCAATCTGAGTGGGGCGAATCTGAGTGGGGCGAATCTCAGTGGTGCCCACCTTGTTGGTGCAAACCTGAGGGGGACGAATCTCAAGGGTGCTAATTGTAGTCAAGCCAATCTGCGGGGCGTCAACTTACAACGCTGCAAAGCCTTCAACACCGATTTTCACCAAGCCATATTCACCGCCGCCTGTCTGGAAGACTGGCACATCAATAGCGGGACAAATTTAGCCGAGGTGATTTGTGAGTATGTTTACTTACAAACAAATCAACACGAACGCTGTCCCCATCAGGGAACATTTGCCCCGGGAGAATTCACTAGGGTTTTTCAAGTTCCCTTAGAAACGGTTAATTTAACGTTCCGCAATGGTATTGATTGGCAAGCGTTCTTTGCCGCTTTCCAAGCCTGTCAAGTCCAGGATGGGAGTAACATCCTCACGATTCAATCCTTAGAAAATCGCCCTGATGGGGTATTAACCATCCGGATTGCCATTCCTATCGATGCCAATCGGTTGGAGGTTGAGCATTTCCTTAATCGTGAGTACGATGCCCAACTTGAGGTGATTGATAAAGACTATCGTTATCAGTTACAGGTGAAATATGAGCAAGTGGCTACCTATCGTCAGCAGAGTGCCAACTTAACCGAGATTCTGCAACGGTTGGCGGAGAAAACCGTGAATCCTGCTCAAACGATTAATGTAGAGGCAAGACGGTTAGTTGAACCCCTCACGCCTTACCCGTCTAATCAGGGTGAGTCCATGGAAAATTGTCCCTCTGGAAATTCTGCGATCGCACCTGCTTATACTCTAGAACAAAAGCAACGACTGACCGATACCGCAACCAAAATTCAAAAGTTACTCCAGCAGCTCGATCAAACCTATCCCACGAATACGCCTCTGGAAAAACAACGGGTGGTTATTGAGGTGCTAGAGAGGATTGAGCAGAATCCGATGCTGAAAGCTTCAGTCGTTGAAGGCTTAAAAGGCGTGCAGACTGAGGTATTAAAAGAATTGATTGATCATCCTTTAGTCAATGTACTGCTGGCAGCGTTAGAAGAGTATCAGACAATACATTAACAATTCTTAATTTAAAATGAGCTGTGTACCTAATAAATATAAATTTTTATTGCTATAAGTCTAGCATCATGAGCAATCCATCCTAAACTTTATACAAGCTTGACAATAAAGCCAAATAGTAGGAGGAATAGTTAAAGATTCAATGAAAATATTGATGACAGGCTATCACTGAACAGGTTTGCCCTTAGAATTAAATTATAGCCAGATAAAAACCGACCTGTTTAGACTCAGAATGTGCTGTTGGTCACCTAGAGGTAAGCTCACTCACCTTAAAAAATATAGTCAAGTTTAGTAGAAACAACGACATATTTTTCTCCGCCTTCCGCTAATTGAGGACTGTCCCCCTATTCACCAACAATATTCTTGAGTTTTAGTCCTGTAACATTTCAAGTCAATCTAGTGCAACAACAAAAGGAGATCATTTTCATGAATACTCAAAAAATTTCCACTATTTTCCGCCATACTGGTGCAATTGCCTCACTCGTCGCTGCGGCTACTGTAGCTACAGGGTTTATGGCGCCATCGGCTTCAGCCCTTTCGTTAGTTCCGTCGGCGGAAGGCGAGGTTAAACTCACAAATCCGGGTTTTACTGCTATTGGTCCATTAGTTACACTTGATGACCTAATCCAAAGTGTAGAGAGTTTAGCTAATCCAGATGGCACTTTCAGCCGTCTATTTGTTGACGACTTAACAACGGCGAATAAGTACGGTGGCGTACAATTCCAAGCAGGAGACGCAGGAACTGTTCCAGGAGGCTTGTGGTTCCGTCCCTCAGAACTGGAGGAAGAACAAGGACAATTAGAAGTCGGAACTTTCAAGTTCAAATTTACGGAAGTGCTTCCTGAACTGAAAATTGCCTATTTCGACACAGAGTCGAGTGGTACAACAGGAGTTCCTGATTTTGGCGGTGTTCTGGACACTGACGGGGTATTAGATGCAGGTTCTAATCCTATTATTCCAGGTCCCGATGGTAATATCTCGTACCAAATCTGGAAAGATGTAAGCTTCATCACACTAAAATTGGGTCAAGATAATCCAATGGTCGGTAAATCGGGTGATGGCGTTGACTTCCAGCTAGAGACAACTGCAGATATACCCGAACCGGCAACTACTCTGGGTTTAGGTGCGTTAGGGTTGATGGGTGCTTTAGGTTTACGCAAGCGCAACAAGAATTTGTCGTAGTCTCTGAAAACTAGGACAAGAGTTCTTAGCAACAATCTACTCTAGGGAAAAGTACTTTTCCTTAGAGTATCGTTTTTTTCGTTTTCCTAGTTTGACTGTCAGGTAGGGCTGGGGCAGTTAAAGCCGTGTTCTATTAGCTTTGCGATCGCATCCCTCCCCAAAAATCCGCAAACAGTGGCTCATATCGACTTTTACCGGGACTGGCATTTATGATCAATGCAGGATCATAAGCTGGTTTAAACAATGCCGCGATCGCTCCAAGTTCACTCTCACTCCGTTTCCCGCGTTAAATCGTCCCTCTTGCGGAATGGCTTTCCCAGTCAGAAGCTTTTGGCGGAAGCCTTGAGTATCTCCCAATCCACCGTGAGCAACTTCCTCAACGGCAAACCCGTGGATTATATCAATTTCGTGGAACTTTGCGCCGCATTAGGGCAGGAATGGCGAGATATCGCTGATTTAGAGACTCCATCTCCCGCTTTGGAGGTACGGGAAATCAGAGCAAAAGTGCTGATGAGTGGATACCCGCCCCATTTTAATCTGACACAAACAATACAACAGGCAATTTGTCAAGCGGGTCATGACGTTTTTTTGGCGCAGCAAAATACTGCCCTGGATAACTACTTAAAGCTATCCGATTACTTGCTGCTGCTATTATCCCAAACCACCGCCGTTAGCGAAATGGTACTCGAACAAGTTCGGCTGGCTAAGACGTTACACCACATCACGCCCCAAAAACCCGCAATTTTGCCCATTTTAGTGGACGTTTGTCAGAATGGAAATGGTATCAGTACCCCCTTACCTTTTGATTTACTTGGCTATCTCCAAGGCACTCAACCCTGGCACTGGCGTTGTCATGATGATCCGACGATTCTCGCCTCAGAAGTTCTCCAGGTTCTCAGCCAAGGGCGCACCGCTTTGCCAACGGATCATCAATTGGCGATTTCTTGGAGTAAACTGACTCCCCAAACACAGAAAAATACATCACTTCATGCGCCTCTCCCTGTCGCTGCACCAGAATTACCCGAAGGGCAAGTCGATCTTGACTCTACCTTTTACATTAATCGCCCGCCCATTGAATCGGTTTGTTATGAAACCATAACTCGACCGGGGGCATTAATCCGAATCAAAGCCCCCCGACAAATGGGAAAAACCTCTTTGATGGCGCGAATTCTGCGTCATGCTGAACAGCAGGGATCTCAAACTGTGGCTTTAAGTTTACAACTGGCAAATCAGCGGATATTAGCGAATTCTAATACATTCTTAGAATGGTTTTGTGCCAGTGTCAGTTTAGCCTTGGGGCGACTCGATCCCGAACAACTGGCAAAATATGCCCAGTTAGCGGATATGATTGGCAGCAATCAAAGCTGTAAAGCCTATTTTGAACAGTATTTACTTCCCCATATTTCCACCTCATTGACATTAGGATTAGATGAAGTGGATCGCCTCTTTGCCTCTCCGGAAATTGCCGATGACTTTTTCGGGTTATTACGGGCATTGCATGAGGAAGCGAAACGGCGCGAGATTTGGCAGAAATTCCGGTTAGTGGTGGTACATTCTACGGAAGTATATGTTCCCTTGGATATGAATAAATCGCCCTTTAATGTAGGATTACCGATTGAATTGCCAGAGTTTAATCAACAACAGGTGATGGAGTTAGCCAGACGCCATGGATTAGAATGGTCGATTGAAACGGTAGATTCTCTGGTTACCTTAGTTGGTGGACATCCTTATTTGGTGAGACTGGCACTTTATCATATTGCCCGTCAGGATATGACATTAGAGGACATCCAGCAAACCGCGCCCACGGAAGCAGGAATTTATAGTGATCATTTGCGCCGCCATTTGTGGAATTTGCAAACCTATCCGGAATTAT
This sequence comes from Coleofasciculus chthonoplastes PCC 7420, assembly GCF_000155555.1. Lineage (GTDB taxonomy): Bacteria > Cyanobacteriota > Cyanobacteriia > Cyanobacteriales > Coleofasciculaceae > Coleofasciculus > Coleofasciculus chthonoplastes_A. Next base: position 235,561 of record NZ_DS989845.1, read on the forward strand.
TGGACGCGATGAAAGCCATAGTAATGGCATCGACGCCAGTCCGTTTACCCTCGCAACAGGCGTTTAAATTAAACAGTATGGGACTGGTAAAACTCTTTGGTAATGATTGCACGCCTCGGTGTCAATTGTACCAGAAATATTTTCGCGATCGCTTGGCGTAAGTGTGGGGAACAGGTGATTCTATTCGCCAACCGAATTTTGGAAAAGAGAGAAAATGGGATGCTCCCGATCTATAGCAACCGCCATAGCGGTTAGGACATATCATTTATGTAGAGACGCGCCATGGCGCGTCTCTACAATGGTGCCGAAAGTTCTTAAAACCTTACCAGCATTGATTTTCTCGCCTGTAGTTGACACATAAGACCGACGTGCGCCCGATTTAACCACCATGACGTAAATCCCCCTGCCTCCAATCGTCATAAATTCCTCATTTTTTCCCGATAAGATGAGGGGATGGATAAGGGTGGCTCATTTTCACCAGTCCACGACTAACCAAATTCTGAGGAAGGGCAATCCATGTCAAAAACCACATTAGCCAAAAATCAACTTCGCAAATGCCCAACCGGGATCAAAGGATTAGACGAAATTACTGATGGCGGATTGCCGTTAGGACGAACAACTCTGATTTGTGGAACAGCCGGGTGTGGAAAGACGTTAATGGGGATGGAGTTTATAGTAAGGGGTATCCTGGACTACTCAGAATCGGCTGTGTTCATGGCGTTTGAAGAAACGGCGGCAGAATTGACCCAAAATGTCGCCTCTTTGGGTTGGGATTTGGACGAATTGACGGCAACAGAAAAACTCTCGATTGATTATGTTTATATTGACCCGCAGGAGATTGAAGAAACTGGGGACTATGATTTAGAAGCTTTATTTATTCGCCTCGGTAGTGCCATTGATGCCATCGGTGCCAAGCGAGTTGTCCTGGATACTGTTGAAGTGCTGTTTTCTGGCTTGTCCAATACCGCGATTGTCCGGGCAGAGTTGCGGCGGTTATTTCGCTGGTTGAAAACGAAAGGGGTTACGGCAATTGTTACCGGGGAAAAAGGGGAGAACTCTCTGACTCGTTATGGCATCGAAGAGTATGTTTCTGATTGCGTGATTCGCCTCGATCACCGTCTCTACGAAGATATTTCAACCCGTAAATTGCAAATTGTCAAGTACCGGGGGTCTAGTCACGGGACAAATGACTATCCCTTTCTGATTAATTCAGACGGGATTACTGTATTGCCAATTACATCCGTGGGATTAGATCATACCGTAACCCACGAACGGATATCGAGTGGGATTGAACGCCTCGACACTATGCTGGGAGGGGAGGGATATTTTCGTGGTAGCAGTATTCTGATCACAGGGACAGCGGGAACGGGGAAAACGACGTTGGCGGCACATTTTGCTGAAGCCACTTGTCGGCGGGGTGAACGCTGTCTCTATTTTGCCTTTGAAGAAGCCCCGCAGCAAATTATCCGCAATATGCAATCGGTTGGCATTAATTTACCGGAATTTGTCAACCAAGGCTTGTTACGGTTTCAGGCGAGACGTCCAACGGCTTATGGCTTAGAAATGCACCTGGTACAAATCCACAGTTTAATTAAAGCGTTTCAGCCCACGGTTGTGATTATTGACCCGATGAGTAATCTGACGATGGGCGGTACTCTCTTACAGGCAAAAGCGTTTCTCTTCCGTCTGATTGATCTGCTAAAGTCCCAACAAATTACGGTGTTTTTGACGAATTTAATCCAAGGGGGGATGCTTGTTGAGCAGACGGAGATCGGCGTTTCCTCGTTAATGGATACGTGGTTGGAGGTGCGTTTTGTGGAGAGTAATGGCGAACGCAATCGTGTATTTTTTATCCTCAAATCTCGTGGGATGGAACACTCCAATCAGGTGCGGGAATTGAAATTAACCAAGCAGGGAGTCGAGTTAGTCGATGTCTATTTAGGAGAAGGGATAGTGCTGACGGGTACGGCGCGAAGGATTCAAGCGGAAAAAGAAAAAGCCGTGAAGTTGACTCGAAAACAGGAATTTGAGCGCAAACGCCGCAATTTTGCCCGCCAGAAAGCGATTATCCACTCCCAAATCACCGCCTTGCAAGCGCAACTGGAACGGGAAGAGGAAAATATTGAAGAGATGATGCAGGAGGAGCAATCCCACCAAGATAATCTACAGCAAAACCGAGTCGCGATCGCGCAGCTTCGTCAGGCGGATTTCATTCAGGGCAATGAGTAGACGTCTGTGGTTAATCTCTCAAGTATCAACTACCCAGTGTTTTTAAGTATGGAAACTCTACAAGAAATTAGCAATCAGGCATCAGGATTTTGGCAATTGCGCCTCTATGTAGCAGGGCAAACCCCGAAATCAATTAAAGCATTTGCTAATTTGAAAAAAATTTGCGAGGAACACCTGAATGGTCAATATCATATCGAAGTGATTGATCTACTCGAAAATCCTCAACTTGCCAAAGGAGACAAAATTGTGGCGATTCCGACATTGGTGCGGAAACTGCCACCGCCACTCAAACAAATTATTGGCGATTTATCCAATACTGAAAAGGTTTTGGTAGGACTCGATTTGCGTCGAGACTCCGAAGCAATTTAGCAGACATAGTGTTAATTGATTTCATTAAAAAATAGGATAAAACAATGAAAAAAGAAAACCTAAAAAGTTCGACAGAAGCCTTTGAAAAAGCCCTAACTCAAAGCAACACAACCCATTACTGTCTCCACTTGTATATTTCTGGAACAACGTTAAAATCGATCCGTGCCATTGAAATGATCAAACATATCTGTGAAGACTATCTTCCCGAACGATACACCTTGGAGGTTATCGATATTTATCAACAACCGGAATTGGTTAAGCAAGCACAGATTTTTGCCACACCTACCCTAATTAAAACACTGCCCCTGCCATTACAACGGATTATTGGCGATATGTCCCAGACAGAAAAAATTATGGTGGGGCTAGATATTGTGCCGAAAAATGATTAGCTATAAATTACGTTGAAATCGATGGCAGAAAAAACACGGGAGGAATTAGAACAAGAACTTCAAGACTTACGCGATCGCCTGAGTGTCGCGGAAGAAACATTGCAGGCAATTCGCCAGGGTGAGGTGGATGCATTAGTCGTATCAGGACCCGCAGGTGACCAGATTTTTACCTTACAGAGTGCCGATGAACCTTATCGACTCTTTGTGGAACAAATGCAAGAAGGGGCAGCTACGGTGACATCTGATGGAATGCTGCTCTATTGTAATCGCCGTTTAGCCGATCTTTTGCAAAGAAATTTAGAAACGGTTATTGGCTCTAACTTTAAACAATACCTTAACCCGGTCGAAGTCCCCTTCTTCCAATCCCTATTGCAGAAAGATAAAGCCGGATATAGTCACAGGGAATTCTACCTCATTGCCAGTGATCAGACAGAGATTCCTGTGGAGCTATCGGTCAGTCCATTGATGATGGAGGGGGTCAAAGTTAATTGTTTAATTGTAACGGATTTAACTGAAAATAAACGACAAAAAAAAATAGTTGCCGCTGAAAAGCTGGCGCGTTCTATTTTCGAGCAAGTGGCTGACGCGATTGTCGTCTGTGATCAAAGGGGAACTATTATCCGCACCAGTATGGCTACCCAGGAACTTTGTGGTCAAAATCCCATACTTCAGCCATTTGATCAGATTTTTCCGCTGATGTTTAGCTCATCTACTATTCGGGAAGATAATCATACAATCTCCTCACCATCCCCAACCTCAGGACACCCCTTTTCCATTGCCACAATTCTGAATGGGGAAATCTTCCAAGGGATTGAAGTCGTTTTTGGGCGAGAGGATGGGCAACAATTCCATCTACTCCTGAGTGGGCGGGCGTTGTTGAACTCCAAAAACCAGATCCAAGGGTGTGTGGTGACGCTGACGAATATTACCGCTCGTAAACAGTCAGAACAAGCGCTGCAAGAGAGTCAGGAACGCTTTCGTCGTGCCGTCCTCTATTCACCTATACCGATTATGCTCCATGCTGAAGATGGCGAAGTGTTGCAGATTAACCAAGCTTGGACAGAACTCACGGGTTACACCCATCAAGACATTCCCACGATCGCAGATTGGACTCAAAAAGCCTACGGTACTCGCCAAGGGTTAGTTCAGGAAAATATTGATCAGTTATATCACCTCGATCAACCCATTGGCGAAGGCGAATATACCATTATCACTCGTAATGGCTCCACTCGCATCTGGGATTTCTCTTCCGCCCCCTTGGGTAAGCTGAGTGATGGGCGGCGCATGGTGATTAGCACCGCTCTGGATGTGACGCTGCGTAAGCAAGCTGAACTGGAATTGCAACAGGCAAACGCCACCCTAGAAGTTCGCGTAGAAGAACGCACCAAGGCGCTGCAACAGGAACTGCAAACTCGTCACCAAGCCGAACAGGAACTTCGGGCGTCCCAGGCTCGATTTGCGGGCATTCTGGAAATTGCCAGTGATGGGATTATTTCTGTTGATGCTAACCAACGGATTATCTTATTTAATCAAGGGGCGGAAAAGATGTTTGGCTATCGGGTGAGTGAAGTGTTGGGTCAACCCCTAGATTTACTGTTACCCAATCGCTACACCATTGCTCACCACCAACATATTAAAACCTTCAGCCATTCTCAGGGAAAAGCAAGGCGTATGGGAGAACGCCAAGCTATTTTTGGTCGCCGCAAAGACGGCACAGAATTTCCAGCAGAAGCCTCTATTTCCAAGCTGACTCTAGGTGATCAGGTGGTGTTTACCGCGTTTGTGCAGGACATTACCGAACGCAAACAATTTGAGGAAAAACTCCAGCAAAGTGAAACCCGACTCAAAACCATCATTACTGCTACCTGCGACGGAATCATGATCGTCGATCGCCAGGGTCAGGTTTGTTTTGCCAACCCCGCCGCCGCCCAGCTTTTTGATATGACCCCAGACGCATTACTGAACTATCAGTGGGGAATGCCTTTAGGAGAAACCACAGAAATCGAGTTGATGCAATCGAGTGGGATAGGGCGAACGGCAGAAATGAAGGCAACTCCGATTCAATGGTTCTCAAAATCGGCTTATGTGATTGCCTTACGAGATATTACTAAACGCAAACAGGCAGATTTATCCCTACAACAGGCGAAAGCCGACGCCGAAGCCGCGAATCAGGCAAAAAGTATGTTCCTAGCGAATATGAGCCATGAATTGCGTACTCCGCTGAATATTATTTTGGGGTTTACCCAGGTGATGAGTCGTGATCCAGCGATTACGCCAGAGGAACAAGAAAATTTAGACATTATTAATAAGAGTGGCAATCATTTACTCAGTTTAATTAACGATGTCCTGGATTTATCGAAAATCGAAGCCGGATGTATTAGCGTAGAAGAGAGCCGTTTTGACCTAATTGCTTTGATGCGATCGCTCCAAGAGATGTTTCAACACAAAGCACGGGCTAAAGGGTTGCAGCTTCACTTAAATATTGCGGCTGATGTTCCTCACTATATTCAGGCAGATAGCAACAAATTGCGCCAAGTTCTGATTAATCTGCTCAGTAATGCGATTAAATTCACGCAAAATGGCAGTATTAATTTACGTGTAGCACTTTTGAAGGCAGAAGGAAATGATCACGGTTCAGACGCCGAGGATATGATAACTCCTCCATCTTCCCAGACGCGCCATGGCACGTCTCTACAGGCTTCCCATCTCCATTTTGAGGTTTCCGACACGGGTGTGGGAATTGCGCCAACGGAATTAGGAAGTATATTTGATGCTTTTATCCAAACTCACGCCGGGAAAGTGGCAAATGAAGGAACGGGTTTAGGGTTAGCAATTAGCCGTAAGTTTGTCCAATTAATGGGTGGTGATATTCAGGTGAGTAGTCAACTGAATCAAGGTAGCACGTTCAGCTTTGAGATTCCGGTTCACTTGGCTGATGCATCCGATATGGAACCCATTCATACTCACCGCCGAGTTATTGGATTAGTTCCCAATCAACCCTGCTATCGGATTATTGTTACTGACGACAAACCCGAAAACCGCCAAATTTTGGTTAAGCTGTTAACCTTTCCAGGGTTAGAGGTGCGCGAGGTGGAAAATGGACAGGAAGCGCTGACATTGTGGCAACAGTGGCAACCCGATCTGATTTGGATGGATATGCGGATGCCGATCATGGATGGCTATCAGGCGACGCAACAGATTCGTTGCCAATCAGACAGTCAAACCCCAATTATTATCGCGTTAACGGCTTACGCTTCCAAGAGCGATCGCGCCTCGGCACTAGAAGCGGGTTGTAATGATTATGTTACCAAACCTTTTCAAGTGGAAACGTTGTTTGCCAAAATGGAAGAGTATTTAGGAGTACGCTATGTTTATGCAGATGATCACCCAAACTTATCCAAAACTACTCAACTAGAGACATCGGTTAACGTCAATCAGTTAACTCCTGAATGTTTATCGGTGATGCCCCTATCCTGGATTGAAATGCTCTCTGAAGCGGCACAGCTTTGTGATGATGAAGAAATTTTCTCGCTTATTGAACAAATTCCGCCAGAGGAAACGCTTCTAATCACGACTCTAAGCCATCTTGCTCACAATTTCCAGTTTGATCCAATTATTCAGCTAGCTCAATCTGTGATTAATTCAGATAAGTAGTTCCGTTATTTCTGACAAGGGCGGGTTTTGTTTTTCCGTTATCGGTGAGGAGGGCGGGTTTTGTTTTTCCGTTATCGGTGAGGAGGGCGGGTTTTGTTTTTCCGTTATCGGTGAGGAGGGCGGGTTTTGTTTTTCATTTATCGGTGAGGAGGGCGGGTTTTGTTTTTCATTTATCGGTGAGGAGGGCGGGTTTTGTTTTTCCGTTATCGGTGAGGAGGGCGGGTTTTGTTTTTCCGTTATCGGTGAGGAGGGCGGGTTTTGTTTTTCCGTTATCGGTGACTAGCTGAATTGATTCCCTAAACCCGCCCCTACAATTGTCCCTAAACCCGCCCCTACAATTGTCCCTAAACCCGCCCCTACAATTGTCCCTAAACCTGGCTCTACAATTGTCCCTAAACCCGCCCCTACAATTGTCCCTAAACCTGGCTCTACAATTGTCCCTAAACCCGCCCCTACAATTGTCCCTAAACCTGGCTCTACAATTGTCCCTAAACCTGGCTCTACAATTGTCCCTAAACCCGCCCCTACAATTGTCCCTAAACCTGGCTCTACAATTGTCCCTAAACCCGCCCCTACAATTGTCCCTAAACCTGGCTTCTACAATTGTCCCTAAACCTGGCTTCTACAATTGTCCCTAAACCCGCCCCTACAATTGTCCCTAAACCTGGCTCTACAATAGAGTTATTACTTATAATGGAGGAGGGCAGCGATGTTGGAGGTTAAAGCGAATATCTTAATTGTAGATGACCATCCTGATAATCTGCGATCGCTGGCTGCCATCCTCATCAGTGCTGGGTATAAAGTGAGAAAAGCTATTAGTGGCAAGATGGCGTTAGAAACCATTCGTTCCTACCCGCCGGACTTAATTCTCCTCGATGTCAAAATGCAGCAAATGGATGGCTATACCGTTTGCTCAACTCTAAAAGCCAACGCCGCTACTCAAAGGATTCCCGTTATCTTTTTGAGTGCCTTAGATGACGTAGAAGATAAGGTGAAAGCCTTTAATGTGGGTGGGTCAGATTATATTGTAAAACCCTTTCAGGCGCAAGAGGTATTAATCCGCGTTAAAAATAATCTGATGATTGCACATCAACGCCAAGAACTCCTCGCCCAAAAGAAGCAACTTCAAGATCAAAATGCCCAATTACAGCTTTTATTAACCCTGACTCACCGGATTAGCCAAACCGATGATTTTCAGTCTGCCCTAACCATCACATTAACGAAAATTTGTCAAACTATTGATTGGGATTTTGCCGAAGCGTGGATTCCTAATCCGAAAGAAACTCTCCTGGATTGTAGTCGGGGATGGTATAGTCGCGATCCCACCTTTGACTTATTTAGATATCATCGAAAAACTACTACGTTTGCGCCGAATATTGGACTACCGGGGCGAGTGTGGGTATCGAAAAAGCCGGAATGGATCACCGAGATTTCGGCAGAATCGGCTTGCTGTTGTCTTTGTGCGGAAGGGGGGTTAAATCTTGACTTGAACACGGGTGTCGGTGTACCGATTCTGTTTCGCGATCGCGTCTTAGCCATTTTAGTCTTTTTCAAACAAGCCAGGAGTGAATCCGAACCGAGATTAATCGACTTTATCCAGCTAATCGCGGCTCAGTTAGGCACATTGATGCAGCGGATTAAAGTCGAAACGGCTTTATTTGAAGCCAATCAGAAACTCAAATATTTAGTGACTATTGATGGCTTAACCGGAATCGCCAATCGCCGCAAATTTGACCAATACATTCATCGAGAATGGCAACGACTATTTCGAGAGCAACTCCCCCTTTCCTTAATTTTAGGAGATATTGATTTTTTTAAGCGTTATAACGATACCTATGGACATCAAGCCGGCGATGATTGTCTGCGAAACGTAGCCACGAAAATCCGCCTCTTAGTTAAACGTCCCGCCGATTTAGTCGCCCGCTATGGCGGTGAAGAATTTGCCGTCATTTTACCCAATACCAATGCCAAAGGCGCGATTCATGTTGCCGAAACTATCCGCCAAGGCGTGGAAACTCTCAAGATTCCCCATGGCGGTTCAGAGAGCAGTAAATATGTCACCTTAAGTTTAGGCGTGTCTAGCCTAATTCCTAATTCTTTAGTGAACGTGGAAGGGTTAATTAATCAGGCAGATCAGGCATTGTATCGAGCTAAAGCAGGAGGCAGAAATCAGACGGTAGCGGAATACTCAATTCCCGAAAATTCATACTGCAATATTTCAAATTAAATTGACGAGAGCAAAGGGTAGTTATGGTAAACAAGCAAACGAGTCTTTTAATCGTAGATGACAATATAGATAACCTGCGCTCCTTGGCGGCAATTCTTAGGTTAGAGGGTTATAAAGTTAGAAAAGCCATTAGTGGACAGGTGGCATTAGAAACAGTTCGTTCTCACCCGCCGGACTTAATTTTTCTCGACATTAAAATGCCACAGATGGATGGCTATACAGTCTGCTCGATTCTTAAACAAGACACCACCACTGGTTCAATTCCCATCATATTTTTAAGTGCCTTAAATGAAACGGCTGATAAACTAAAAGCCTTTGCCGTTGGCGGTGTAGACTACATTACTAAACCCTTTCAAGCCCCAGAAGTCGTGGCGCGAGTCGAGAATCAATTGCGCCTCCAGAGACTTTCTCAACAACTTGTTGAGCAAAATGCACAGCTAATTCAAGAAATTCAGATTCGCCAGCAAACTGAAGCCGCTTTGCATCAAGCTGTTGAGCAAGCTGAAGCCGCCAACCGTGCCAAAAGTGTGTTTCTAGCTAACATGAGTCACGAACTCCGTTCTCCTCTCACAGGCATTTTGGGTTACGCTCAACTGCTGCAAAAAGCTACAGACTGCACTCCTTTGCAACAGAAGGGGCTTGGCGTTATTTATCAGTGCGGTAGTCATCTGCTTACGCTAATTAACGATATCTTAGACCTATCTAAAATCGAAGCTCAAAAACTGGAAATATTCCCCGATTATATTGATTTTTGTTTATTTTTAAATCATCTGGCTGAACTCTTCAAGTTCAAAGCTCAAGAGAAAAAACTTAAATTTGCCTATTTTCCCCTAACTTCACTTCCCCCAGAGATATATGTTGATGAAAAACGTCTGCGCCAAGTTTTAATTAATCTGCTTTCTAATGCAATTAAGTTTACTCATCAAGGTAGTGTCACTTTAAAAGTGAGTGTCAGGAGTTACAGTTGTGAACTGAATGACCATAAAGTAACTTCATCAAGGCAAACGGATAAAGTCCAAAAAACTCTTGCCAATATCCGCTTTGAAATTGAAGATACAGGGATAGGAATTACTCCAGAAAAACGGGAGAAAATTTTCTTACCCTTTGAGCAAGTGATGGAGAGTTCACATAGCCCAGAAGGAACGGGGTTAGGACTGACCATTAGCAAAAAAATCCTTGTTCTTATGGGAAGTAAAATTTTTCTGGAAAGTTGTCCTAACCGAGGAAGTAAATTTTGGTTTGATTTAGATGTATTAACGAACTTACCCAGGTCATATTTTACTATGATTAATGATAGTCAGAGCCAAACTCTATCTCAGGAACTTGGGGATGAGTCGCATCAAATCATCAACACTTTATCCCCAGAACCTGAACTGGTGGTTCCGCCGCTAGCAGAACTACTACTGCTGTATGAAGCTGCTCAAATGGGTGACGTTCAAAATGTGCAGCAGCAAATTTTGCGACTTCAACAATTAAATTCTGACTATCTTGCCTTTGTTACGCAGGTGTTGGAACTCGCGGATAACTTTGATTATGAGGAAATTCTGAAATTAATTGATCAGTATTATGATTATGGCGGAAAAATGACTACCTGCTAGGGCGATCTTACACTTACTGCACTAATTCTAATTCCTTTAAAGCCCTCTCCAACGCCGCTGTTTCAAAATTGAGTGTCAGCGCTCCGTGAAAATTTGGTTTTACGGTAATATCATCTATCGTGTAAACATTGACAAAGCCAAACTGTACGGCTTTAATATCAGTTTTGCGAGGAATTACATCCACATATTTTTTAAGATAATCTTTACTCAGATTGACTGCCACATCAATCCGATGATAGTTGCCGACATTAACAAAGCCAAACATTTTGATATCAACTTGAGATTGTTCTTCATTTAACTTCTCTTGCAAGGTAAATGTCCCGGTTTCAATTAATTCCTCCATCTGGTCTATGTCTGCCAAATTTTTCTTGTAGACTGCCAATAATTGCGCGATTGTAGCGTCATCCTGATTTTCAAGTACGAGATCGAGATTCACACCTAACTTTTCTTCCTTAACTGTTGCCTTAAGGAACGCGATCGCGTGATTCTTAAGTTCTGTTTGGTTTTGATTATCACCTTGAACCGCTCGATGTTTTTGGTTGCCGTTATCCAGTAAGTTGAATTTTACAAAAAGCTTGTCAATTCCCAAGATTTGCTTTTGAATCGCCAACACCAGCATGGAACGAAGGTTATACCGTAGTTCGCCAATCGGATCAACTAAGGGAGTTGCGTAAAAATAAAGTACCAGTTAGGAAAGCTGTATTAATCAATTTAGTCAAGCTTGATTGGTATATTATTAAGCCGCAAGTCCCTAACCACCAAATTTTGCGAATAGGCGAAAACCTGGGTAAATGGTTGCCGCGATGCCAGCGATACTTTAATTTCTGATAAGGCAGGTAGCGATCCAAAACTGCCATCTGCCAGTAGGGGATTTGAATCAACAGTTTTCCCGATTCAAACGTTAATTGATAGCGTAGATTGGATTCGACTTGAATCTCAACCTCATAAAGATGAAATAGACTGGTACGCTGACCCAGTATCCCGATGTGAAAATCTCGGAGAAAATAGACAACGGCATCAAGTTGCTGTAATATTTGTTTTTTGATGGGGTTGAGCGACAAGTTATCACCGAGTTTTAAGGAAACGTGATAGGCTTCCTCCAGAGGACGGACTTGGCTTGACGGAATCTGTCTGCGGTTCAATGATTCACTAACTGCCTGGTTTTGATGGTGTAACGCATCAGCAGTGTGGCGGGTAAACTCGTCGAGAAATGTGGTATGGGCGGGGTTATTTGGGGAGAAAGGTTTGGTCATGATGCAAGAGCCGTCAACAATGGTGTTATGATTCGTGTTGCTCAAGATTGAGTTTAGCGTAGTCGCTCGGCACAGCTACAATTGTCGGATAGATTTTACGGTGAAATCGGTGAAATGGGCGCACGGCGTCAAACCCCTCACCCCCAGCCCCTCTCCCACGCCAGCCCTCACCCCCAGCCCCTCTCCCAAGCTTGGGAGAGGGGAGCAAGAGGGGAGCAAGAGAATCCGATCCCCCTTCTCCCATGCAACAAAAGCGAAGCATCCTCTGTCATCCCTCCTCGCAGGGGGGAACGAGGGGGGTTGGGAGAAGGGGTTAGGGGATGAGGGGGAAAATGTCAAGGAGTAGATAGACATAGCTGAAAACCTTGCCAGCATTAATCTTAATTCTGTGATATTCGTTCTAAGATTTCTCGCGTCACACCAGCCCAATAGTCATCCTGATACTCTAGGAATAGGTCTAAGGCTGTCTGTAAATTCTCCCTCGCTTCGGTGTAGTTTTCCTGGGCTTCTGCCAGTAATCCTAACTGGTGATAGGTGCCAGCTTGAGAATAGCGATCGCTAAATTCAATAAAAATATCCAGAGCCTGCTGATAGTATTGCCTTGCCTGCTCATACTCCCTTAACTCTTGGGCAACTATTCCTAACTGGTGATAGGTGCCAGCTTGTTCGTAGCGATCGCTAAATTCAATGTAAATATCCAGAGCCTGCTGATAGTATAGCTTTGCCTGCTCATACTCCCGTAACTGGAGGGCAACCATTCCTAACTGGTGATAGGTGCTAGCTTGAGAGTAGCGATCTTTAAATTCAATCTTAATATCCAGAGCCTGCTGATAATAGCTCTTTGCCTGATCATACTTTTGTAATTCTTGAGCAATGATTCCTAAGTTGTGATAGGTGATAGCTTGAGCGTATCGCTCACTAAATTTAATAAAAATATCCAAAGCCTGCTGATAGTAGCTCTTTGCCTGCTCATACTCCTGTAATAGATAGGCAACGGTTCCTAACTGGTTATAAGTGCGAGCTTGAGCGTAGTGATCGCTATATTCAATAAAAATATCCAGAGACTGCTTCAGGTAAGCTTTTGCTTGCTCATATTCCCATAAATCTTGGGCAACCCTTCCTAACTGCCCATAGATTTTAGCTTGATTGTAGCGATCACTAAATTCAATCCAAATATCAAAAGCTTCCTGATAGTATACCTTTGCCTGCTCATACTCTCGTAATTCTTGAGCAAGTTTGCCTAATTGTCCATAGGTACTAGCTTGGGAGTAGCGATCGTTAAATTCAATCCAAATATCCAGCGCTTGCTGATAATAATCTTTTGCTTGATCATACTGCCGTAACTCTTGGGCAAGATATCCTAAATTGTGATAGGTGATAGCTTGAGAATAGCGATCATCAATATCTTGGTCAATTTCTAAACATTCCTGATACAAGTATTCTGCCTTTTGAAATTGTCTTAAGTCTAGATAAACAGTACCCAAATTTACTAATGCCGTGGCTTCCCTGCGCCGATTCTCTACTTTCCGGGATAGCGTTAACGACTGCTGATAATACTCAATCGCCCGATCAAATTGTCGTTCCTGCTGATAACTCTCACCTAACTGATTAAAAATCCTGACTTGAAACCCTAAATCATCCGGCTTCAACACCTCGGCTTCGCTCGGTGTTGACACCTCGGTTTCGCTTGGTGTTGACGTTGAGCAAAGAGTTGACGCTGAGCGAAGTCGAAGCGCCAACTTCAGCGCCGCCTCTAAATACTCCCTAGCTTTTTCAGGTTTCCGCTGAGTCAGATATGCCTTACCCAACTGTTCTAAAATCTCCGTATAATGCTGCAGATTTTCCCCCGTTGCCTGTTCTCCCGTGGGCTGATAATCCATCAACAGACGCTCAAGTAATTCCACTCGTTCTTGTTGTTCTGGTGTGGCGATTCGAGGGAATGACTCCGCTGGCTGAAACGCCCGTTCTATAGCCATCTCCTGCATCTGGGGAGATGTTTTAAACCGAAAAACGCCCGATGTCCACGCCCAAAAATCCGGGGCAAATTTAGCTAACCGAGTAATTGCATAATCAGGCAGAATAAACAGTAAAGGATGGGGAACCGTGCGTTTATAGGCATCGCGGACAAAGTTCAGATCCACTAACACCGGGGGATGCTCTCCAAACACACCAATCGACTTCGCTAATCCCTTAATCACTACTACTATCTTTTTATCCGCTTCCGGCTGAATCTTCTCCAACTCTTGCACCAATTCATCTCGGAGAAAGCGCAACTTCGGATCAGCAAATTCCAGAATCACCCACTGAATCCCCTGACAATCCTCATGGCGGGTTAAGGCTTCAATCAGCAGATCCTGATCTGGGGGAAAATTCACCTCAATAAACCCCAGAGTAAAGTCTTCAGCAAAGTCAATAAACGTCAGCAGTTCGGCAAACTCGGCTTGATTCCGTGCCAAAAACTGTCCGATTTCCTCATACTGTCTGCCCCGATTGGATAGCGGCGAGGGCTTTTTGGAAGAATTCATTTTGCTTCACCACAGGATTAGGATAATTCCAGCGTTTGTCGCCGTTATATTCTAGAACAGATACATTAAAGAGCATCAATTGACCCAACTCATCTTTACTGACGTTTTTCGTCAGGCAAACGTGAGCCAATAGGGGATAATGCTCATCCGGGATAAACCGTTCAAACCCAAACTGTTGTTGCTTAATTGCATAGATAACATCCTCACCATTAATGGTCTTATGGTTACGGGTACTGGCAGTACGACAAGCCGTTCGCATCATCTGCATCAGTTGGCGCACATGACCCCCACTCGCTTTTGCCATCTCTAACAACACCTGGCGAGATTCAAACACATTCTCCACCTGAACCCGCCGTTCAATTAATCCCGCCATCGCCTCTAATCCGGCGGGTTTATAGTCCAAATCACAGCGTTCCCGTTCAAATTCATAAATCGTCACCATCGGGACAATATGGGGGTCACTATCCCATTGTTTAAGCGGGTTTTTCGGGGAACACAGCACAGAAATCGGGACGGTATAAATTAGGGTACAATTCAGGTCTTGTAACTGGGTGGCATAATCGAGAAATAAATGGTCAGCCACCTCTACGGGAATCCGATCCAGGTTATCAAAAATAATCAGTAACCCTTTATAGTCGGGGAACTTTTGGCGCAGTTTAATATAAGCATTTCCCAATAACAGATTAACATCCGCCTTGAGTCGGGATAAATCCTTCTCCAAGGTTTGACGAATCGTCTTTTTCTGCTTATTTGAGCCTTTGATTTGCGCCAGCAACTTAACCAAGAGTTTGGCAATAAAGGGTGCATCAGCACCTAAGCTAGCTTCTCCCGTAATACTGACTGATTTTTCTACCGTTTCCTCCGTTTCTTGGGTAACATCCTTAAACCAAGCTTCAAACTGCTGGAGAAGTTGAGCATCAAAAGACAAGCCGTGTTTGCGGAGTTCAAATTCGACTTGCTTAATCACAATTAAATATAAATCCGTGTAGCGAACATCATTAATATCCGTTTCCTCATTAACTTCCAGATAGATAACATAATAATCATCCCGCCAGCGCTGTTGAATCCGTTTCAATTCCGTACTTTTGCCACAGCCACGATGTCCAGTGAACAGAATCGTGGTATTTTCTCCAGGTTCCTGGAAGTCCAAGATAGTGCTAACACTATCCACAGCAGAGGATTTACGCACCGGGGATAAATCGACATAATAGCGCTCCATTTCTGCGGGTTCCAAGGGCGCTAAGTCACAGGCTTTAAACGCAGCTTTCAGGGTATTGGCGCGGGGATAATCAGATTGAGTCATCAGAGTTGAGAAAATAGCGATCGCCTGAATCCTGATTATAGTTGAGACGAGTCACCGATTAAGGGGTGTGGGGAATCTGTGCCACGACGCTCTAAGCATCCTCCACCACGATGGATTAGGGTCATTGGTGTCAACTTAAGGTGAAAGTCAATGCTGGCAAGGTTTTAAACTGGGGCTATCTACTTCTTGACATTTTCCCCCTCATCCCCTAACCCCTTCTCCCACCGTGGGGAGAAGGGGAACCGGACTCTCTTGCTCCCCTCTCCCGTCCAAAAAAAGCGAAGCATCCTTTGGCTTCCTCCTTTTTAAAAACCAGTAGATTATACTTGTTCCCCATTCCCTGAGATTGATGTCAAACTCAGATCATTCCCCAACCAATATCGTCAACGTTAACCCTGCTCAGATTCAGGCGATGGAAACTCACGCCGAAAGCACCTACCCAGAAGAATGTTGTGGTTTGTTATTAGGTCAAATTAAGGGGGAGGTAAAAACCCTAGTGGAAGTCTTTCCCACAGAAAATGCTTGGGATACTCAGGCGGCGGAAGCCTTTCAAGGGGTAAACGGTTCACCCCGTCAGTCAGGGACGAAACGGAATCAGTTTAGCATTGCCCCAGAGGTGATGTTGAAGGTACAGAAGCTCTCACGCGATCGCGGATTAGATATCATTGGGATCTATCACTCTCATCCTGACCATCCAGCCATTCCCTCAGAATTTGATCGGGCGATCGCATGGCAGCGTTATTCGTATATTATAATTTCCGTTCAACAGGGTATAGCTTCTGACCTGAGAAGCTGGACTCTTGATCCCCATCACCAGTTTCAGCCTGAAGAAATTATCACGGTAAAGGAACCGGGGAAAGGGGGAGCTGAGGGAGCAATGTAGAGACGTGCTATGGCGCGTCTGGGAGCTGGGGAAGCTGAGTAAGCTGGGGAGGTTAACTCACGCACCATGCCATGCCCTTGAACGAAGCTAAGGGTCACGCGCCATGCCCTCGAACCAAGTGCAGGGTCAAAACTTCCCCAATCACTGATCGCTAATCTTACCAAATTGCCATGTTAAATCCCAATCTGGAAGAAATCCAACTAACCAAAGAAGAATACGAACGATATTCTCGACACCTAATCTTGCCGGAAGTTGGACTAGAGGGACAAAAACGCCTCAAAGCGGCGAGTGTTCTCTGTATCGGTACCGGAGGACTCGGTTCACCCCTCTTACTGTACTTAGCCGCCGCAGGTATCGGACGTATCGGAATCGTAGATTTTGATATCGTCGATAGTTCCAACCTGCAACGTCAGGTGATTCACGGGACATCCTGGGTAGGGAAACCGAAAATTCAATCGGCAAAAACCCGGATTCTAGAAATTAACCCCTATTGTCAAGTTGATCTCTACGAAACCCGCCTGACATCCGAGAATGCGCTGGATATCGTGAAACCCTACGATGTGGTTGTCGATGGAACCGATAACTTTCCCACCCGTTACCTCGTCAATGACGCCTGTGTAATCCTGGGTAAACCTAATGTCTACGGTTCCATCCTGCGGTTTGAAGGACAAGCCAGCGTCTTTAACTACGAAGATGGACCCAATTACCGCGACTTGTTCCCCGAACCCCCACCACCCGGAATGGTTCCTTCCTGTGCCGAAGGTGGCGTTTTAGGCATTTTGCCCGGAATTATTGGACTCATCCAAGCCACAGAAGCCGTTAAAATTATCCTGGGTAAGGGGACAACCCTCAGCGGACGGTTGTTACTGTACAACGCCCTGGATATGAAATTCCGGGAACTGAAACTGCGACCCAATCCAGTACGCCCCGTTATCGAAAAATTAGTAGACTACGAACAATTCTGTGGCATTCCCCAAGCCAAAGAACAGGAGGCGCAACGGTTAATGGCAATTCAAGAAATGACTGTTCAAGAACTCAAGCAATTGTTGGATAGTGGAACCAAGGATTTTGTCCTCGTTGATGTCCGCAATCCCAATGAATACGAGATTGCTAAAATTCCCGGTGCTGTTTTAGTCCCATTACCGGATATTGAACAGGGTTCAGGTGTCGAAAAAGTTAAGCAACTCCTAAATGGTCACCGCTTAATTGCCCATTGTAAAATGGGAGGACGTTCGGCTAAAGCCTTGGGTATTCTCAAAGAATCCGGAATTGAAGGGATCAATGTCAAAGGAGGCATTACCGCTTGGAGTCGGGAAATTGATCCGTCTGTACCGGAGTATTAAACATTAGTGTCAACTTAAGCTGAATGGCAAGGGGAGCGGGGGGAGCTGGGACTTATAGCACTACGCACTCTAGTTAGGACATAAAAGAAAAATTCAAATCGCTCAATCCCTTGATGATTAAGAGTTTTTCTTCACTATTGCATAAGACACTATTGCCTATTCCCTGGCGCGTAGCGCTATAAGTTGAATGGCACTGAAATAAGCATTAGGGAATCGCCGAAACCTTTGATAGATCGTAGTGGCGTGGCACACCTTATTTGATGAATTAGAATGGGAGACCCGAAACCGTAGGGGCGCAAAGACTTGCGCCCGATTCAATGGTCAAATCTAATCCACAATTTTAGCTGTGCCACGCCGCCATCGTGGGTTTCGACTTCGCTCAACCCATCAGCATACCAGTCAGTGGCATTCGACTTAAGTTGACACTCATGGGCTGTAGGGAACAGTTGAACCCGATAAACGTTCGTAATTTAAAGGTTATTGTCAATCCCAGCGAAATTATTATAATGCAAGCATCTTGCTCGCTACTAATACGATTAATTTATTTAGGGCTTGCTGCATAAAATCCAAGCCTTTATATTTATCTCTTTACCAATGACATAAGACGAATGACAAATGACAAATAACGAATATTCATGCTGAGAAAAAATAAACTGGTTCTACGGGTAACATTAGCCCTAATTGTTATCCTGATGAGTGGGAGTGTCATCGCCTATTCTCTGTTCGTACAACACAATCTCTGGCTGGCAAAAGCACCAGTGGGGGCAAAACTCGTTCCTCAAGATACCCTGATCACAGCCTTAGTGTCTACAGACAGCAGTAAATGGCGACAATTGCAGCGATATGGCACACCCAACACTCTAGCGGCGTTCGTCAGACAACTCGCCCAGCTTGAGAAAAATCTGCTAACAGACAACGGCTACGACTACGAGGATGATATCCAGCCGTGGTTGGATGAAACGGTGATGATTGCCTATCAGGGGGATAGTACATCTGCACCAGAAACGGAACCGGAGCAAACGTCCCCTGTCACGCTACCGTTTATCAAACTCCCCGACTTAATCATCTTACCGATTGATAACCCTGCCCACGCTAAAGAAATTGTGGCTAAAACCACGTCTCAGAAAGTGACTCAGTTTGGCGAGAGAACCTATCGCGGGGTTCAGATTCGCGAAACCCAAAAGCCCAATAGCCAAAACTATTCGGTTACTGTTTTGGAACGGTTTGTCGTGGTTACGTCAAATCCCCAAACCATGGAACAAGTGATTGACACCTATAAAGGGGTGAAATCTGTGGCATCTACGCCGGGATATATCGAGGCTTTAGCCACAATTGACACCACCCAGGCGTTTGCTCAAGTGTACTTAAACCTACCTGCGTTCACCGCCACCGCTGCTGCCAACTCCGCGCGATCGCTCCCGCCGGAACAGTTGGCTCAAAGGCAACCCCAGCAAGGGCTGGTGACGAGTATTTCCTTGGAGTCGGATGGGATACGTTTTCGCGGCATGTCTTGGCTGAAACCGAATAGCCAAAACGCCTATCCTATTGAAAATACCAGTAGTCGTTTACCCAGACGCCTCCCTGCCAATACCCGATTAATGCTGAGTGGTAGTAATTTCGCCCAATTGTGGAATAGTTACGCCCAAAACGCCCCCTCTAATCCCCTGATCCCCATTCCCCCAGCGAATCTGAGTGCCGGGATACAGACAACTCTGGGCGTAGATGTACAAGAGGATTTATTACCCTGGATGGCAGGTGAATGGGTAATCGCCCTCATCCCCGCGACTGAGGATTTGCTCACACCCCCAGAAAACCAGCCGCCACCCATGCTAGGCGCAGGTATCACCGTCATGATTCTATCGAGCGATCGCGCGGCTACAGAAAAAGCATTCCAGCAGCTTGATCAAGTGATGGAAACTCGCTATCAGTTGACGGTGGAAAACACCCAACTTAATAATCAACCAGTGGTACGGTGGACATCTCCCCTAGGAGGCATTACCGCTACCCACGGCTGGTTAGAAGGAAATATCGCATTTCTCACCTTCGGCGCACCCATTGCTGATGCCATTGTTCCTCAACCCCAAGCCCCCTTGACTCAAACACCACTGTTTCAGCAAATCGTACCCACCAAACCCAGTCCCCACAATGGTCAAGTTTTCATTGAGGTTGAGCGTCTCTTAAATCGAGATAATTTAAATTTGCCTCAACTTCCCTCTCAACTTGATCAGATGATGCAGGCAATCCGCGCGATCGGTTTGACGACAGCCGTCGAAGATCAGCAAAATACACGCTTTAATTTATTTGTCAAGCTCAAAACGATACTACCGTCCAATCCAATTCCGGTGCCTTCTTCTCCGATACCCTCCCCTTGACGTTTTCTAAGGGCAGATCTCTCGAATCTTTCCCATCTCCCAGACGTGCCATGGCACGTCTCTACAACCACATCTCTCTCATCTTCCCCAGCTTCCCCAGCTTCCCCAGCTCCCCCTGCTCCCATCCCCAACAATCCAGAAAATCGTTATGATAATGTTTTTCGCCTCTCGTCAAGGGCAACAATCCCGATAGGATAATATAAGCGCGGCATTTCATTTCTAAACGATTAAGTCGAGAAGCGTATTTATGGATCTAGTTTCACTCCAAAACAGCTTAGATAATATTTCATTTGCAGTTCTCCTAGTCACCATGCTCCTGTATTGGGTTGGTGCAGCCTTCAAGAACATCCCCTATCTGCCCACCTTGGGCGGAACGGGTATGATTATCGCCAACCTCTGTATCGCCGCCTTACTCGGTGCCCGTTGGCTGAGTGCGGGGTATTTTCCCTTAAGCAATCTCTATGAATCCCTATTTTTCTTAGCCTGGGGCATCACCGCGATGCATCTGGTAGCGGAAAAAATGAGCGCGAGTCGTTGGGTGGGCGTGGTTACATCTCCAGTTGCCATGGGAATTACCGCCTTTGCCGCCCTGTCACTACCATCTGATATGCAACAGGCGGAACCGTTAGTTCCGGCGTTGAAATCCAACTGGTTGATGATGCACGTCAGCGTGATGATGCTCAGTTACGCCACATTAATGGTGGGATCACTATTAGCGATCGCCTTTTTAGTCGTGACTCGGGGTCAAAATGTTGAACTGCGAGGGAGTTCCGTGGGTACAGGTGGCTTCCGCCGTAAACCGGAATCAACGGGGACGGCTTCCTATCAGCTTAAACGGAATCAGGATAACCTTCAGCCCCAGGGTAGTGGTGATAATGGGCCAATGGCGATGAGTTGGCAAGACACGTCAGGTTCGACAAGTACAGCCGTTCTGGATGCTGTTACCTCTACACCTGAATTGGCTAGCCTTCCCACCCTTTCTCCCCAACGCCTAAACTTAGCGGATACGTTAGATAATATTAGCTATCGGATTATCGGGCTAGGATTTCCGTTGCTGACAATTGGCATTATTGCTGGTGCAGTTTGGGCAAATGAGGCATGGGGTTCCTATTGGAGTTGGGACCCCAAAGAAACCTGGGCATTAATTACCTGGCTAGTCTTTGCCGCTTACCTTCATGCTCGCATTACCCGAGGGTGGCAAGGACGCCGACCAGCAATTTTAGCGGCAACAGGATTTGTTGTAGTCTGGATTTGTTATCTTGGGGTGAATCTATTGGGTAAAGGATTGCATTCCTACGGCTGGTTCTTCTAGGTATTCCAGGATTAATCAACGCGACGACCAAATCGCTTACTCCTGGATGATCCAGCGCATGACCCAATTTGTAAATCATTAAGCACACAAGTAGAACGTTAATCGGGGAAAATGGGCGTAGATAATCAGTTTGAGCCACTCGCTAGTGGTGAAGTCTTATCCGTTGACGAATCAGCGCAAATCTTAATTGGGCATCGTACCTTTCGAGTAAGCGAATTGGCGGACGCGATCAAAACGCAGCTTGAGCATGGATTGAGCGAATGGACTCAAGACAAAAATGCCTGGTTTAGTGAGGAGGGTATCTCCTGTGAAGTCTTGCGATTTAGTTCTGGTGGCTGGCAAAAAGGCAAGGTGAGAATCAATCTGGAATTTTGTCCTCAGGTGGCTGAGGATGAAACACCAGTAGCACCCGTCAGTGGAGACACTGAGACTGAGGATGAGTTGGCTGAGGAAGAGTCCTCAATCAGCATGGATGAGGACTTTGATGTAGAACAGCCGTCGATGAGTCTGGATGAGGCGGATCATGAGTATGAATTATCTGCTGAGGATCAACAGCAAGACAGCCTCGGTGACTTCATGGATGAGGGGACAAGCTTTTCCATGGAGGGGCTAGAAGAAGAGGAGCCACCTGTTACCTTTGAAAGCGACTTCGATGAACTCTCTACCGAGGAGGAGGAAGAGCCATCCATCAGCTTTGAGAGCGATTTCGATGAAATGTCTCCCGGTGAGGAGGAAGAGCCACTTGTCAGCTTTGAGAGTGATTTCGATGAAATGTCTCCCAGTGAGGAGGAAGAGTTACCCGTCAGCTTTGAGAGTGACTTCGATGAACTCTCTGTTGAGGAAGAGCAAGAGTCACCTGTCAGCTTTGAGAGTGATTTAGAGGAACTCTCTGCTGAGGAGGAAGATACATCAGCTAGCTTTGATGATGAATTTGATGAACTCTCCAGCAGCATCGAAGAAGAGTTGGAGATGGAAGAGGAAAGCACCAGCAACGACGAGGAGTTGCTAGATTTGGGATCGATTTCCACAGAAAGTGAGAAGGAACTCGATTTTGATGAAACCTCTGCTAGTGATGAAGATGAGTTTGATTTAGGTGATTTTTCCTCCTTAGAGGAAGAGGAAGAGGAGGACAATGAGACAGACTCCCTTCTCGATGATGTTTGGCAAGAAATGAGTCAAGAAGGTTGGCAAAGTAATCAGTAACGTTCAGTAGGTTGGTGGAAATGAGGAAGCAGGGGGAGTTGGGGAAGCTGGGGAAGTTGAGGAAGCTGGGGAAGCGGGGGGAGCTGGGGACGATGGAGCCGTTATGATTTTAGCTCAAAACTCTACACCACCCTTTTCTCTATTCGCTCACGAATGACGAATGACAAATGACGAATGTCTCAACGTTCAGATTGGACGCTAATTCACGCCCATCTTCATCAAACGCTACAGCAAAGGCAGCTATTAGCGCCAAGTCGTCCTGTTTTGGTGGCGGTATCGGGGGGACAAGATTCCCTCTGTTTAATGAAACTGCTTTTAGATTTGCAGCCGAAGTGGAAATGGCAATTAGCGATCGCGCATTGTGATCACCGTTGGCCCGCCGACAAGGGGCTAGCAGATCACATTGAACAAGTGGCTCAGAGTTGGGCGATTCCTTTTTATCTGGAAATTGCGGATCAAGTGACTACAAGTGAGGGAGCGGCTCGACAATGGCGTTATCAGGCACTCGGTAAGATTGCCCAAACCTATCAATATCAATATGTAGTCACGGCTCACACCCAGAGCGATCGCGCGGAAACGGTTTTGTATAATCTGATTCGAGGGACGGGGGTTGATGGTCTCCAATCCCTGACTTGGCAACGTCCTCTGGTAGCCGGGGTACAGCTAGTACGCCCGTTGCTAGAGGTTACCCGTAGAGAAACGGGGGAGTTTGTGGAGCAACAGCACCTCCCGGTTTGGTTGGATGCCTATAATCAAGACCTCCGCTATGCTCGTAATCGCATTCGCCAAGAGGTACTGCCTTATCTAAAAACTCATTTTAATCCGAGGGTGGAAACGGCTCTGGGTCATACAGCGGAACTGTTACGCGCTGATGTGGAGTATCTAGAGACGGCGGCGCGATCGCTGCGAGAGCAAGCCATGGGTTCTATGAGTGAGAATGAACCCACTACGACGCTCAAACTTAATCGTTTAATCTTACGACAAGCTGATCTCGCCCTACAACGTCGTGCGATTCGGCAGTTTCTGACGATTGTCCAACCGAAAGCTACCAATTTTGAGCAAATTGAAGCGATTACGGCTTTAATTGAGGCGCCCAATCGCTCTCGCACCTCATCCTTTCCCGGAGGGGCAAGCGCTCAAGTCGAAGGGGATTGGATTATTTGGCGAAATAGCCAAGGGGACTAAGCTGTCACGCTTTCCCTACATTCCCGACACCCGACACCCTCAGCTCTAGGAAGCCGCCAGTTCAGGTGATTCCACCATGCTATCAACCGTTTGCCGCATTTCGGAAATGGCTTGGAGTTGATAATCGCCAACTTCCTGAATTTGATTCAGGGCTTCCGCAATCGCGTCGAGGATTTGGCGAATTTGATTCAGAGCCTCTTGCTTGGGCGGTAAGAGTTCTTGATACAGATTTACTTGACTCCACAGTTCAGCGACTTCCTGTTTCATCGAGTGCCAGTTTTCTTCCAAGTTTTGTAACTCAGAGTGTTGAGTTTCTTGCTCACTTTCTTGCTGAGTCAGCATTTCCTCGGCTTGGCTAATGCTTTGGCGCATTTGCTCAACTTGGTTTTCCAGTTTTTCCAGTTCGCTTTCCTGCTGTTGTCGCTGTTCCTCGAGCTGGTTTAAGACAGGACCGAGGTCGATTTTATGGGTATCGGTGCTACCCCCTTCACTAATTCCCTGGCGACGGCGTAAAACTCGATTATGCTGATTTAAAATCTCTTCCCTCTCCCGCAGGTTGCGGCGTTGACCGACGAGGGTTTCATCCAACATTTGGTAGCGGTCTTGCTCGTCGGCTAGCTCACTTTCCAAACTAATGCGATCGTACTCACTCGCATTATTAATTTTATCTTGCAGTTCTTCAACCGCTTGGCGCTGGAATGTGAGTTCCTCTTCCTGGTCGTTGACAAAGCGCACCACTCTCTCCAAATCTTGCTGTAAATTTTGCACGATTTCCTGGAGTTCACCTAGGGGCATATTTTCCAGCGCTTGAATGTCAACCTCTTGACTAATTTTGACATCGGCTGAACTGGTCGCTAAACGAGCAAGTTCTTGATGTAACTCTTGATGAGTTTGAAGTTGCAGGCTGAGTAAATGTACAGATTCCTGCTTCATCTCCAAGGCATTCCGCTGCACCTTCAATTCCGCTTGTGCCTCTTCATAAGAGGTTTGAACCTGCTCTAACTCTTGCTTACGCTGGTGAATGTCCTCAGCTTGCTCGTCAATTTCGGTTTGGCGTTGCTCTGCTTGTTGGCGCTGATTGTCTAGTTTTTGCCAGTCACTATCTAGTTCTGACTGCTGTTGATCAATGATGTCAAACGCTTGATTCAACTGTTCCCGCACAGTATCTGTAGGAGCGACAGCCGTCGATAGGCGATCGAGCAACTCCTGCATCGCCGCAACATCGTCCTCACTTAAACCCGAAGTTTGTTGCAGCTGTTCTTTTTGCTCATCCCAACGCCGCTGTTCACCGCGCAGATGTTCCCAAGCGCCTTCAAGTTCCTGTTGTTTTCGATCAAACTCCTCTCTGAGGCGTTCAGTTTCCTCTTTCGTACTTTCTAAGTCTTGACGCTGCTGATCGATTTGTTCAACCTCTTCCTCCATGGCTTGCATCTGTTCCAACCGCGCTTCCATTTCCATCTCGCGGCGGTTGAGTTCTTGACTTTGATACGTCAAGGACTGCTTCCACTGTTCAATTTCTTCTTCTTGACTTTTCGCCTTGTCCAACAGACGCGAAAAATTTTGTAAGATGCTCGCCAGTCTCGTCCCGGCTGGCTCAACTTCGCCTTGAATCCGATTGTTACTGACATTGACAATTGCCAAAGCCCCATCGCTCATACCACCGGCTTCGTCTCCTGGGATGATTTCATCACCTGGGACAGCGCTCCAACTCTGATCATTCCGCTGACAAGCCAGCAGTTTGAGTTCGGTCTTACTGCCGCCAAAAGGGCCAGTTTTCTGCTTTTTGACTTCTGCTAGATACAGCACACTGATCGTCCTCTTTACTTGTCTTGTACCCAATTCTTGACTAAGCCAACCTGAACTAAATCTTAGTTGATTGGGTTGCTGGTCGCACTGCTCCTGATGTTCTCAGAGCTAACCCTGATTTATAGACCGAGCAGCTTTGTCTACAATGCTAGCTTTTAGAAAGTGACAGAGGTAGCCGTGTCTTGGATTATTGTCCTGAATCTAAGCTACCACCGGATAGTCCTGACAGATCGAGAAATGCTACATATAGCGCTACGCGGGGAGGGAATAGGCAATAGGCTTTCTTGCAATAGTGAAGACAAAAGCTTACCTGACAAGGGATTGAGCGATTTGAATTTTTCTTCATTTGTCCTAACCTTAGTGCGTAGTGCTATATCTCCAACTCAACCCTTCTTAAAGGGCAAGTTTAGGTAAGCTAGGAACAGAGTAGCCTTAGCTGATTGAACCCCTATTCCTCACCATCTTCGCGCTCTATGTCAGTAGCGCGGGGTAGTTGAAGTTTATTGAACGAAGCCATTCTCGATGCATGACTTTGGCTGTATTACAATTAGTTATGAATTTCTATAAGAGATTATAAGTCCTTGGCTGGTACAGACACCAGCTTTTTGCTCGATCCTACTCCATTGGCTATAAAATTTTAGCTTCAATAACTCGATTGCTGTTTTCTGGTTACTGTTTTAGGAGTATGCTTAGCCTTGGCTTAAGAGACCCCTCGTTGGACAAGCTGCATTGTTTTGTTGAATTTAGCTAATTCGTCTCCTGAAGCCATTGCCTTGTCCCTGTATTCTAGCCAACCCTGCTAATTGGTGATTAACGCCAGCGATCGCTCACCGCCGTCCAATCCGCCTGATCAGGAGGTGTTACAGCAAGTCGAGTCCTCAATTATACTGAATACATGGAGGTTTTGATTGACTCTTCTTCTATAAATTCCAATGGCTCTCTTGAGCAAAGTTAAAATTAAAGTTTAAATTGCTCTGTTGAAACACATCCGTTAAACGATCCATTCCAACCTAATTGGATGTTATCTTAACAGGGTCAGTCAGCGGTGGTGGTAAAGCATCAAGTTGGGGTTGAGGTTAAGATGGCAGGCAACTTGGTAACCCAACAGACCATTCGCGCCTCAGCATTGAACGCAAGGTTTTAGGAGTACATTTTCCTTAAAATGCAGGGAACGTTAAATGAAATTGATATCCGCAGTATCCTGCAACTGATCGAACTGGGTCAGCGCACAGGAGAACTTTTAGTTGAGGCGCAAAGCTTCCACACCCATAACTCTGGTAGTGATTTGACTCATAAATTTATCCAGGGACGCTCTCACCTCGCGACCCCACCCCGTTGCCCTGGACCATTTTGGTTTGTTTTTTTTCTCAACGGACAAATTGCTTATGCGGCAAACAGTGATCACAGTTTGTCACGACTGCGCGATTACCTGCGTCGCTATCGAGCTGAAGCAGCTTTGGATGACATCGAAGAACCGTCGATTGCTTCGACCAATGCTCCCGAATATGGCTATCTTTGGGCGTTGCTAGAAAACCATATTATCACGCCAGCTCAAGGGCGCAGCATTCTCCACAGTATGGTACATGAAACCCTATTTGACCTGTTGAGCCTCCACAATGGATATTTTGTCTTCGAGGTTGATCCAGCCTTAGCGCCCCAACTCACCACCTTAGAAATTGCCCCCCTAGTGACCAAGATTATGAAGCAAGTCCAGGAGTGGAAGCAGTTTCATCCCCATATCCAATCCCCTAATCAATGCCCACTGATTACGGATGAAACGAAATTAAAGGCAGCATTACCGGAGAATGCATTTAGAACCCTCAAACGGTGGGCGAATGGCAAAAATTCTCTGCGACAGATGGCTCGCTATCTCAATCGTGACATCCTGACTGTCACCCGAGCCATTTACCCCTATATCCAACGGGGTTGGATTCAATTGCTGACGTCAGCACCTCAACAAACCCTCGCCGTTCGACAACCTTGGGAATCCACCCGTGCAGATCATGCACCTTCTGTAGTCTGTATTGATGATGACAAGGCAGTGGGCAAAACCGTCGAGTATATGCTGCAAGCCCAAGGATATGAAGTAACGGCAATTCAAAATCCCCTCAAAGCTCTCAGCTTACTCTTCCAAATCAAACCAGCTCTAATTCTCTGTGATTTAGTCATGCCCCAACTCGATGGATATGAACTGTGTGGCATGTTGCGACAATCGACGACATTTCGACAAACTCCAATCATTATGCTGACGGGCAAAGATGGCTTTATTGACCGTGTGAGAGCTCGCATGGTAGGCTCAACGGACTATTTGACTAAACCGTTTGGAGCTAGTGAGCTGTTGATGTTATTGGAGAAATACGTAGGTCCGGGAGATCCGGAAAAAATGAATTTCGATAGTTCCCGCCAAGTCCTAGAGGAGGAGGTCAAGGCAACCGATATTACTAAATCAGCATCGGCTTAACAACAGTGATCATCATGTAACACGCAGGAAGGTAATTCTTCCGCTACAATCACCTCATAGACTCATACAGCGATGCGCCCTAGCTCCATTTCGCAGTTAAGCCTGTCACAATAGAGAAAGGGATCAGTTCAGGATGAAGCTACCATAAAGGATACATTAATCATTACTCTATCTATGTTTAAGGGTATAGCTCAACGATACAGCTCAGTTCACGTTCAAAATTCGTGCGCTTATTGGCAAGTCAGGTAGGGGGTTATGAGTACAGTTTTGGTTGTAGAAGACAGTTTGGCACAGCGACAGATGATCTCAGACCTCCTCAAAGGCAGTGGGTTGACGGTCTCTGTGGCAAGTGATGGAGTAGAAGCCTTAGAACATATTCTGCAGTCTCGTCCTGATGTAGTGGTATTGGATATTGTTATGCCTCGTATGAATGGGTACGAGGTCTGTCGTCGTTTAAAGGCTGATCCCAAAACCCAAAATGTACCCGTGGTCATGTGTTCTTCAAAAGGCGAAGAATTTGATCGATATTGGGGCATGAAGCAAGGGGCAGATGCTTACATCGCTAAGCCCTTTCAGCCCACCGAGTTGATTGGCACAGTCAAACAGCTACTCAGGTCATAAATATAGTTAAGACTCTAGCTGCGAATGGTTGGAAATCCGGATTTTTTAACAGATACTGGTCAAGATCAAGCCCCAGAATTGCAAGAACTAGAAAGTCCTGAGGGTGAATTACACTTGCGATTTTACGTCCCTTCTGGTATGGAATTTGCTTTGCCAGCGACTGGGATTAAAGAAGTGCTTGAGCCATCTCCCAACCAGATCACCCCCATCCCTAATGCTTCCCCCTTATTATTGGGGACGATCAATATGCGAGGTCGGGTTATCTGGGTTGGTGATCTGGGTCAATTTCTGGGAGAGCCGATCCCTGTGAATACAGACCGATCAGAAATTCCCGTCATTGCCATCGAAGATCAAGATACAATGCTTGGTTTAGCCGTGGAGCGAATTGTGGACATGGATTGGTTAGATGTGGAGCAATTACAAATGGCAATGAATGTTCCGGATACGATGGCACCTTTTTTAAAAGGAGAGTGGTTATTAGATCCAGAATCTAATCAATTTTTACGACTTCTCGATCAGGTGGCAATTCTACGAGCAGCGCGGTGGGCAGCATGAATGAACAGTAAAAGAAAGGAAAAAGAGAGCAACCTTTTGTTTGTTACTTTTTCCTGGTGAGCAAAGGGAGGAGGTCAATGGCATCAAGTACAGATTACGTTCAGGAATATACACACGCACAAACGGCTTATGCACAAGGTAAATACCAAGAAGCTGCCGATCTTATTAGTCGGTTGATTGAAGAGTATCCCGATGATCCAAGTGCTTTGTTACTTAAGGGTCATATCTGTTGCTATGGTCTACAGCAGTACGAGCAAGCACGGGAACACTATGAGCAAGTTCTTAATTTAACGTCTGAACCTGATTTTATCGAATATGCCCATAAAGGTCTAGAAGATGCTAATCAATTGTCCAGCGAATTCGATTCTGTCGATTCACCCCCATCCACAGAGGACTTCGATAACAATTTCCACGATATTGATGAAACCGATGATTTGAATGAGATACCTACATTAGAAACCTGGCAAGACTCGGAAGAAATTGATGAGTCTGAGGATTTCGATTTAGGGGCTTTAGATTTAGATGAAGCGGGACTAGGGGATGATTTTGACTCAACCTCATCTTCGCCCTTTGCCGAACCCCTGGATAGTTCAGCTATTGAATCAGAGACGACGGATGAGCCAAGTTCTGTAGATGAATCCAATCCATTTGCCTTGCGCGGTTTAGACGAAGAGAGTGGTGATGTTGACAATCTTTATGAGTCATCGAGTGATTTTGATCTAAATGACAACCCCTTTGCTGAGGTAGACTATGAAGATTATGAGGAAGGAGCGAGTGATTTTGATCTAAATGACACCCCCTTTAGCGAGGCAAATTACCCAGAAAATTATGAGGAAGGAGCGAGTGATTTTGATCTAAATGACACCCCCTTTAGCGAGGCAGATTATCAGGATCACTTTGAGGACTTTTCAGCGGAGTCTGAGGATGATACGGCAGCAACATTTGTCATGCCTCCCGGTAGTGCCCCTGAATTTGAAAATGCTGAGGAGCAGAATCCACCCTCTTATGAGTCAGAATCCCATTTCGATGAAGACTTATCGGACGTTGATCAGGAAATGGAGGGTTGGCATGATGAATCGATTGACGAGTCATATGAAGACCACCCCGTTTATGAAGACGAAACCCTACTGATGAATTCAGGGGAGTTGGGCGCAAGTTTACCAACGGATACCGATGAGTTTGACTATTCGGCTGAGGAAACAGATGAGGCGATTGAAGCATTTGAAAGCCAGGAGTACACTCAGGATGAATCAGACTTCGATCAAAATGGATTTAACGCTCCCGATGAGCACTTCGACTTTGAGAGCTTTGACGATGCTTTCAGCAATGACTCATTCACGATGGATGAAGTGGCTGAGGCTGAGGCTGAGAACTTCTCAGAACTTGAAACGGACAAAGACTTTTTAGACGCTTTTGATGTATTTGAAGATGATTTAGGCTCTCTTCCCGATTTCGCCATAGACGATCAGGATGAATTAGCTGACTCGGGCGCGAGTGAATCAGATTTTGATGTTTTAAGTAACAGCGGAGTCATACCAACAGGTGGCGAAAGTGAGGGAGTTAGGGAAAATGGCGATGCCGTCCGAGATAGTGTAGCTGCTCACCAGCAATCGGCTCAGGAATATCGCTCAGTTGATAGTGATGAAGAAATTTTCAGTATTGGTAGCTCAACTGAACAACTCCCAGTTTTTAGTCAAGCCAAAGAGGGGGGACATGAACCTATCGTTAATGTTGATCAAGGGTGGCTGGCTCCCTTTGAAAATGCCTCCCTCCATCATAAACAGTGGATTATGTCGTTTGCGGCTGGGATTGCCTCCGCTTTTGTCGTTGCCTTAGTCAGTTTTTCGGCACAAAGTATTGCTGCGCGAAGTTCAGTACCCCAAGGGCAAGCTCAACCCGCCGCGATCGCGAATCTCAAATTTGCCCATGCTTTAGCCAGTGGTGCAGCATTTGCGGCTAGTTTTGGCATTACCCTGTTTCTGGGTCGGATCACCACTCGCCAGATTCAACAAGTCACAGTGGATTTACAAACCCAGTTTGATGCCGTTGCTCAGGGAAATCTTAATGTCAGTGTCCCGATCTACTCCGAGGGAGAACTCGGTCAACTGGCTTCAGGTTTCAACCAGATGGCGCGAGTGATCCTAACCACCACCAGTGAAGCCACCCGCAAAGCCGAAGAACAAGAGCAAGCCAAAGAAGACCTGCAACGCCAGGTAATTCGATTGCTAGATGATGTTGAAGGAGCTGCACGCGGGGACTTAACGGTACAAGCTGAAGTAACAGCCGACGTTTTGGGAGCAGTGGCTGACTCCTTTAACCTAACCATTCAAAATCTGCGGGAAATCGTTCAACAAGTAAAAGATGCCGCCCGTAAAGTGACCAAGGGTTCGACTGAAAGCGCGGCATTTGCTGGCAGTTTATCCAATGACGCCTTGCGCCAAGCCGAGGAACTAGCGGTTACCCTCAACTCCGTTCAGGTGATGACCGACTCCATTCAGCGAGTCGCTGAAGCCGCCCGGGAAGCCGAGGAAGTTGCCCACACCGCTGCGGATGTCGCCCACAGAGGCGGTCACGCGGTAGAACATACGGTGGCAGGCATCTTGCAAATTCGGGAAACTGTAGCAGAAACAACCCGAAAAGTCAAGCGATTGGCTGAATCTTCCCAGGAAATTTCCAAGATTGTCGCCGTAATTTCCACAATTGCATCCCGAACCAACCTGTTAGCTCTCAATGCCAGTATCGAGGCAGCTCGAGCTGGAGAGGCAGGTCGAGGGTTTGCCGTCGTTGCCGATGAAGTGCGGCAACTGGCAGATCGTTCAGCCAAGGCACTCAAAGAAATTGAGCAAATCGTCATGCAGATTCAAAGCGAAACCGGGTCGGTAATGACGGCGATGGAAGAAGGCACCCAGCAGGTTATTGATGGAACCAAACGGGCAGAGCAAGCCAAACAAGCATTGGAAGATATTATCCAAGTGTCCAATCGCATTGATGCTTTGGTGCGGGCAATTAAAGCGGATACAGTTGAACAAACCGAAACATCCCGTGCTGTTGCCCAAGTCATGCAATCGGTTGAACTAACTGCCCAAGAAACCTCTCAGGAAGCCCAACGGGTATCCAGTGCCTTGCAAAACTTAGTTGGTGTGGCACGAGATCTACTCAATTCTGTAGAACGTTTCCGTGTGGAATCAAATGAAAGCAGATAGTCCTTGGACAGTGAACAGTGAACAGTGAACAAGGGCAAATGACAAATGACAAATGACAAATGACGAATGAATGAATGAAACCTCTTCCTCTAGCTTGGGATTGTGGCTCCAGCGCTTGCTAGCTGCCATTTTATTAGGCGGTCAAGTCATCGTTCATCTTCTCGGTGGCAAAATCTACCGACGCAATACCCTGGAGCAAATGGCAGTTGTTGGTCCTGATTCACTCACCATTGCCCTGATCACGGCTACTTTTATCGGTGCCGTGTTTACAATTCAGGTAACGCGAGAATTTATTAACTTTGGGGCAACTACAGCCATTGGAGGGGTTTTGGCACTGGCATTGAGCCGGGAACTTGCGCCTGTATTAACGGCTGTGGTGATTGCCGGACGAGTGGGTTCAGCATTTGCGGCTGAGATTGGCACAATGCGCGTGACTGAACAAATTGATGCACTTTATATGCTCAAAACCGATCCCATTGATTATTTGGTCATCCCTCGTGTCATTGCCTGCATTCTAATGCTGCCGTTATTGACAATTCTCTCAATTATTCTCGGCATGACGGGCGGCGTATTGATTGCTGTTAATCTTTACAATATTCCTCAATCTGTCTTTCTGGATTCCGCCCGGAATTTCCTGGGAATCTGGGATTTGTTTACGGCGATGATTAAAGCCGCTGTATTTGGGATGCTGATAGCCGTCATTGGCTGTAGCTGGGGATTAACCACTAGTGGTGGAGCCAAAGGAGTTGGTCAATCCACGACAACGGCAGTCGTCACGGCTTTACTGGCAATTTTCATCACTAACTTTTTTTTGTCGTGGCTGATGTTCCAAGGCACAGGCAGTGCAGTTCTGTAGTTAGAGGTATATTAAAATAGATCATTTGTGTCGATAAACAACGGGAATTTAGTCTAGTGACCTCTGCTACTTCTTCATCTTCATCAACCCAAACCATCGAACTTGCCCCTAGCTACGCGATTCCTTTGGTATTGGTTCTGGGCAGTATACCGATTGTGCTGCTCCAAATTTGGGTCGGTTTACTCATTGCTCTTTTCGGGTTATTTTTAATGATTCAAGCGGTAACCATCCGTCTGCAATTTACCGAAACCGCATTGGATGTCTATCGTTCCCAGACTTTAATTCGCCGTTTTCCGTATAAAGACTGGTCAAATTGGCGGATATTCTGGTCATCGTTTCCAATCCTTTTCTATTTTAAGGAAGTGAATAGCATCCACTTCTTGCCAATTTTATTTGATCCCAAACAGCTTAAACGTTGCTTAGAGGAGCGCTGTCCCCAGAGTTGAGACTACTTTCCGATATGCCTTGCTAGAAATCTAACGTTTAGGCTTGAGAACACCTTGTAACAAAGGCTCTCTTGCCCGGTAACTCGCCCTTGAGAATAATCCCACCATTTAGGGGTTGGGAATGTAAATCATTATCAGATATTAATTATTCAATGAATTCAGACGAACCACAAACCCAAGAATCCAATTTAGAACAACAACCAATCTCTGAGGAATTTGATCAAGACTCTCCAGAGCAAAAACCCGAAACAGAACGCTCTGAGCCGTTAACTAATTCATCTAACCAATCTGACGTGACACAACCCCAAGCTGACTCTTCAAATGCTTTAGACTTACCTGCGCCAGATGATAGTCAGATGACACCATCAAGAAACCAACAGGAAACCGTCGCGAATTTAACTCAAACGATCGCGGATCTTGAGGCGCAAGAACAACAGTTGAGGCAAAAAATTGCCCAGCTACAAGCCAGCCAAAATCAGATTTTATCTGACCAGTTAACCAAAACCCAAGCCACCATCCAACAAATGCTCCAAGAGGGGTTAAGCGAATTAGATCAGCGCAAGCAAGCCCTTTTAATTTCTGTGGAGCAACTAGAACGCCGCCGAGAACGCATTCGCACGGAAATGCGAACCACATTTGCTGGGGTATCTCAAGAATTGGCAATTCGGGTGCAGGGTTTTAAAGACTATTTGGTTGGCAGTTTACAAGACTTGGTTGTAGCGGCGGAAGAGTTAGAATTAGCCGAACCGACGGCAGAATTTTCCCAACCTAGGATGGATGAACCTCAGCCGCCAGTTTCTTCTCCTACACCCAAATTTGCTGAACAGGCGTTTCAGGATCAGATCCAGCAAATTCGGGACATTATTGACCAATACCGGAAAATGCCAGATTATTATGGTCCGCCTTGGCAATTGCGTCGCACGTTTGAGCCAATTCATGCGGAGCGAGTGTCCAATTGGTTTTTTAGTCAAGGGGGGCGTGGGGCGATTCGCACTATCGGTAGCCGCTTGCAAAATATTTTGGTCGCCTCCGCCGTGATGTCTGTTATGCGGACGCTTTACGGTGATAGACTACGAACCTTGGTTCTTGCCAATACCCCTGAACGGCTAGGAGAGTGGCGCAGAGGATTGCAGGATTGTCTGGGTATTGCCCGCAGTGATTTTGGTCCAGAACGGGGGGTCGTTTTATTTGAGGAACCATCCGCCCTCGTGCAAAAAGCCGATCGCTTAATGACCCAGAAGCAACTTCCTTTAATTATTGTAGATGAAACAGAAGACCAGATTAGCCTTTCAATTCTGCAATTTCCTCTCTGGTTAGCCTTTGCTCCCGATCCTCAGCAACTGAGTAATTACTAATAATGGGTGGAACATCTGTCAATTGTATGTAGGGGCGGGTTTAGCCATTTAATGTGGGAATCTACTGATCACCTCTCAAAAAAATCCACCCTTCGGTCATAAGAGGGAGATATAGGTAACGAATGTTACGATTTTCCTGCCATACCCTTACCCGTGTCACACGCTCCCATATAAAATCGGCTAGGGGAGATGTTCCAATAAATAAAGTAACTATCTCCCCTAGCTTTTTAATTGTGGAGGGTTTAAAACAATGATGCGTGAGTTGAGTTGGATTGGGCTACTGCTGATCAGTGCTTACTTACTTGGCTCAATTCCAACTGGATATTTGGCAGGACGTCTGGTTAAAGGAATTGATATTCGGGAAATCGGTTCGGGATCAACGGGGGCGACCAATGTTTTGAGAAACCTGGGAAAAGGTCCAGCTTTAGTCGTTTTACTGGTTGATGCGGCGAAAGGAGTGGGTGCTGTTGCGTTGGTACATGGCTTCTTTGCCCTAACGGGAACATCGGTGATACCAGATACCTGGAAACCTTGGTTGGTGGCTGTTGTCGCTTTGGCGGCTATGTTGGGTCACAGTAAATCCATTTGGATTAACTTTACGGGAGGAAAATCAGCCGCTACAGGGTTAGGCGTCTTATTCGCTATGTCTTGGTTCGTCGCGCTGAGTGTATTGATAATCTTTATTGGGGTCGTCAGTATCTCGCGGATTGTTTCTCTGGGTTCGATTGCGGCGGCGATCGCGGTGGCTGTTTTGATGATAGTCTTAGCTCAACCATTGCCCTATCAGATATTTGGGATTGTGGCGGGACTATACGTTATCTTACGCCATCGAGCCAATATTCAGCGCCTACTTGTCGGTACTGAACCCCGTTTAGGACAATCTGCATCAGCGGAAATGATCAGCAGTTAAACCGTTGTTGGTAGGGTGTAGCTTTTCCCCTCTCAGGTTAGAGCGGATGTGAACTAGGATGGAGATAGTCAGTTTCCAACAAGTACCGTGAACCAGTACGATCCTAAACTTGCTCAGTTTAACCTATCAGGCGTGGGCTGTTGGCTCACCCTATTAGCCACCTTTCTCTTACTGGGAACAGTTGGCTTGGGCTGGCTGGTCAACGGATTCTTAATTCTGATTGGGTTAGTCATCCTCGCACCAGTCATTGGCTGGATTGGCTTTCGCTGGTGGTTACAGCGCAACCTGGTTGAGGATAAATGTCCCGTCTGTGCCTACGAGTTTACTGGGTTTAATCGTACCGAATGTCGCTGTCCCAACTGTGGCGAATTGTTGAAAGTCGAACAGGGTCAGTTTAACCGCTTGACGCCGCCGGGTACGATTGATGTAGACGCCGTAGAGGTTTCAGTAAAGCAGCTTGAGGATTAAGTCCATTGTCAGATATAAGGCTTAGCGGGTTCAAGCCATGGCGACTCAGTAGGTTAGTGGAAATACACTCAACAATATTAGTTTCTGTAAAGTCCCTCAAACCCTGACATAAGACGTAGCTTGCTTCTTTTCGGGAAGCGAGTATTTTACGAAAAGCATTCCCAAATTGACGCTCAGTAGCCGTTAACTTTCATTTGTCCCACCTACTGACTAATGGAGAGGGTATAACTTTGCCCTCCAGTGCTATCGACAATATAGATCTTGTAAGTGCCTTCTTCCCAATATCCCGGTGCTTCAACGGTTTGCCCTGGCGCAGTGGCTAACACACATTGTCTACCACTTGCCACGGGTTCACCTGTTGAATTCAATGGTTCAATGATCAAAGCCGATTGACCAGCGCTTTGGAGGCTGAAGTTCAACGAACCGAAGTCTTGTTCCAAGGTGATCGTATACTGCGGTTGGATATTACCCACTTGGCAATTGTTCCCTTGAGCGGAAGTGCCTTGGAGTTCTAGGGCATTAAATCCTGGCGCTAACCTTTGCACAGTCTGACTATGGAGCAAACCTGCGTTCGCTAGCAGCATCGCTAAGGTGGTTGGCACAATCATCCACTTTTTCAGTCGTTTCATTCTCTGAGGCTCCACTATTGTTTGAGTCTTTCTGAAACTTATCGTCGTACATTAATAGACCCGCCGAAACTGACTCTGTTCCTGTTTGTTATTTGTCACTCGTCATTCGTCATTTGTCAGGGAATAGGGAATAGGGAACACCTCGACTTCGCTCGGTGTGTCACAGGGAATAGGGAACACCTCGAGTTTTGAGTGAACTCCCTCATCTCCCCTAGCTTCCCCAGCTTCCCCAGCTCCCCCAGCTCCCCCAGCTCCCCTAGCCGCGTAGCGCTATAACCCCTAAGAATTGCCCGAAACCTTGCTCAAACCGATAAAATCAAAACATATAACCTGATTTCTACAACTTAATTCTCTTGGCAGATGGAACCGAATCGAGACGACGACCAATTCACGCCCGTGGGCAATCCCTTTCAACCGCCCTTCTATAACACCTATCCGATGAAGAAACGGTTCAATCAAATCAGTGCTTGGTTTAACAGCCTGCCTACCGTTGGTAAAGTTATTGTGGTGATTGTCGGCGGCAGCTTGAGTTTATCCCTCTTGAAGACTGTTTTCCAACTGATTACCTCGTTAATTAGCCTTGCCCTATTGGGAATAATCCTCTATGTAGTGTATAAATTTTTCATTACCCCTAAGTCTCCCCAATAGTTGCCCACCCTTTATCCGCGTCGCGTGAGAATTGAACATGACTAGCCCTACCATAAAACAAGTCCATAATCAAGCGGTTAGTCGATCATTTTCACTGCGACTTAATCGGGCATTGCCGATGATGACCCGGCGGTTGGCAGCCGTGGTTCTGGAAGTGTCGTTAGTGACGGCAAGTGCGGTCATTCCGTACAGTATCGGCGAGTATGCCAAAGACCATTCCCCGGCTGAACCCGTTCCTATCAACCCTGTCGTCGCAGCAACGGAAGAGGCGATCGCGAAAACCCTGGCATATCCACGAGCGCGATTAAATCGCCAGGTTGCACCCCTGACGAATTTGTTCTGGTGTGGGGCAATTGTTATGCCTATCACCATAGTTAGTTGGCAACTTTATCAATTGGGGAAAACAGGGCAAACCACCCCCAAACAGTGGTTAAAGCTGCGAGTGGTGACACCAATGGGAACACCACCGGGATTAATCCGGGCAGTTTGGCGTGAGGCAGTTGGGCGCTGGGGACTTCCTCTAGGTACAGCCTATTTGCTGTGGCGGTATACGGGCGCCTTTCCCGACTTTGGCATCTTATTAGGATTGGCGGGAGTCATGCTACTCATCGAACATGGCAGTGGCTGGATTCACTCACGACGCCGCGCCTTTCACGATCGCATGGCAGGTACTTATGTGGTGAATGCGTCTCAGGGATTGGCATCCGGCTCATTCAACGGCTGGCAGACAGGTCGAGATCACTCCGTTACCCTAGAATTTGACAACGGCTGGCATCAACGTAGCGAAACATCAACCCATGATCAGCCGAATCATCCCTCCGTAACCACCATCGTCCTCACCTCCCAATCCTCATCTCGACAAGCCCCCCATCTATGGGGGTGGATGCGCCGTCATCCTGGCGCAACCTTGCTAATTCTCTCGTTTACAGGAATGGCATCGGTTTTGGGGACTTTTGTCGGGACTCAGGTGTATATTCAACGTCAGGCAAATTGGCGAGAAGTTAATCAACAGAATAACGAAGTCTTTCTGGCACTGGTTAAGCAGTTGAGTTCCACCTCAGCCACCGCCCTAGAAGAACGACAAGGTGCAATTCTGGCGCTGGCAAGGCTGGATGATCCCCGTGCTGTGCCGTTTCTGGTGGATTTATTGGGACAGGAAAACACGCCGAGTCTGATTGATACCCTGCAGCAAGCGTTGGTGAGTAAAGGTGGTGAAGCCCTACCTCCCTTGCAACGGTTGAATCAGGCGCTACAAAATGATCGAGACACATTAGCCCGTCGGGGAACGCCAGGAGAGCAGCAGTTAGTCGCCTTGCGACAACGGGCAACCAATCGCGCGATCGCGAAAATTCTCACCATCTACAGTAGTGAACTGCACGACGCAGATTTGAGTCGCACTGACTTGAGTCAAATGGACACCCGTTCAGTTCAATTTACCTTAGTTTTGGATAACCTCGACCTAGCCGGACTTAATTTCCGTTCCGCCATCTTAACTGGGGGCAGTTTCCAAAACAGCCGTTTTTATGGGGCGGGTGCGGATCAACGCTGGGGTACATTTGATGATTGGATTGCCGATTTAAGTGGGGCTGAACTTAAGGAAGCTGATTTAACGGGGGCAAATTTAAACAATGTTTTGATGGCTCGCACAAATTTGATCCGGGCAATTCTGAATCGGGCAAATTTAGCTGATAGCTATCTCATTGGCGCGAACTTCAGCAGCGCTCAACTGATTGGTGCTGATTTAACGCGAGCCGTATTAGAAAATGCTAGCTTGACCGGGGCGAATTTAGGCGAGGTAAAGGCGTCTCTAGTGAATTTACATGGGGGAAGTCTCGGTCAAGTAAGTGCCGTTGGTGGAGATTTTAGCTTTGCGGATTTGACCCAATCCAATTGGCAAGGGGCGGATTTATCGGGAGCCAATTTCAGTCATGCGAAGTTACAGGATGCGGATTTGAGTTCGACGAAATTGGTTAAAGCAAATTTGAGTCAGGCTCAATTGCAAAATGCCAAGCTACAGAATACAAATTTGAGTGAGGTAGATTTACGCGGGGCGAATTTGACAGGAACGGATTTCCTAGGCGCTATGTTTGCCACAGCCGTGCCTGTTAAATCAGATCAGTTTATCACCCAACCTCCATCCGCCGCGTCGGGGGCGCGAGTACAGGGAGTGAATTTTGCCCGGGCGAAAAATTTAGATACCAATCAGTTGCAATATATCTGTAATCATGGGGGACGGCATCCGGAATGTCCTTAAATCAAGTGTTGTGGTGAGGGGGAGCAGAGGGAGCTGGGGTTGTAGAGACGTTCCGGTGGAACGTCTGGGAGCTGGGGGAGCAATGGTACATTTTCCCTGATAGTGGTGCAAGGATATGAAAGGGTTTGACCTTTTTTCCTTGAACAATAGCAATGATCAATGCCACTCAAAGCCTTGATAGCTAATGGTTTCGGCTTTATGCAGCAAACCCTAATTAGGGTCTGCTGAATAAGTCGAAGAAACACAACTGATGGATTAAGTAGTTAGGGTCTGCTGAATAAGTCGAAGAAACACAACTGATGGATTAAGTAGTTATATAATACGACAGCGAACTTAAGTTATTGTTGTTAACGATTCGCTTAATTATAAGGTTTAATAATGAATTGACGCCGAAAAAGACTTGATTGTGGAATATATATAAAAAAGACAAAAAACCTGCCTGAGCAGGGCAGACAGATTCATGACGAGGAAAGTAATGGCAATAGCTGTTTCGGACGTATGAGGTAGTTTAGCCATGACGCGACTTAGGCTATATCTACGTTTTGATATGCCAAATTTTCCTTCAATATTATTGCGAATTCTCTCGTCTTCTTGAGCTTGTTTCTTTAATTCTTGACTGACATTGGCTTTCGGTCTTCCTAAGGGAGGGCCACTGATTCTAATTCCTTTTTCTTTACAGAAGGATCGATTGGCTCGACTGCGATAGATTTTATCTACATGAACGGATTCTGGATAGAATCCTGTGTAGTTATAATAAGCTTCTATTTGAGCTTTTAAATCGACAGATTCATTAAAGTTATCCCAACTGATACGGTCTAAAAATACGTATCCATCTCTTACACTTGCCGATATTTTAGCTCCAAATTCTACGGCAACTCCCGCTTTGCCTCTAACTATTGGACGGATATGGGCTTGACTCACATTTACTATTCTATGCTCAATTCTATGAACTTTATTATTGTACATCCATTCTTGCTGACGATAGATTTCGCTAACTACCAACAGGCTCTTATATTCAGTACGACTCAATGCCCCAAGACTAGACCCTGCCTTAACTAGCGCGTCTATACTCCCCAAGTTTCTCTTATGTATTGCAGTGTTTTTTATGCTTTCCTATTTCTTTTCTGTTGTCTCTTTT
The DNA here is from genome assembly GCF_000155555.1 of Coleofasciculus chthonoplastes PCC 7420. Classification (GTDB taxonomy): domain Bacteria; phylum Cyanobacteriota; class Cyanobacteriia; order Cyanobacteriales; family Coleofasciculaceae; genus Coleofasciculus; species Coleofasciculus chthonoplastes_A. Next base: position 276,756 of record NZ_DS989845.1, read on the forward strand.
CTTTGCTACTTTAAGTAATCTTTCTGGCTCTATTTCTATAAGTTTTTGGTTTTTATTTAGTTGATCCTTCAGGGGTTCATATAGACTGTCTATTATTTTTTCGGTTTTGACCCTAGCTTTATTTAATATCCCCAAATCATTGGGATAACTTATATCTCCTGGCACACAGCTTGCATCAACTATTAGTTGTCCTTTATTGGCTGACTCTCTTCTTTCTTGACTTTGGATTTCGGCACTTTTTTTTTAGCTTCTTCATCCGTCTCTGATTGACTTTTCTTCACCATTTTCTCATTTATTCGGTTGACTAGATTCACATTTATCCTTTCCCGGAATCTGGCCAATAGTGATGAGTCATAAGGAGCTTCGCTGCTGTAATGCCTTTGACCTATAAAGTATTGTAAGTAAGGGTTTTCTTTGATTTGTTCGACTGTCTCTCTATCACTTATTCCTAGTTTTTCTTTGATTATTAATGAACCCAGTGCTACCCTAAATGGTAGCGCTGGCGCTCCCATTTCCGCAGAAAAATTTTGGGCATATTCTTCTTCAAATTCCTCCCAAGGTACTAAAGAAGCCATGATTACCCAGCGGTTATCCTGTGATAACTTTCCTTCAAATGGTAGTTCAAAATCTTCGGCTTCCCTGGGGGCGTTCTCAACTTTTCGGTACATCTACCTGATCATGATGCAAGGATTTTGAGCAATTTTACCAGATTCATGAGCACCAAGTCAACTGTAAATACGGATCAAAGCATTGATGGTTAAGGGTTTCGGTCTTGTGCAGCAAGCCCTAATTAACAGGGGCTTATGTTAATGGTATAAGCTGTCACGCATTTAAATTTGGTATTAGCAGCGAGCAAGATGCAAAGCCTGCGGCATGGCTTCGCTTAACGCACTACAGGGATTTTGCCATTCTTGACATTAAGGTTTAAATGCCGAACAGCTTAAGAGGATGAGCTATCTTCCTTATTTGGGAGCATCCCGTTTTGGACAAAGCATTACCTCAAATAACGCAATTGTAAGGGTTTCAGCCCCATTCAAAGAGCCAACGTGCCAAATTGGGATGCTCCCCCTTATTTCCCCTACAAAATCGGTTTCAAGACTTCCCATGAAAAGTCAAAATACTCTTCCCCCCAGTTCCCCTTAACTGAGCAGTAGTCAAGCCCCAAATCCCTTACCTCGATTTACCGAGGGTAAACAGAGACAATTTTCAAGTTGTTTGTACAACTTATCATGGTCTAAATCCTGACCAATCAGCACCAATTGATTTTTCTTTTCCCCTTTCCACTGATCATCTTCAATATTAAACCGCTTACCACTGAGGTGGAAAATGTGGCGGTTTGGACTTTCATCAAACCAGAGAATTCCCTTAGCTCGGAAAATATTCGTTGTCAGTTGATTGTCCAGGAAATATTGAAACTTCCGGATGTTGAAGGGTTTATCACTCTGGAAGGAAATCGAGGTAAACCCATCATTTTCTAAGTGATGGGAGTGATCATGATCATGGTGATGGTGATGATCGTGATGTTCGTGATCGCAATCATGGTCATGGTGATGCTCATGATCGTGATGTTCATGGTCATGATCCGATGACTCATCAAAATACTGATCTGACTCAAACAATCCTACACTTAAAATCAGCGGTAATGGCACTTGGGATTGAGTGGTGCGAATAATCCTCGCCCCGTCTTTAATTTCGCGAATTCTTACCTCTAAGGCGTCTACATCACCTTCATCAACTAAATCGATTTTATTCAGCAGAATAATATCACCGTAAGCAATTTGGCTATATGCCGCTTCGCTATTGAATAGATCCAAACTGAAATTCTCACAGTCTACCACGGTAACGATGGAATCGAGGCGCGTCATGTCTCGCAGTTCGGTTCCTAGAAACGTGAGGGCGACGGGTAGGGGATCGGCTAATCCAGTGGTTTCCACCACCAGATAATCCACCTTGTCATCCCGTTCGAGTACCTTGTAGACGGCATTGACTAAATCTTCATTAATGGTGCAGCAAATACAACCATTACTCAGTTCCACCATGTCATCCCCGGTGGTAACAATGAGTTCATTATCAATGCCGATTTCGCCAAACTCATTGACTAAAACGGCAGTCTTGACACCTTCTTGGTTGCTCAAGATATGATTAAGCAGCGTCGTTTTGCCACTGCCGAGAAATCCGGTAATAATCGTGACAGGTAAGCCATGTTTCGGAGCGTCCAGGGTTGGGTCGGATACAGACTGAGTTGTGACTGATTGCATAAGGCGCTATGTTGAACTGTCTTTAAACGTCAGAATATAGGAAGATAACGTACAGGTGTGATTCAATAAGACATCAAGCTGTACGCTGGATATGCCAATCCTTTCCCATTATTGCGTATCTGTTCCCAACTGAGTTTACTGTTCTTTTGCCATGACCCTAACCCTGTACAATACACTGACTCGTCGCAAAGAACCGTTTTCCCCGATAGAGGCGGGTAAGGTGCGGATGTATTGCTGCGGCATCACCGCTTATGACTATTGCCATTTGGGTCATGCTAGAACCTGCATTATCTGGGATACTGCCCGTCGTTATCTACAATGGCGCGGCTATGATGTGAACTACGTACAGAATTTTACCGATATCGACGATAAAATCCTGAATCGGGCGCGACAAGAGGGAACCTCGATGGAGGCTGTCTCGGAACGCTTCATTCAGGCGTATTTTGAGGATATGGCGCGGCTGAATGTGGATGAGGCGGATGCCTATCCCCGGGCGACGCATTGCCTGGATGGGATTAAGCGGCTAATTTATGACCTAGAACAAAAAAATTACGCCTACCCCGCCGCTGGAGATGTTTACTATGCTGTGCGTCGTTTTGGTGAGTATGGCAAGTTGTCGGGACGAAAGTTAGAGGATTTACAAGCGGGGGCGAGTGGGCGAGTTGAGGTAGCGGATGCTGAGGCAGGCAAGAAAAAAGATGCCTTTGATTTTGCCCTGTGGAAGGGTTCTAAGCCCGGAGAACCCGCCTGGGAATCGCCTTGGGGGGCGGGACGCCCTGGCTGGCATATTGAGTGTTCTGCGATGATTCGGGACAATTTGGGGGACACGGTGGATATTCATGCGGGTGGATCAGATTTGGTGTTTCCCCACCACGAGAATGAAATTGCCCAATCAGAAGCGGTGACGGGTCAACCCTTGGCGCGTTACTGGTTACATACGGGGATGGTGATTGTGAATGGGGAGAAGATGTCGAAATCCCTGGGGAATTTTATCACGATTCGGGATTTACTCGATCGCGCGACTGATCCGATGGCAGTACGGTTGTTTGTCCTCCAGGCACAGTATCGCAAACCCTTAGATTTTACCGATGAGGCGTTGGCGGCAGCGACGAATGGGTGGCATACGTTGAAAGATGGATTGCTGTTTGGGGATCAGTATGGTGAACAACTGGGGTGGCAAGACTCAGATAAACGGCAAACTGCTGTTTTAGAACGCTTCCAAGCTGCTGTTGATGATGATTTCAATTTTGCTGAAGGGTTAGCTGTATTATTTGAACTGGCAAAAGACTTGGGGCGTGAGGGGAATATTTTAGTGCATGAAGGGAAAACCCGGACATCGCCCCAGGAATTAGAGGCACAATGGCAGACATTGGTGGAATTGGCGCAGGTGTTTGGACTTGAGGTGCAAGGGGAGGAAATTAGTCAGGAATCGACAAGTGGGTTAAGTGATGCAGAAATTGAAGCGCTGATTCAGCAACGTAGTTCGGCGCGGAAACGGAAGGATTTTGAAATGAGCGATCGCATTCGGGATGAACTCAAAGCCCAAGGGATTACGCTGATTGATCAATCGGGTGGTGTGACTCGTTGGCATCGCAATTGAATGTTCACGAGGCGATTGAAATCGCTGCTACACAAACTTTCGTCCGCCTGCGCGGACTGGGTTATATAGCAGTAGACACATCGATTAGGACTTTCGGCACCATTGTAGAGACGCGCCATGGCGCGTCTCTACATAAATGATGTGTCCTAACCGCTATGGCGGTTGCTATAATACCGAATCCGTCATACATAACCCTTTTATGTCCAGATTGTAGAGACGTTGCATGCAACGTCTCTACAGGGTTTTTGCGATTTAATCTAAAAGGGGTAGTTAACCCGGATTTGGTATAACGGGGATAATGTTTGGTATCACCTGTCCGTAGCTAGAATTGACACTCACCGTCCTAAAGGAGTGGTGATTCTTGGGCTGATCTTGCCTCCGGTTTTTCGTCTCACGAATGAGATAATCTGCCATTGGTCTTACAGAGCATAACTTGAGCCTTTCAGCTCACTCCTCAAGCTTGAATTCCCGTGTGTCCCACGGTATTATGTATCGAGATTTATCGAATTCTCGCTCTAACGTCTCTCACTTTACAAGATTTAGGATTTGGAGCTACCAGGGTTCCGGATACAAGAGATAATCCGCGCTTACCAACTCTGCTTTTTATGTGTGTTTATACTGTTAGTATACATTTTGTTGGTCGTTCCGTCAAAACATTTTTAAATGTCCCCCTAAAAGGGGATGCTTTAGACCCAAATTTCCGGTAATCTGTTTTGGCTAAATCTGTTCAAAACGCTGAAAACTGACCTGATGAAAATCCTACTTAACGGTTCACGTCGATTAAGCCTTGTCGTATTTGCTACTGGATTTCTTTTCCTAGCTAGTCCTCACCGGAGTGTCGCCCAAGACGAGATGGTTCCTATTCCCGCTGATGCGAATTCCTCCCTGAGAAGTAATCCCGATAGTGAAGTCTATTTTGCCGATATTTTAGTTAGAGGTAGACCTGTATTCCAAATGGGTAGCTTGGCGGATTTGGGCGCAAGAGAACGGGCAAAAATTATTAATCGGCGGGTTAACAGTCTTTTGGCACAATCAGAAACTTTAGGACAGGTAACTGTTAAACCGGATGACCCTCGTCAAGTGGCAACGTTGCGATTGAATAACCGAGTATTAATGACGGTTACTCAGCAAGATGCCCAAGACTTTGGTTTGTCTGTGGAAGCTTTAGCCGAGAGATGGGCAGAACAATTGAATCTGGCAATAAAAAAACCGCCCTTAGCGATTGATGTGGGACAGCGTCTCTATGGAACAGTGCGGCAACTTTTACGGGATATTATAACAAATCTCCCTTCTTTATTAGGGGCGATGGTTATGGTGGGGATTACCTGGGGAGTGGCGAAAGGAGTGCGATTTATTGGCTTTAGTTGGGCGCAACGGACAGAAGGCGATCGCAGTACGGAAATTCTGATTGGACGCTTGGGTTATGGTGGCGTCTGGGTACTGGGTTCAATCATTACTCTAGGTGTTTTGGGTTTAAATTTTGGGGCGTTATTAGGGGCATTAGGACTCACCAGTGTGGCGATTGGTTTCAGTCTTAAAGATGTCTTGAGTAATTATATCTCTGGGGTAATTTTACTTGCGGCTCGACCCTTTGGTATTAATGATCAGGTGGTAATTAGTGATTATGAGGGGACGATTACGCAGATTAACCTCCGGGCAACGACGATGAGAACCTATGATGGGCGGTTAGTTTATATTCCGAATCAGGAAGTATTCTCTGCCAGTATTATTAATAATACGGCTTCGCCGCGCCGTCGTAGTTCGGTCACAGTTGGTATTGACTATGATGCCGATATTACTCAGGCAAAACAAGTGATTCAAAATGCTCTCACTTCACTTTCTGGAATAGAAAAAGAACCGCCTCCAGAAATTTTGGTAATGGAATTAGCGGCGAGTACGGTGAATCTGGAAGTGCGGTTTTGGGTGGATTCGCGGCGATTAGGGTTTTTGACGATGACATCTCAAGTCTGTCAACGTATAAAAGAAGCACTGCAAGCGGCAGATATTGAGATGCCGACTGATATCTATACTTTGCTGTTCCGTAATTCTCCTTTACCAACGGATACAACAGGAAATTCTCAATCTGATAATTCGGATTCCGAGTTAGTTCTTCCTCATCAAAACTCAGCCAATGGATAAAGTGTTAAGCTGAACAAAACGCGAAGCATCCTTTGGTCTCCCCCTTTTTAAGGGGGACGGAAGGGGGATCTGAAGGGGGACTTTGATCTACTGTACTTTATTACAGCGCAAAGAGCTGTATACCGTAGGGTGGGTTTCGACTTCGCTCAACCCACCAGCTTTAATTCAGTGGCATTCTACCTAAGACAGTCTTAAGAAAAGCTTTTTTTTCCATATTTTAGAGACGCTATATGTCATGTCTATCGTTAATTTAAAATTTTTATTTTTTATAGAAAAACAATATAATCAAGTTTTTTTAATCCAACTTACGGTAGAGAGGTTACTCCGCTATTGCTGTACTCAAGAGAGACGTAACCTCTTCAATACCGAGATAGAATAGTTAATAGAAATTGCTAAGTTTTAGAAACGAATATGCATACACCACCAAACCTAACCTTATACGAGAAGCTAGGCGGACAGCCAGTTGTTGCTCAAATTGTAGATGATTTTTACCAACGTGTGTTAGCAGATGATACCGTCAGTCACTTTTTTGCTAACACCGATATGGAAAAGCAACGGCGTCATCAAACCGCTTTTGTTTCCCATGCGTTGGGGGGTCCCAATCAATACACTGGACGCTCAATGGAAAAAGCCCACGCTGGATTAGACTTACAACCGGAACATTTTGATGCAATTGCCAAGCACTTGGGTGAGTCACTGGATGAGTATGGACTTACCCAAGAGGAAATCAACAGCGTACTTGAGCGCATCTCAACATTGAAAGAGGCGGTTTTGTACAAGTAATCGTAATTGAATCACTGAATTCAAGGGGTTGACCGAAATAATTTATAATATCTCAAAACAGGCAAGTTGCACCGTAAATTGACTGGCTTTACACTAACAGCACAACCTCAAAAAATAGCCAAGCAAGACGTGCAGCAGGGAAAAGGAATATTGCGGATTTTGCCGTTTTTAAAGTCATCACGGAAAAGCTTAATCAGATGACTTGTGATATAAAATGTCGCCAACCACTCGGAACCGCTTTCCCCGCATAAATTGGTGTGGAAAGGTTATGGCTGTTCGCTTGCGCGATCGCAGTATAGGGTGGAAAATTACCTGTGTAGTACAGGAGGTAAAGTCCTGCACCTGTAAATGTCTCTGATGGCGGTAAGCTGTAATGCATTTAAATTGTGTATTAGTAGCGAGCAAGATGCTTGATGTAGCGAGCAAGATGCTTGATGTAGCGAGCAAGATGCTTGATGTAGCGAGCAAGATGCTTGATGTAGCGAGCAAGATGCTCGCACTACGGCAAGGATGGTGCCATTAATTGATATTAAGGTTTAAATGCCGAACAGCTAAATGAAGGATCAACCTTTGAGTTTACGTTGCCTTTATCCTGTCCTGGCGATTAATTTTAATGTAGGGGCGACCCGCTTGCACCAATTGACAATATTATTCACTCAATTTGATCGGGTCGCCCTTGACTCAATTTTTGGGGTGTATCCTGCAATATTATGGGTGAATATCATGGGCGCACGCCATGCGCCCCTACGGTTTCTTGTAATGAGTTGAGTACAATTACTTGAAGCTTTGGTTCTCAGGCAAAGTGGTGGGTATGGGGTGGTGGATGGAGTATAGGTGTTTGAGTGCAGTTTGAGTGATAGTTGGTATGCCAGTTTACGATCGCGTCTGGGGTCTGCATCCGGTGAGTAAGCTAGATTAGGATGGATGGCACTGAAAATTGGCAGGGCGCGATCGCTAAAACCTTGGATATGCCGTAGGGTGGGTTTCGACTTCGCAAGAACCCACCAGACTTAAGGAGCGTGACATTCAGATAGCCAATTTCGTCTCAGAATTGGTAATTAACGCTAAAATGAAACCCATCGTCTTGAAGATTATCGCCGCGATCGTCTAAATCAACTAACGGCAAACCATAATCTAATCTGAGGTTCAGATTTCTTACGGGTTCGTAAAGAATACCCGAACCAATACTGGCTAGAAATTTTTGGTCGGGTAAATCATTAGGATTGTCACCTTGGTTCCAGACATACCCTATGTCGGCAAATGGAATTAACAGAAGAATTGACTCTCCTCTATCATTGCGAGATAGGGTAATTCTATCCTCTACCGAAAGACGCAAGCCGTTATCACCATTACGGACACTTTCTCGATACCCTCTGACCGAGTAAAATCCACCAATAACAAACTGTTCAGACGGTAATAAAGGATCAGGAGTTAACTGAACGCTCGCTTGAGTAACAAGCGTATGATTGTCACTTAAACGCTGCACTCTTTGCACCTGACCATTCCAGCTAAAGAAAGCGCTATCTGGAATTGGCTCTGGATTAGACGTGGCATCAAATAGAGTGGTGCCAATATTGAACAAAGAGCGTAGTATCCAGGCACCGTTAGCATCACGGCGAATATAATCCTGCCCAAATCTGAACACGCTAGTACGACTCACACCATCTTCATCGGGTCCAAAACCAAAGGGTGTAGGAATATCATCGAATGTAAAGGTCTGACCATCTTCAAAGCTAAATGCGAGGGAAAGCGCAAACTCTTCTGTTGGAGTACGAATCAGGGGTTGTCGGAAGCTAAGTTCATAGAATTGTGAATCACCTTCAATGCCAAGGTCATCGAAGGGATCTTCCGTGATTTCAGTCCAGTTGAATTGGGTGCGTAGTTGAATCGTGCCTTCCATGGGATTAACGGGTATTTGATAGAAGGCATCAATTAAATCAGAACCTCCTGTCGTACTTACGAAATATGACGCAAAGAAATTATCACCATACCCGGTTAGGTTCCGGTAGCCTGCACCTATTCCGAACCGCTCTGACCCCAAGCTCGGAGGCGAGTAATTGTCGAAGCTGGCAAATCCATAGAACGGATTTGCCTCATCCACTTCAATAGCTAAAATACTTTGTCCCAAATCTGTCCCCGGTTGCAGAGTCGCGCTGAGGGTATCAAATAACGGATTTTGACGCAGCAGGCGGAGTTGATCTTCAAGTTTAAAAGCATTGAGAGGAGTATCAACACCCAACCTCACTCGACTACTAATGTAATCAGACTTAACTCGTTGATTTCCTTCAATTTGAATCTCTTCCAGGCTGCCTTCAATCACTTGAATCTGGACAACACCATCGACAACTTCTTGCTGGGGTACAATTGCCCGTGAGGTCAAATAGCCTTCGTCTTGATAAAGGCGAGTAATTGCATCAGCAGCAGCCCTCAATTCCGCTACTGTTACTGTTCGCCCTTCTAAAGGTTGTGTGAACTCCTGCCAATCTTCAGAGGTGTAAATCGTACTGCCAGTGACTTCAATCGCAGTCACTTCTACTTCCGCTTCAAAAACGTCTGGACGAATCGGCTCGGTTTCATTTTCGGACGGCGGTAGGACAGGTTCTTCCTCCTGTGGATCTGTTAATTCAGGCTCAGGTAAGGGTTGTGGAAACCGATCCTGATTGGGGTCAGATACTTGGGCAATATCTAAAAGCTGCTCTGGCAATTCCTCCGTGTTGCCAGCTATCGTTTCGATATCTTTGAGGTCATCTGCACTAAACGAAATTTCTGCTAATGCCTCACCAGCGTTCAATTGTCCTAAGAGAATAATCCAAGAAGCCAGGTAACTAAACTTACGGTATTTAACACCCATATTCACTCACACCACACATTATTGCACACCAAAACTCTAGCCATTCATCTTTAACTCTCATGAGCATCTAAGATGAAAGCTAATTTTTTCAGGTAACAGTCGTTCTACAATTGAATAGTCACTGACTTAAGCGTTTGTAGTAAGCGCTTTAGCGCTTGAGGCACTAAAGTGCCGACTACGAACCCATCTTATTTCAGTGGTATTCGTTCTACAATTCGTGATCAAGAATCGCTCTCAGCAATTCTTTGTTCAATGTATTCCTCGTAAGGTAATCGTTGTTCGGGTCTCAAAATTTCCCGGATAGCCATTCGTCGCTCAAACTGTAACTCAGAAACTTGCCGACGCAGGGACTCAACTTCTTCGTACTTCTTCCTCACTTCAGATTCTGAAGCATCTTCACTCCTAATTAATACTTCTAACTCTTCTTGTGCCTGATTCCACGCCGGGTAAAGCTCATCGAGTTTAGGACTAAACTGCCGATCAACTTGGTAAAGCTGAGCTATCTGCTCATCTGTTAAACCTAGCTGAAGAATGATAGTTTCTACTTCTCCATCTGTCTGAGCATAAATTCGTTCATTGAACATAGAATGCCTACTTGCATTCATCTCAGAGTTGAAGTCATCTGAAGTCGGTAATGCATTAGCTGTTCCAACTACTGAGAGCATCAGAAAAACTGATAGAATGGTTGATTTGGAGAACATTTACGCTCCTTATTTCTACAGGTATTCCAGTACAAGTGAATGTGATCAAGCATAGTCTGAATCTAATACCCGCTATCGAGTAATATCTCACCTAGCGTTTGAGTATGGAACCCGCTTGACTCAATTTCCCTAGCAGACCTTATTGCATCCCAAGCGCTAAACTCTTGGAAAGCGTTATTCCAAGTAATTTCAGACCGTGCATATGCATTCCACATGTGAAGATTATTAGCGCTAAATCGACCCACCCCTGGGATATCTATGCTGAAAGATGTGTCAATATTTGACCCTGCATAGCCGTTGTTCCGTGAGCCTGTCGAGCCAATATTGACAATAGCTCCGTTGACATTAACTGTCGAGCCGCCGCCAGGAGTTTCGCCCCCACCGGGAGTGTCACCGCCACCAGGAATTACACCACCACCGGGAGTGTCACCACCACCGGGAGTCCCGCCCCCAGGAGTTTCGCTGCCATCAGTAGGAACGCCACCCACAATTTCATAGAAAGACAGGTTTCCTTGAGGCTGAACAACACCATTAACAGTGATTGTTCCATCTAGAGGGTCAGGAGGTATGGATGAACCGACTAAAGATTCAGCATCAATGTTCTCGAAACTCAAACTATTACCAGGACTTACTGAAATTTCTACATCCCCTGGATTGTTTACAAGACCAGCAGTGATGTTTCCAAAACTAAGACCACCACTAGTAGTTGTTAGGCTAATTGAACCGCCAGATGTGCTGATGTCGTATAGTGCTAAAGAGTCCAGAGCAATGCTTCCAGAGGTGATATATATGTCTCTCCCATTGGTAATAATGCTGCTGTCAGAAACGAATGTTCCGTTTGCTTCAAATGTGATTGATCCTGAGCCAGCTTGAAAAGCTAGAAACCCGTCTGACATCTGCTCAATCGTGATCGAATTAGTCGCTTGAATCGTGACATTGGTATTCCCAGCTAAACTCTCAATCTGTGCTTCAGAAATCTCCGTTGGTCCAGCATCTTCAAAAAGCACATCCCCATCAAAGCCACCCACAGTTCCCCCAGCCGTAATCGTAATGTCAGCAGGATCAAACAGTAACGTACCAGGCGCTCCATTTGGGGCATTGGTGTTGACATTCCCTGTAAAGTTCAGGCTTTCTAAGCCCGACACTTCCACAAACCCACCATCGCCAGAGTTGATACCACCACGAGCGCTAATGTCTCCGGCAAACTGGGTGGTGCCATCCGCCCATAGAATCACCTGACCGCCATCGCCATCACTTAGGGCATCTGCCCGAATCACCGACCCGTCATCCACAACGGTGTATTGCGCCGTCGGTAAATCTCCGCCCCCTTGCAAATCTCCCCCGACAAAAACTTCACCGCCACTCGTCCCGGAGACATTAACTGTGGCATCTAACAGGGCTACCTGTTCACCGAGGATTTGCACAGTGCCGCCGGGAGCCGTATCATTCGCCGCGTTAATCTCACCGCTCACAATCGCGGTTCCCGGTTCATCTGGAATCATCGTCTGGGAATCTGTCAACCACACTCGACCTTGTTCATCCACTTGAATAGTCGAGGCAATGTCAGCATTCCCACCCGTCACCAGTTCTGGCAAACTCGCGGCAATGGGTTGGTCGGCGGGTACCTGCGCTAGTTCATCAGCATTCATCGCCAATCCTAGCACCATGCCATCTTGACTAATCCGAACTTGCTGGCTGTCGGGTACGGCAACTACCGTAATTGTGCCGCCAGGAGCTGTTAGCGTCCCTGTATTAACAACGGTACTCCCCACCAAGGCAAGATTATTGCCTGCCTGGACTTCCAAATCACCTGTATTGACGATAGAACCAGAGGTTCCGGTGACCAAAGAAAAGCTCTGGGGTGTTCCCGCTAGCGCTTGGTAATTAACCTCTCCAAAAGCGCTGAATTGCCCTGTCGCAAAATCGATGCTGCTTGCAGTAGTTGCAGCGAAAGACCCCGGCACATTGAGTTGGGCGTTCGGTCCGAAAACAATTCCTGCTGGATTCATCAGATAGAGGTTAGCAGCCCCACCACTCACCTGTAGCAATCCATCAATTTGAGAAGGGCTGCGACCAACTACACGACCTAGAACGTTGCGAATCTCAGGGTTAGAAAGAAAGTTGGCAATTTCCTGCTGGGTCAGACCGAAAGACTCAAAGCTGTGAAACAGATTTTGTCCGTCTCCAGAGAGCATTCCGCCAGTGATGTTGTAGGTTTGACCATCAATAGTAACGACTGTACCTGTGCCATCAGTGGCGGGTGTGATGCTCTGCGCGTAAGCATCTCCAGAGATTAGCAACAGAGAAACCGTACATGAAGTGGCGAAAACCCTATTCAGTTTCCTTGCTCTAAAAACCATTAAGAAATAACCTCAATAAAGCCTATTTAGATTACTCAATAAAGCTAGACAATAGAAAGTATTTGCCCAGCATAATTTTTAGGATTTTCCCTGATTCTAACAGCTTATTGATTATTTGAAAACCATGGCAAAAAAAAACATAGCAAACCTGCTCCTGAATCAGCATCCAGAAACAGTCTCACAGTTATTGGGAAGAGGATGTGATCGCAATCATTCTGAAAATTTCAAGCGATCACAGCAAGTACCTGGACATAAATTATTGCCGCTGTACTAAGAAATGTTAACAAGCTTCAAATGCTTACTGTTGTCTGTTGTCTGTTGTCTATTGCCTTGTCCTCATGGTTAACGTTAATTCTGTCAGACTACTTAGAATCGTTTGTTGTAAGCGATACCAGCGCTTATGGCACGCTTTGTGCAACTCCAAACCTGCAAAATTGGCTCTAGCGGGATATAATAAAGAGTTCGAGATAAATGCCTTAGCCCAGAATTAGGAGTCTACTCGCCCGTGGTTGTACAAGTCGCCAATAGCATCTACGAAACCCAAACCATCGAAATTGCCAAACAGCTTCTCGACGCCACTCGGCAAAAACGCTCCTTTTTTGCCAATATTCGCGACAATATGCGCTGGGATGATAAACTCCTAGCTTGGGCGATGAGTAATCCGGGTTTGCGAGTACAGCTTTTTCGCTTCATTGATGCCTTACCCGCCCTCCAGAGTAAAACTGAGATTGCCCGTCATTTACAAGACTATTTAGGGGATGAGTCGGTGGAACTTCCCGCCGCCCTGAAAAATTTACTCAATTTTGCGAATCCTGACTCCATGCCGGGACAGTTGGCGGCGTCAACAGTATCCACGGCGGTGGAAACCCTAGCGAATAAGTATATCGCTGGGGCAACAATTAAGCAGGTAATGAAGACAATTGAACGCCTGCGGAAGGATAAGATGGCATTTACCCTAGATTTACTCGGGGAAGCCGTGATTACCGAAACCGAAGCCCAGTCTTATCTGGAACGCTATCTGGATTTGATGGAACAGTTGACTCAGGAGGCGAAAAGTTGGTCAACGATGCCGCAAATTGACCAGGCTGATGGGGAAGATTTACCACGAGTTCAAGTCTCGGTCAAGTTAACCGCATTTTATTCCCAATTTGACCCCCTAGATCCAGAAGGTAGCAAAAAACGAGTGTGCGATCGCATCCGGATTCTGTTACGTCGTGCTAAGGAATTGGGGGCGGCGGTTCATTTTGATATGGAACAGTATGTCTATAAGGACATGACTCTGGGCATTCTCAAAGAATTGTTGATGGAAAACGAATTCCGCGATCGCACGGATTTAGGCATTACCCTACAAGCCTATCTACGCGATAGTAAAGGGGATTTAAACGATATTATCACCTGGGCAAAAGAACGGGGCAATCCCCTAACCGTGCGTCTGGTTAAAGGGGCATATTGGGATCAGGAAACGATTAAATCCTTACAAAACCATTGGCAACAACCCGTATATAACCAAAAAAGCGCCACCGATGCCAATTTCGAGGCGATGACTCAGCTATTGCTAGAAAATCACCAGTATCTCTATGCTGCCATCGGATCACATAACGTGCGATCGCAAGCCAAAGCCATGGCGATTGCGGAACAGTTGAATATTCCCCGTCGCCGCTTCGAGATGCAAGTTCTCTACGGAATGGGGGATCAACTGGCAAAAGCCTTAGTAAAACGGGGACATCGGGTGCGGGTTTATGCACCTTATGGAGAACTCTTACCCGGAATGGCATATCTGATTCGTCGCTTACTAGAAAATACCGCCAATAGTTCCTTCCTGCGCCAAAGTTTAGAAGAACGCCCGGTTGAGGAATTAATCGCCCCGCCTGTGGTTGCTGAAGAACCTGTAGAGACGCGCCATGGCGCGTCTCTACCATTCGCCAATGCGCCGGATACCGATTACGCCCAAGCCGACGCCAGAGAAAAAGCCCAAACCGCCTTACAACAGGTGCGCCAACAACTAGGGAAAACCTACTATCCGTTCATTAATGGCGACTATCAACCCACCACCGAAACCGTTGATTCCGTTAATCCCTCCAACCCCAGTGAAATTATCGGTAAAGTGGGATTACTCTCCATCGACCAAGCCGAAACTGCCTTAAACGCCGCCAAAGCCGCCTTTCCCGGATGGCGTCGCACCCCGGTTAAACAACGGGCGGATATTCTGCGTCAAGCAGCGGAATTAATGGAAGGGCGCCGGGAAGAACTTTCGGCTTGGATATGCTTAGAAGTCGGCAAAGCCTTACGGGAAGCCGATGGAGAAGTCTCCGAAGCCATCGACTTTTGCCGTTACTATGCATCAGAAATGGAACGGCTAGAGGGCGGCTATATCTATGATGTGGCTGGGGAAACCAATCGCTATGTCTACCAACCCAGAGGAATTGCGGTGGTGATTTCGCCCTGGAATTTCCCCTTGGCGATTGCGACGGGAATGACGGTAGCGGCGTTAGTCGCGGGAAATTGTACCCTCCTCAAACCTGCTGAAACCTCATCCGTGATTGCGGCGAAACTGGCAGAAATTTTAGTCGAAGCCGGAATTCCGAAGGGAGTGTTTCAATATGTCCCTGGTAAGGGTTCCCAGGTGGGGGCGTATATGGTGAAGCATCCAGATACCCATTTAATCGCCTTCACGGGTTCTCAGGAAGTGGGATGTCGGATTTACGCCGATGCTGCAATCGTTCAACCCAGTCAAACGCACCTGAAACGGGTAATTGCTGAGATGGGGGGTAAGAATGGGATTATTGTGGATGAAAGTGCGGATTTAGATCAAGCCGTAGCGGGCGTGGTGAAGTCGGCATTTGGGTATAGTGGTCAAAAATGCTCCGCCTGTTCACGGGTAATCGTTCTCGACCCTATCTATAATACCTTTGTCGAACGATTAATTGAAGCCACGCGATCGCTCAATATTGGGGCGGCGGAATTACCCAGTACCCAAGTTGGTCCAGTGATTGATGCGACTGCCAGAAATCGGATTCAGGACTATATTGAAAAAGGGCGACAAGAGGCAGAAATTGCGGTGGAATGTGAAGTCCCGGAAACGGGTTATTTTGTCAGTCCCACGATTTTTACCAACGTTTCACCGGATGCCAAAATTGCCCAAGCGGAAATCTTTGGTCCTGTGGTAGCGGTGATTCGGGTTAAAGATTTTCCAGACGCCCTGGCTGTGGCAAATGGAACTAAATATGCCCTGACGGGAGGATTATATTCTCGCACACCGTCCCATATTGATCAGGCATCTACCGAGTTTGAAGTTGGCAATCTCTATATTAACCGCACGATTACCGGGGCAATTGTTTCGCGCCAACCCTTTGGTGGGTTTAAACTATCAGGGGTAGGGTCTAAGGCGGGAGGACCCGATTATTTACTCCAATTCTTAGAACCGCGCACGATTACGGAAAATATTCAGCGTCAGGGGTTTGCCCCGATTGAAGGAGTTGATTGATTCAAAGGAGATCCCCGACTTCTTTAAGAAGTCGGGGATCTGGCAGAGAAGTCGGGGATCTGGCAGACTGAAAGGTTATACAGTAGTATTATCAAATTTTGAATAAATTTCTTAATAGATTAGGGTAGCATCTGAGTCGTCAATCCACTCATTACTCGTAGACTAACACTGACGGATGTTACCCAGTTTTTTAGCAAAACCCTCTCTAAAAATGCGTTTGCGCCTTGTCCTTGTCATTCCTTTCCTGCTGCAAATTACGGCAGCCGTGGGATTGACGGGTTGGCTTTCCTTACGCAATGGTGAACAAGCAGTTCATGAACTTGCCAGTGATTTACGCCATGAAATCGCTGCCCGAATTGAACAGAAACTCGATAGTTATTTGCAAATCCCCCATGCCTTTAATCAACTCAATGCCAATGAAACCTGTCTGAATCAATTAAAATTAGACAATTTGCTGGATTGTGAGAAAACCGTCTGGCATCAGATGCAAGTTTTTCCGGTTAGCGCTACAGCCATCGGTACAGAAGATGGTAAATATCTGGAAGTGGTGCGACAAGAGGGGGATAATTTTCAAATTCATGAATCAGTGAATTATACTAAATATATTTATGCCGCGAATCAGCAAGGAAATCGGATAAAGTTATTAGAAACTCCTGCCTACGATGATCACCGAACTCGACCCTGGTACGAAAAGGCGGTAAAAGCAGGTGAGGCAACCTGGAGTGAGGTTTTTCGCTATGAAAATGAAGATACATTAGCGATCGCGGCAAGTCTGCCCCTGTATCAGGATGATACCTTGCTGGGGGTCACCAGTACAATTCTGTCTCTGTCTCATATTGGGGACTTCCTGGAAAACTTGGAAATTGGTGACTTTGGACAGACGTTTATTTTAGAACCGAAGGGAAAGGGAACCTTAGTGGCTACATCGATGAGTGAAGAGACATTTGTCTCTACTGATCATCAGGCGAAATCAGAACGGAATGACTCGATTACCAGTGATAACCCACTAATTAAGGCGACGGCTGACTTTTTAGTTGGGAAATTTGGTAGCTTTGAGACTATCCAAGGAGAATACCAGTTAGATTTTACATTAGAGAAAAAGAAGCAATTTGTCCAAGTTCTCTCCTTTCAAGACGATCAAGGACTCAATTGGTTGATTGTTGTCGTGGTGCCCGAAGAGGAATTTATGGCACGTATCCACGCCAACACGCGCACAACCATTCGGCTATGTGTAGCGGCGTTGATTCTTGCCACCCTTTTGGGATTATTTACCTCGCGTTGGATTAGTCAACCCATTTTACGACTGAGTATGGCATCTTGTGCGATCGCGAGTGGGGAACTTGATCAACGAGTCAAAGTCGAAGGGATTTATGAACTGCGGATTTTATCTAAATCCTTTAACCAAATGGCGCAGCAGTTGCAGGAATCCTTTACCGCCTTGGAAGATGCCAAAGCTGAACTGGAATTGCGGGTAGAACAACGTACAGCGGAACTAAAAACGGCGAAAGAAGACGCGGATACGGCAAATAACGCCAAAAGTGAGTTTCTGGCAAATATGAGTCATGAACTGCGAACGCCACTGAATGGAGTGTTAGGCTATGCCCAAATTCTGCAACGATCAAAAACGATGAGCGATCGCGAATTGGATGGTGTTCGCATCATCCATCAATGCGGTTCTCATTTGCTGATGCTGATTAATGATATTCTCGATTTAGCGAAAATTGAAGCCCGGAAGATGGAACTCCATGGCAGTGATATTCATTTTCCCTCATTCCTGCGGGGTGTTGTCGAAATTTGCCGGATTCGGGCGGATGCAAAAGGCATTTCCTTTATCTATCAACCCACATCATCCCTTCCTGCTGGTATCCACGTAGACGAAAAGCGACTGCGACAAGTTCTAATTAATCTCCTCAGCAATGCGATTAAATTTACCGATACTGGCGGCGTTACCTTTAAAGTCGGCTATGCAGATAACCAAGACAATCACAGTATCGGGGGACACAATGGAGACAAGCCAGAAGGCGTCTCTCATCCCCAAGAAACCTCAACCCCTCCCCATCACCAAATCCGGTTTCAAATCGAAGATACCGGGGTAGGGATGAGTCCCCAACAATTGCAACGCATCTTTTTACCCTTTGAACAAGTGAGCGATCGCAAACGTCAGGCGGAAGGAACTGGACTAGGTTTAGCGATTAGCACTAAGATTGTACAACTCATGGGTAGTACCATTCAAGTCCACAGTGAAGTCGGTAAGGGAAGTGTATTTACCGTAGATCTAGACTTACCCGAAGCCCAAGAATGGATGCAAAAAATTACTACCCCCACTCAGGGTAGAATTATTGGCTATCAGGGCAAATCACACACAATCCTCGTTGTCGATGATCGCTGGGAAAATCGTTCAGTCATCATCAATTTGCTCGAACCTTTAGGATTTGAGGTGATTGAGGCGAATAATGGTAAAGAAGGATTAGATATCGCCATGACAGCTACGCCAGATCTAATCATTACCGACTTGATCATGCCGATTATGGACGGCTTTGAGATGATGCGACACATTCGCCAGTCCAAAACCCTAAAAAATATGCTAATTGTAGTATCGTCAGCCAGTGTGTTTGAGATGGATCGGCATCACAGTTTGGTAGCTGGGGGTAATGATTTTCTGGCTAAACCCGTTCAAATTGATGAGCTACTCCAGACGTTACAACACCATTTGGGACTGACCTGGATTTACGAACCCGCATCAGGGAATGGTAGTCAGTCAGCGGCGGTTAAGGTAACACCATACGAGCAACAAAAACTGGGCAAACCCGAAGCAATTATTTTTCCGGAAGAGGAACTAGACATCCTCTGGGATTTAGCCATGAAAGGTCGGATTAAACTTTTGCTCGAAAAAATTGATAGTATCGAGAGTTCTGATCATAAGTTTGCCCCATTTGCTCAATATATCCGCCAGCTTGCTAAAGGCTTCCAGCTTAAAAAAATACGAGATTTTATTGAGGAAAATCGGTGCATTCACTAAACGCAATTAACCTATCGCTACCCACTAAAAATTATAGCCATGCTTAAGTCCAACTCTACTACGTTGAACCGGATAGAACAACGCAACAAGGCAATGATAGACAAGTTAAATAAAACGATTATTTTAATTATTGACGATAGTCCCAACAATCTAGAAATACTCTCAGAAACCCTGACTAGCGCTGGATTTGAAATTGCCGTTGCTCTTGATGGAGAAACCGCACTTGAGCAAATTGCCTATGATCCACCGACCTTAGTTTTGTTAGATGTGATGATGCCAGGAATTGACGGATTTGAAACCTGCCGACGCCTGAAATCCAATCCTGACACTCACGAGATTCCGATCATTTTTATGACGGCTTTGACCGATACCATTGATAAAGTTAAGGGGTTAAATTTAGGGGCTGTAGACTATATCACTAAACCCTTTCAGCAGGAAGAGGTATTAGCACGAGTCAAGGTGCATTTGAAACTGCGAACCTTAACCAAAACCCTAGAAGAACAGAATACCCGATTAGTTGAGGAAGTTGAACAACGGGGTAAAGCAGAAGCCGCCTTACAAACATTGACCCAGGAATTGGAACAACGAGTGGAAGAACGAACAAATCAACTCGCACAAGCCCTCAACAATTGGCAACAAGCCCAAGCCATGCTAGTTCAAAGTGAAAAAATGTCCAGTCTGGGACAAATGTTAGCCGGAGTTGCCCATGAAATTAATAATCCCATTACTTCGATTCATGGTAATTTAAGCTGTGCGGGTGAATATAGTCGAGACTTACTGAAACTGCTGCAACTCTACGCTCAACATTATCCGAATCCAGTTACCGAAATTCAAGATAAATCTCAAAAAATTGACACAGATTTTCTGGTAAAAGATTTACCCAAAACCTTTAAGTCGATGGAATTAGGCATCGAACGCATTTGCCAAATCATTAAAAGCTTGCGGAATATATCTCGCCTCGACGCAGGCGAAATGATGATGGTTGATTTGCACGAGGGGTTAGAGAGTACGCTGGTTCTCTTGCAACATCGGATCAAACCCACCGGGAAACATTTAGGCATTCAAGTGATTAAAGAATATGGAAAGTTATCGCCCATTGAATGCTATCCTGGACGCCTGAGCCAAGTGTTTATGAATATTCTGGCGAATGCAATTGATGCTTTAGAAGAAGCAGAATTTAGAAAGCAAAATTCCGAAACAATTTCCGAGAGTGATACAACCCCCGCGCCTCCCACCATCTGGATTCGTACCAGAGGGATTGATAACCAGCGAGTAGAAATCCGTATTTCTGATAATGGTCCTGGTATCCCTAAAGAGATACAAGAAAAGCTATTCCACGCCTTTTTCACCACTAAACCTTTTGGCAAGGGAACCGGGTTAGGGTTATCGATTAGTCATGAGATTGTCGTGGAAAAACACAGCGGACAATTACGTTGTGTGTCTCAACCTGGAAAAGGCGCTGAGTTTATCATTGAACTGCCAATTGGTTAATATCATCATTCGTCTTATGTCATTTGTAAAGTTTTGAGGACTATTGACAAAACTCAACCAATCACTGATTTCTTGATAGAATAGCAAAACCTAATACCTGACAAAAGAAGGAGGTGATACCATTGCCAAAAGTTCGTGTGCGCCAACATGTCAATCCCCTGAGTAAAAAATACCTGACTCCAGTAACGCCTCCCCCGTGGGACAAGGTATATCATCAACCCATGCAACCGCTACATCTAGATATAGGTAGTGCTAAGGGTGAGTTTTTGTTAGAAATGGCAACACAACAACCCAATTGGAATTTTCTCGGATTAGAAATTCGAGAACCTTTAGTTGAGAAAGCCCAAGAATTGGTAGCGGAGTTAGGATTAGATAATCTTCATTTCATATTTTGCAATGTCGATAACTCATTAGCGCCAATTTTAGCCTCTTTGCCCCAGGGACTATTAAAGCGCGTAACCATTCAATTTCCTGATCCATGGTTCAAAAAACGACATGCTAAACGCCGTGTCGTCAAACCGGAATTGGTCAATACGTTGGCAAAATACTTGGTCAAAGGCGGCAAAGTTTTTATCCAGTCTGACGTTGAAGCCGTAGCCCAAGAAATGTCCGATCGCTTTACCGAGAATCCAGCCTTTCAACGTCAAGGAACCGAGTGGTTAGCCACGAATCCTCTACCTGTTCCCACTGAACGAGAAACCTACACAATAGCCTGTAAACAACCTGTTTATCGGGCGTTGTTTGTGATTGGTAATTAAGTGAGTAATTCGTCATTCATCATTTGTCATTTGTCATTTGTATTGATTATAGGTGTAGGGGCGGGTTTAGGGACTTTCTTCTCGCCATTGATGATCAGATTTATTCAAAACCCGCCCTTCTACGTCTTATCAAAAACAGATTCCATTTTATTGATTAAAGGTGTAGGAACGGGTTTAGGGACTTTCTTCTCGCTATTGATGATTAGATTTATTCAAAACCCGCCCTTCTACGTCTTGTCAAAAAAAGATTCCATTTTATTGATTATAGGTGTAGGGGCGGGTTTAGGGACTTTATTCTCGCCATTGATGATCAAGATTTATTCAAAACCCGCCCTTCTACGTCTTATCAAAAACAGATTCCATTTTATTAATTAAATGTGTAGGGGCGGGTTTAGGGACTTTCTTATCACTATTGATGATTAGGTTTATTCAAAACCCGCCCTTCTACGTCTTATCAAAAAAAGATTCCATTTTATTAATTAAAGGTGTAGGGGCGGGTTTAGGGACTTTATTCTCGCCATTGATGATCAAGATTTATTCAAAACCCGCCCTTCTACGTCTTATCAAAAAAAGATTCCATTTTATTAATTAAATGTGTAGGGGCGGGTTTAGGGACTTTCTTATCACTATTGATGATCAGATTTATTCAAAACCCGCCCTTCTACGTCTTATCAAAAACAGATTCCATTTTATTGATTATAGGTGTAGGGGCGGGTTTAGGGACTTTATTCTCGCTATTGATGATTAGGTTTATTCAAAACCCGCCCTTCTACGTCTTATCAAAAACAGATTCCATTTTATTGATTATAGGTGTAGGGGCGGGTTTAGGGACTTTCTTCTCGCCATTGATGATCAAGATTTATTCAAAACCCGCCCTTCTACGTCTTATCAAAAAAAGATTACATTTTATTAATTAAAGGTGTAGGAACGGGTTTAGGGACTTTCTTCTCGCTATTGATAATTAGATTTATTTAAAACCCGCCCTTCTACGTCTTATCAAAAACAGATTCCATTTTATTAATTAAAGGTGTAGGGGCGGGTTTAGGGAATTTCTTCTCGCCATTGATGATCAGATTTATTCAAAACCCGCCCTTCTACGTCTTATCAAAAAAAGATTCCATTTTATTGATTAAAGGTGTAGGGGCGGGTTTAGGGAATTTCTTCTCGCCATTGATGATCAGATTTATTCAAAACCCGCCCTTCTACGTCTTATCAAAAAAAGATTCCATTTTATTGATTAAAGGTGTAGGGGCGGGTTTAGGGAATTTCTTCTCGCCATTGATGATCAGATTTATTCAAAACCCGCCCTTCTACGTCTTATCAAAAACAGATTCCATTTTATTGATTAAAGGTGTAGGAACGGGTTTAGGGACTTTCTTATCACTATTGATGATCAAGATTTATTCAAAACCCGCCCTTCTACGTCTTGTCTTTGATGTTAGTCAGGGCGGGTTTTGCTACATACATTATCGGTGGGATTCAAGATTGAGTGGCTAAACCTGCCCCTACACGCCCCTACAATTAATTGACAGACGTTCCACCGGAACCTCTTACCGGATCGTCACGCGATCGCGCCCCTGTCGTTTTGACTCAAATAGTGCTTCATCAGCCGCCTGCACCAGCTTTAATGGATCATCATCTGGATGGGGAATCATTGAAGCAACCCCTAAACTCAGGGTGATAATTGAGGAATATCCGCACATCCGATAGGGATCATGGGAAATATTTAAGGCTTTGACACGTTCTCGGATTTGCTCTGCTAATTGTACCGCTTGCTCTCCATTTATGTGTGGCATAATTATGGCAAATTCCTCCCCACCAAAACGAGCAACTAAAGCCCCTGAATGCTTAACGCACTCCCGAATCGCTTGGGCGATTTGCTCTAAACAAAAGTCTCCCGTCAGATGACCAAACGCATCGTTAAACAGCTTGAAAAAATCGATATCTGCTAAAATCAATGCCAGGGGAACCTCTTCTTCCGCTAATCTCTGCCATTCTTGGGCAAGGTGATCGTCAAAGTCGCGGCGATTCGCCAACTTAGTTAAGTCATCAATTCTTGATAAATACTTTAACTGTTGATTCTCTTGCTCTAACTGTCCAATACGCGGATCAGTTGGCGATTCCAGGGAGAGTTGTTCCCTCAAATAAAGCCGATATAACTTACATCGGATTGTCGCCTGATTTCCCTGTAGTTTTATCAACCCCATACTCTCTAACTTATACGCCGCGATCGCGTCTAAACGCACAGAATCTGTTGCCATAACAACCTGTTGTAACACCGCTACTAACTCCGGATTCTTTTCCAGGGTGGCGAATTGACGCCGCAAATGATGACTATAAACTCCCGCCAGGGTTGGTGCTTCCTCTAATAACTGCGCTAAGGTGAGATCGGTATAACGCAGGTGATAAAATGCCAGTTGAATTAGATAAGGATGTCCTCCCACCATTGCCATTAAGTCGGCGACTTGAGACTCATCCATCCCATCGAGTTCATAACGACGGGCTAACTCCTGTACTTGCTCTAACGTTAACTCCGACAAAACCAAGGGTAGTCCCACATTAAAGGGAGATTGATTAATATTTAATGACGTATAAATTTCCGTCGAATGCACCACAACAAAGCGCAGTTGCTCAAACCCCTCATCCAGTTGGGCTTCTTCATGCCAGGAACGCAGTAATGGTAGAAAGTCCCTGGCAATTGTGTCATACTCTAACAGCCGATTAACTTCATTCAATGTCAGCAGAATCGGCGTGTCAATTTGCTCTAGCAGATATCCTTGAAAATAGAAGGTACAGCTAACTTTGCTACCAATATCTTCATCCCAATAGTCATCCAGATTAGGTGGGATTTGCAACTGCCGAGCGACATTAGCGCAGAACCAGCGCAGAAATTTATCCAGGTTGACAAAAACCGATTCATCAGCTTGTTGGAAGTCCAGATTAACTATGTGGAATCCTTGCGCCTTAGCCTGAGCAATAATCCGTTGCAGCAGAGAACTTTTCCCCATCTTTGAGGGCGCTTTGATCCGAATGATACTGCCGGGTATGCCAATTTCTGCGTAAGCGAGTTCTTCGACAGGGGGGCGATTGATGTAAAATTCGGAGTTAAGTGGCAGAGGACTACCAGGGAATTCTAACCGAGCTGATGTTCTAGTTTGGTTTAACATAGTAGTGCTTGAGTGGCTGAGAGGGAATGGGGCTGAGATATCTTCCTTACGGTTGATGATATAGTGCTCAACTACAGTATTAATATTATTTTTATTGACTTTTTCTCCAATAATCTGAGAAAGGCGTTGCCAAAGTTTAGCACCAACATCTCGAATATAACTCTCTTCATATCCAATGTTAGCCGAAATCTCCGTATAGGTTAACCCTTGCCACGTCAAGTGAAAGACTTGTTCTTGAATGTTACTCAGTGGCGGCTTACGAAGCATCGAACTCAGGACAGCTAGCGCTTCTATACTATTCATTGAGTATCATTATGTGTTGGATTAACTCAGTCGCTTTAAGTTTATTTTAAGGGACAGAGTGCCAAAAACCAACATTTTCCAACAAAAATGTCTATTTTGGTTCATTCTGAACACCAGAGCGGAAAGTATAGGACATTATCCAACAGATAAGGTAGAAGGGGAGCAGTATACTGAAAACGTGACAGAGTTTTCTTTTTATCTCAACTAAAAAACAAAACCACTTTTTTGAATATACTCACAGCAATTTACCCCTTGTTAGGGCAATAACTATTCAATAACTGTAGTTATTATTTATTTTAAAAACGGCATAAAATACCGCTCACAGGATACACCGCTAATTTATATTAGCGCCGTTTACCAGGACGATGAATGGGTGTTTTCGGTCAGGGATAATGGAATAGAAATTGCTCCGAGACGTAGCCGCCAGATTTCCAAAATTTTTTAACGCCTGTATAGCAAACAGGAGTATCCAAGAATGGAAATTGGTTTAACCCTGTGTCAGACAAGAGTGGACAATCATCGTGGTAAACTTAGGGTAGAATCTTAACTCGGTTATGGTTCAAAGTTTTACTTTACTTTTGCTGATTATCAGGGTTAAAATTATGGGTACTCAAGGCACGTTAACTGATTTTTCTCTACCAGCGATTTTTCAGTGGCTTGAGAAAGGGCAGAAAACAGGTGTACTAGCGATTCATCCCTTCATCGGTGTCCGTTTCGCGTCTGATACAAACTTGCAATCAGATGTAAGCGTTAGAGGAAACACAGGAAATGAGGAAGATAGGGCGTCAACCCTCAAGACGCGCCATGGAACGTCTCAAGAATCAGTCAGGACGAGTTTTGAACCAACGTTACCACCTGTAGCAAAACCAAAGCAGATCAACTCGTCTCTACAAATTCAACACTTTCCCAATCACTACATCTGGATAGCTCAAGGTCGAATAGTCGCCGCCGCTAATCGGTTCGATGGACAGGGTTTGATATCCCTGATTCGACGGGATCAATGGGTAAGCGATCGCGTCTTAAGCAAATTATTACAGCGTTGCTCCCTGAATCACCAACCCTTGGGATTATGGCTCAAAAGTAACGGCGTCTTGGATAGCGCACAACTCGAACAAATCTTTGAGATTCAACTCGTAGAGCAAATTGTTCCCCTATTTCAACTCAAGAATGCTCAGTTCAAATTTGAATTGAGAGCGGCTTTACCTGCACTGGAAATGACTGGTTTAAGCATATCCACAACCGAAGCAACAATGATGGTATCGGGAGCGTTGAAACAGTTTAGTGGGTGATGGGATGATGGAGAGCAGAGGGAGCCGGGGAAGCAGAGGGAGCTGGGGAAGCAAGGGAGCTGGGGGAGCTGGGGGAGCTGGGGGAGCTGGGGAAGCAGAGGGAGCTGGGGGAGCTGGGGAAGTTGTGAGTTAACTCAAAACTCTACCTTCCCTGTTCCCTGTTCTTTGACAAATGACGAATGACAAACTTAACCGCGATCGCAAACCCATTTCCATAGTGGATGACTCGGACCTTGATGACATATCCGACGCACCTGATGCGCCAAGCGTTGTTTTTCGGCGGACGGAATTCCAAATAAAATGTTGCGACTTTGCCAAACTAAAACCGCCGTCGTCATCCCAATACAGATAGCTAATCCCAAAATAGGCAGACGGTTAAATGCAATACTATATCGTAAACCTGACCAGGTAAAATTCTCTTGCAACAACAATAACTCATAACGCCAACCCCAAAGACTCAGCGGAGCAACACTAATCCAAAGAATACCCACGAATAACCAACGACCATACACCGTCAGTTGATGCAGGCGCTGAACTTTCACCTTTATTGTCGGCTCAAGGTGATCTGGAGTGTTGTGAGAAGTCTGAGTGTCTGACGGCTCCATTATAATTAAAGACAATTCCAATTATGCTTTGTCCAAAAATTCAGCTTCGATAACCTGGGTAGCTTTGGTTTGACCTGTGCGTTCTCTCCAGAATGCTAATAGGGTACTGGCAACAAAAATACTCGAATATGCACCAGCGATAAACCCTACAATTAGGGCTAGGGCAAAATATTTTAACGTTTCTCCGCCAAACAAGAAAATAGACACCAACGTTAATACCGTAGTTAACGTGGTATTAATTGACCGGGTAAGGGTTTGATTAATCGCATCATCAACTATTTGATCAATATGTTGGTCGGGATGCTTGGCAATGACCTCCCGGATGCGATCGTAAATAACTACGGTATCATTAACAGAAAATCCAATAATTGTCAATAGAGCGACGACAAAAAGGCTATCAACCTCTACACCTTGGACTAAACCCAAAATAGAGAAAATGCCCAACGTGACCAAGACATCGTGAAGTAAAGCGATAAACGCCAAAAAAGCATAGTCAAACTGAAACCGGAACGAGAGGTAAACCAGAATCCCGGCAAAGGAGACGAGTAATGCCAGTAAACCGGATGTAAATAACTGTTGTCCGATGATTGGACCTACCGTATCAATTTGAGTCGCGGCTGGATCGAATTCCCCAATCCTTTCACTTAGGGCTTTTTGTAACTGACTGCGCTGTTCAACATCTAACGTTTTCGTCCGAATCGTCAACCCTTGTTGTGCAGAACCGATACGCTGAATCGTACTATTACCCAGATCCTGTTCATTGAGAACCTCGCGCACCTCTGCCAGCTCTATCGGTTCGTCGCAGTTACCGGGTACAGTACAATCGAGTTCAACTTGCAGGCGTGTCCCGCCAACAAAATCAAGACCGGGACGCAGAGGCGCTCCTAGCTGTGCCGTAGAAATCGCCATGGAAGCGATACCAGCCAGGATGATTACGGCGGAAATGCTCCACCAGAGCGATCGCTGTTTGATTACACTAAATTTGGTCATTTGTCATTCGTCATTTGTCATTCGTCATTCGTTATTCGTCATTCGTCATTTGTTATTCGTCATTCGTTATTCGTCATTCGTTATTCGTCATTCGTTATTTGGTCGGGGCGGGTTTTGCCGCCAAGCTAGCGATAACAATCAATATTAGTCCCTAAACCCGCCCCTACACACAGATGTCATGGCATCTCTCTACATGACTCCCCCAGCTTCCCCAGCTTCCCCAGCTTCCCCAGCTCCCTCTGCTCCCTCATCACCCCATCACCCCATCACTGAGACGGTGACAGATTCGGACAAAACAGTTGCGGCTTCTGGCGCACCCCAGGAAAGCTTAAAACTAACAACAACATAAACGTGCGAGTACAGGTAAGGGCTGTAAACATACTGATTACCACTCCAATCCCTAGGGTAACGGCAAAGCCTTTAACTAAACCTGAGCCTAGCCAAAATAGAGCCGCACACGCAATTAACGTGGTTAGGTTCGAGTCCAAAATACTGGAGAATGCTCGATAAAAACCCGATTCCACAGAGCGATATAGAGTTTTTCCCTCGCGTAACTCTTCTCGCGTCCGTTCAAAAATTAGCACATTCGCATCTACCGCCATACCAATACTGAGAATAAACCCAGCAATTCCTGGTAGAGTTAACGTTACACCAATCAGGGCAAAGGCGGCTAGGGTGAGTAGAGCGTAGATACTCAGCGCCACATCAGCAATTAAACCGGGGAGACGATAGTAGATTGCCATAAACAGCAACACTAAAATTAAACCGCCAATGGCAGCATAAACGCTGCTTTGAATACTATCTCGTCCCAGGGTAGCGCCGACAGTGCGATTTTCCACGATTTCCACGGGTAACGGTAACGAACCCCCTTTGAGTTGGGCGGCTAAGTCACTCGCCCGTTGCACATCAAAATTCCCAGTAATCACAGCACTACCGCCACTAATCCCCGTTTCCGCGTATTCGGGACCCACCGTGGGGGCGCTGATTAAAGAGTCATCCAGGAAAATCCCAATACTGCGCCCAGTACCCGCCAAGTCTCTAGTCAGTTCCGCAAATCCTTGTCCCCCTTCAGCATCAAAACGGATGGCGACTTGCCAACCATTACCGGCTTGAGTCGGTTGCGCGAAGGCATCTTTGAGGTTTTTTCCTGTCACATTTGTCTTCTCAAACAATTCTGCGATCGCGGCGTTCGAGCGTTCTAAAGCCGCTTGATTTTCTGCGATCGCCTCTTCCTCTTGATCACCACCCTCTTCACTCTCCAGTAGAGCGGCTTGCTCAAATAGCAGTTGCTGGCGCAATTGTTGCTCAATCTGAAGCTGGGCTTCTGTACCTGGTATTTGCTTACGGAAATCCAGTTGTGCGGTTCCCCCTAGCACCCGCTCCGCCTGTTGCGGATCATTCACACCGGGGAGTTGTACTAATATTTGGTCGGAGCCAATAGTTTGAACCTGAGATTCAGAAACACCCAGAGCATTCACGCGACGATCCACCACAGTTTTAACAGCCTCCAACTGATCCGGCGCAATTTCGGTAATCTCTTCTGTGGTTTTCACCTGAATTGTCAGTTGTGCGCCACCCCGCAAATCCAGTCCCTGCTGAAGAGGAATCTTCACCAGCACCACAATTGCCAGAATGATCAGGACTAGAATCAGGGCTACTAACGAACGCTGTCTTTGCATAACTGTGACCCGCCGCAACAAATGCTATCTTAACTCTGTTTCTTTCATATCTTGCACCATTTTCAGTAAGCCCCCCATCCGCCAAGAACTCAACGTCTTGACAAGCGAGCTACTGTCCACGCTGAGTAGAGCGAAATCCCGATCCAGTCAGCTTGAGCTGACTTGAGCTTTTAGCCTTGGGTTTAAACCCAAGGCGGTTTAAGGGGAGTGGTGCAAGATCTGAGTTAAATCTGTAGTGCCAACATCTTTTTTACTCCCTCTGCAATCTGCTGGGGTTGGACAATGGTCAGGCTTTCCAGAGTGCCATTATAAGGAGTGGGGATATCTTGAGACGAGAGCCGCAAGACAGGAGCATCCAATTCATCGAAGAACCGATCATTGATTGATGCCGTTACCTCCGCCCCAATACCACCAGTTTTCATGCATTCTTCCACCAGAATCACCCGATGGGTTTTGCGAATCGATGCGCCAATGGTTTCAAAATCCAAGGGCTTCAGAGAAATCAAGTCAATCACCTCTGGATCAAACCCTTCTTTCTCTAGAGACTTCACCGCTTGGGTGACATGGTGGCGCATCCGCGAGTAGGTGAGAATGGTGACATCTTCGCCCTCTCGGACAACCTCGGCTTTATCTAAAGGCAGGACATACTCCTGATCTGGCAAATCTTCTTTTAAGTTATAAAGGAGAACATGCTCAAAGAACAAAACCGGATTATCATCCCGAATCGCCGCTTTGAGTAATCCCTTGCCATTGTAAGGAGTAGAGCAGGCGACAATCTTTAAACCCGGAACCGCTTGAAAATAGGCTTCCAAGCGTTGAGAATGTTCCGCACCCAGTTGACGCCCCACCCCACCAGGACCACGAATCACCATGGGAATTTTGAAATTACCGCCAGACGTGTAACGCAGCATCCCAGCATTATTGGCAATTTGGTTAAATGCCAAGAGCAAAAAGCCCATATTCATGCCTTCAATAATCGGTCGCAACCCCGTCATTGCTGCGCCCACGGCTAAACCCGTAAAACTATTTTCGGCAATGGGAGTATCGAGAACTCGCAGTTCACCGTATTTTTTATACAGATCCTTGGTCACTTTGTAGGAGCCACCGTAGTGACCCACATCTTCACCAAGCACGAATACCGCGTCATCACGAGCCATTTCTTCATCAATAGCCGCACGCAACGCATTAAAGAAAAGTGTTTCTGCCATCAATACCTCACCAGACGTGGCAAATGTCATCCTAGCATTGCCTAAGCCGCAGGGGAAGCCGGGGAGCGGGGGAGCGGGGAAGCGAGTACGACATAAGACGAATAAGCTGTTCGGCATTTAAACCATAATGTCAAGAATTGCGAAATCCTTGTAGTGCGTTAAGCGAAGCCATGCCGAAGGCTTTGCATCTTGCTCGCTACCCATTTCCAATTTAAATGCGTGACAGCTTATCTCTAACTCAAGCCAAGTTTAATTTTTTATTATCAAAATTAAAGTATTGAGGTTTCATTAATTAATCAATTCCCATTAAAGCAATTAGAATTTCCTATTGATAAGTCATAGTAATAAATTTTGTTCATTGCTGCCTCTAGAGATTAGTTTTGCTTAAAAGGGATCGAAAAACTACAGATTTATGTATACTGAATGACTGTGTGAGTCATAACAGTGCATTCTACAGCAGAATTATTTTACATTATGCCATTTTTCGGACTAATTTGGACAACATCATGGGTAGGCTGTTTGCTGGCATCCAGCCAGGGTCTATTAAGAGTACCCGACTACATCACCAATGCTTTGCCGACTAAAGTTTTATCCGTTGTTAACAGCCCACTCGAACAACCAATATCTCCTTTTTTTTCATCTCCAGTTTATTCAAACGTCTGGTCTAACAAGTCTTCAGTAACAGCACTTGCCAATTCAGGATTAGCTAATGATTTAGGCAGTTTACCATTTCCATTCGCCCAGACTGCTACTGTCGCAGCTCATCCATTCAGGGATACTGCTCAACCAGTTACTTGTCCAGCAAAGTCAGATTCTCTGGATGATGGGGGCAAATCCCAACCTAGCCATGATTCCTCATCGGCTTCAGGAAATTATTCATCTACCAACCATCTCTCAAACGCTAGTCTACCCCAGAAAATCTGGAAAGTGATCGAGAATTTGTTTTCTTGGGGTCAACCTGTTGCATCCAAAGAAAAAACCTCGGCTGAATCCGTAGTCGTAATCAGCTCTCACTCTCAAACACGACCTCGTGGCAGAAATAAGAGTCAGGTAAGAAGGGGGAAACGGGGCTTTTTGCAATATACCCAAAGGAGTAATAAATTAGAACATTCGGCTGAACAGCAGCAATTCCAGGTTGTGGTGAAAGGGCGAACGATTGCCCAATTGCCGACTCAAAAGCAGGCTGAACAAATGGCGCAAAGTCTCACGCTGTTGTTTTGTGACTCATCAGATGTATCTGAGATAAATTCATCGGTACGAGCTATCCTGTCTGATGGAATACCTGTGGTGAAAGCAGGCGATCGCGTATTATTTAAAGTAGATGATACCTTAGCCAAAGACTTAGATCAGCATCGAGAACTTCTGGCAATTGAATGGGCAAATAACTTGCGTCTAGCGTTAGGACAATCGCCATTAAGTTTGGCAGACGCCCAAAAGCAGATGTACAACTTAGTTGAAACATTGAGTACCATTGAAGGCATAGCATCTTGGTACGGACCCTATTTTCACGGTCGGTACACAGCTACTGGGGAAATTTACGATCAGCATGATCTGACAGCGGCTCATCCCACCTTACCATTTGATACCTATTTGAAGGTCAAAAATTTAGAAAATGGTCATAGTGTGATTGTTCGCATTAATGATCGCGGTCCTTATATTCCGGGTAGAACTCTAGATTTATCCCGACAAGCCGCTCGTTCTATTCGGAGTGAAATAGTAGGAGTTATTCCGTTTGAAGCTACACTTATGGAACCACGCGAAAGGATAAAGGATGAGGGATGAAAGAGATAATAAAGATGGGGAGCAAATGACCAATGACCAATGACTAATTCTTAACTTGGCGTCAGTGAAAGTTCAGGATGCTTGGTGATTATTTGATTAATCGGAATAGCGATAATGAACTCTGATCCGACACCGGGTTGAGACCGACAAGTTAACTGACCCCCATGGTTTTCTACAATAATTTGATAGCTAATCGATAGACCCAATCCGGTTCCTTTACCCAGGGGTTTGGTAGTATAAAAGGGATCAAAAAGTTTTTGGCAGACGTCTGGACTCATCCCAGGACCATTATCGGCAATCCGAATTATAGCATGAGGTATTTTTTGGCAATCACTTACTCCAGGTTTCTCAATACTAATATCCTGCACCTCAGTGCTAAGTTTAATTTGATGAGGAGTCTTTCTACCTGAAGATTCCAATACATCTACAGCATTAGTGAGTAAATTCATAAACACTTGATTGATTTGCCCTGCATAACATTCGACTGGGGGTAATTTGCCATAGTCTTGAATCACAGTAATTTCGGGATGCTCAACGCTAGGTTTCAGGCGATGTTGCAAAATCAACAGAGTACTTTCAAGTCCTTCATGAAGATCAGCGGACTTCATTTCAGTTTGGTCAGCCTTGAGAAATTTTTGTAGGGACAAAACCACCTGCCGAATCCGGTTAGCTCCGACTTTCATTGAATTCAGTAGTTTTGGCATATCTGCCATCAAGAAATCTAGATCAATGTCTGTGATTCGTTTCTGAATATCGGCTACGGGTTGGGGATAGTGAATGCCATAGAGTTCGACTAACTGCATTAAATCGCGCAGATAACAGATGGCGTAATCGATATTGCCGTAAATAAAACTGACAGGATTATTGATTTCATGAGCAACACCAGCAACCACTTGCCCCAAACTTGACATTTTTTCTGTGTGAATCAGCTTGGTTTGAGCTTGTTGCAGCTTCTGTAATAAATCAGTGACGTAGTGAGTTTCTTCTGCCAACGCCACTTCTGCTTGCTGGTGCAGAGCAATCTCTTGTTTCAGCCGCTCATTGATTTGCAACAGTTCAGCCGTTCGGTTAGCGACTCGTTTTTCTAACTCATCATTCGTTCGTTTTAGGGTTTCCTGAGCAAATTTGCGTTCTGTAATATCTCGCGTTACCCTAGCAAAGCCTCGTAATTGTCCGTCTTCTCCCCGTAAGGCAGTAATCACAACATTAGCAAAGAATGTTGAGCCATCCTTACGCACTCGCCAACCTTCTTCTTCAATACGACCTTGCTGTGCAGCTATTTTTAAGCATTTGTCTGGTTGTCCCTGGGCGATATCCTCAGGGGTATAAAAACAACGGACATGTTGACCCAGGATTTCTGTAGCGCGATATTGTTTAATTCGTTCGGCACCCGGATTCCAGCTTACAATCTTGCCCTCTGGATCGAGCATAATAATGGCGTAGTCTTTGACGCCATCGACTAATAAACGAAACCGTTCTTCGCTTTCCCGGTGTGCGGCTTCAGCTTCCCGGCGTTGGGTGTTATCACGAGCAACCGCATAAATTTGGTTCTGCGTGTGACATAAGGTGATGTTCCATAACAGCCACTTATAGGAGCCATCTTTGCAGCGGTAGCGATTTTCAAAGGAGACAATTTTCTCACAGTCCCTGAGCTTTTGCAGTTGCTTCAAGGTCATCTGCTGATCCTCTGGATGCACCCATTCAATCCAGGGACGGGCTTTAAATTCTTGGCTACTATATCCCAGGATTCGCTCACACATCGGGTTAACTTGCTGCCAATAGCCATCAGGACTGGCAATGAAAAACAAATCAAGGGTCAGGGTTAAAAATTTGTCTTGATTGCTACAAAACTCATGGTGCTTTTGTGTTCTGCCTCCCTGAGACTTAGGGAGAGGGGGTTCTGCCGTTTGGATGATCATCGATTACTTACCTGATTGATGAGACTCAATTGCGCGAGTGAGAGAAACTCAAAATGATACTACAGGTCTCTCAAATACCTAAACCGACTTGGCTGAGTCGCTATATTATCTGGAAAAGCCCAATAACAGCTTGACGTCTGAAGTCTTTCTGTTTTTTGGAAAAAGCTGTTGTGGTCAGGCAAGCAGATACACCCTAGAGTATGATAAAGCCTTTCGATCGTTATTGCTAGTTTATCCTCTAATATAGATTCTCTAGATATAAAAGACAAAGGACAAATCAAACCTTAGACAATTAGCCAGGGAAACCAGAGGGCTAAACTCAGCAAGCTGAGAAATAGAATCGGTAAAGTCAGAATCAGGCTAAGACGAATATAGTAAAACCAATGCAGGCGCAAACCTTTACGTGCTAAAACCTTGAACCAAATTAACGTTGATAAACTACCCAGAGGAGTAATTTTTGCTCCCAGGGTACATCCAATCACATTAGCGTACTCCATCATTTCCCGAATCGCTGGCTCAGTGGTTGTGTCGGAAATGGCTACGGCATTCAGCAACACAGTGGGTAAATTTTGAAATAGGTTTGACAGCCCAGTAGCCAGAAAACCTGTGCCGATGGCTGTCAGGGTTAACCCCCAACTGGAGAGGGCGTCTAGCTGATGGGTGATGACATGACTCATGCCAACTTGAGCTAAACCGAGGACGACACCATACATCAGGACGCTAAACCCGATCAATTGCCAGGGAATTTCCTGCCAAACTTTGCCCACAGAAATAATCGGTGTGGTATTTGGGAGAAACCCACGTCCCGCCAATCCTAGCAGAATCAACGCCGCGATCGCAGGCACGATCCAAGTCGGCAGAGCATGGTCTTGGGCAATCCAGTATGCCAGAGGTAGACTGGCTAAAATAACCATACCCCATCGACAAACCAACGGATCACGAATGGCTTGGCGTGGTGGCGGGAGGTGAGTAAGTTTGTATGTGACTGGAATGTCTCGATGGAAGTAGAACCATAAGCTGGCTAAACTGGTTGCGATCGCGACGAATGTCACCGGGGTCATCACCAGACTGTAGCGAAACCCTGAAATGTCGCCATAGTTTACCGCAAGCAGGTTGACCGGATTGCTCACAGGGAACAATAAGCTAGCCGCTTCAGTGATAAAACTAACCGTAAAGACAACAGCGAACACGGTTTTAGCCCTGAGGCGTAGTAAACAAAGGATCTCCATCACCGGAGAAATCCAGATTAATGCCATACCCACATTGGTTAAAACAATTGTTCCCAATGCTCCCAAAAGTCCGCACAAAAGGAAAAGCAGACGCCCTTGACCTATCCCCAAAACCGTTAATTGTAGCGCTAACCCTCGCCAAAACCCGGCTTCATCCAGAATCCGGCACAAAATGAGTAGGGCAATCAATGTGAGTATAGTATTGCCAACAGTTGCACTAACTCTAAGTTCGTCCATTAAGGACACATCGCTAACCAGAGTAAAAATCCCCCCTGTCAATGCACCCAATCCGATGCCCAATCCTCGCAGTTGCCAGATAATCAGGATAAGCGTGAACAGAAAAATCAATAGTGCCACACAAAGAAGCCTGTTTAATCACTGATGACCCTTTAGCACTAATATTCTATGGTTTGTCGCCCTAATCCTGCCTTAATGTATATCCGTGATGCCACTGAGGTAGATTTGCCTGCGATCGTGGAAATTTACAATTCGGCTGTTCCCAGTCGCATTGCCACCGCCGATCTAGAACCTATCTCAGTTGAAAGTCGTATCAGTTGGTATCAAGAACATAAACCAAACAGCCACCCTCTTTGGGTCATGGACTGCCATGAACGATCCAATTCTACAGGTCAAATTGCTGGTTGGCTCAGTTTTCAGGCTTTCTTAGTCCGCCCAGCCTACCATGCAACGGCTGAACTTAGCGTCTACGTGTCTCCCGATTTTCGGCGTCAAGGAATAGGACAACAATTGCTGCAACGCGCTATCAAACAGACTCCTAAGTTAGGACTCAATACCTTAGTGGCATTAATTTTTGCTCACAACCAACCCAGCCTACACCTCTTTCAAAAATATGGCTTCCAACGTTGGGGGTATTTACCTCAAATAGCGGATATGGGTCACATTGAGCGTGATTTGGTAATTATGGGACGTCGAGTGTGTTGATTTGTCATTTGTTATTTGTCATTCGTCTTATGTCTTATGTCTTATATCATTTGTTAGGGAACAGGGAACAGGGTAATGGGCTATAGAAATTTTGTTTCCCATCTTCCCCAGCTCCCCCAGCTCCCCCATCACCCCATCACCCCATCACCCCATCACCCCATCACCCCATCACCCCATCACCCCATCACCCCATCACCCCTGTTCCCTTGAATCACCTTCTCAACTAAATCAGGATGACGAATTCTGACCCAATCCGGAAACGCTAGATAGGGATCATCCGTTAGCTGGCGTTGTAAAAGCTCAATGATATCATCGACTTCATTGACCAAATCAAAAACAAAAATATTAAATTTCATCGTCTGATTGACATTGAAGTCTAGCGCCAGGAAATGTTCAATATCAATATCTTTACCTAATCCCAAAACAAAAAACTTGATATCTTTATGATTTTCAATTTTGCTACAGACTGAAGTAATACATTGAATAAATTGCTCTTCGTCATCAAATTGACCATCAGTATAAATAATAAAAAAGGCTCCTTTATCATTAGGTTTGCCTTCAGTTAACCAAGTATTAACACAATGGTTTAAAGTCGGAACAACAAAGGTTTTGGTTTTGGGTTTATTGTTGACGAACAGCTTCCAAACTTGAGAGGCATCGTTAATCAAAATAGGTTTGGGTTTGACCCTTTCCCTACTGAAGAAGTAAACAGAGACCCGATTGTCAGCCGGATAGCTCTGCTTCATGGCAATTTTTTCATCCGCTTTATTCCCGGATTCAGAACCAACTGACAGAATGGCGGCAATATGTCCTTCAACAACTTCCGCTAGATACTCGTAACGAGTTTGCTTTCCGGTATCTTCATCCTTTCTCACCATAGAACCACTCTGATCAATCAGGATAAAGATATCGCGGTTGTTAAGTGGAGAATCGGACACATCCTTAACCGTTAATCTCACTTCACTCGTCACGCGAATTTCTGTATCTTCGCGTTTCACTATCTTGTGATTATTATCATCTACAACTTCAGATAACTTTTGGTGAGTTACACTCAAGGTTTGCCGGGTTACAAGTTCAGGTTGATATTTAGCGAACAGCGCAATTAACTCTCCTCGTTTAGAACGCCGTTCATCAGGAAACTCATTTCTCAGCCTAAAAGCTGAACAGATATTCTCAACGTGTTTTCTTACCGTTGATGTTTCAATATGTAACGATTGAGCGATATCCTGATCCGAAACGCCAGCCAAGAGCAATTTCAGCACTTGCCTGCGTCGTGGTGTCAATCCCTCAAAGGCTTCAGTAAACTGCCAACGGTTCATTCTCGCTCATGCAACTTAGATGGGTTTATTTTCATTTTGATGTATTCTGGATCACTTTCCCAGTGTCTGAGTCTACAGGAAGAAAAAATCTGAGTGTATCCTGTTGGTTGGCAAAAGCAGGCTAAGTTTGATTCTTCAGACGTTAAATTGGCACAATTTAGCACAAAAAGATATATTTTGAGGCATAATCGCCACAATTTTTGTAATTCTTTGAGAAAATACTAAATTTTTCACCAAAATTCCCTGATAATGCAGCGACTGAAGATGCCGCTCCTGCTGCAACCGATAAGGCAGTCGAAGAGAAGGAATACGTTAGGACTTTTCTCTATTGCCTATTGCCTTTTCACCCAATTTTATTGTCCTAACCTCAATGCGTAGTGCTATATGCGGTGTCTGTATTTCAGACTCATCAGCAAACGTTGGCAGCACAAGTTTCCTGAGAATGATGTAAACTTTTGTTAAGACGCGATCAGAGGAACTTAATATGACCACCCAACTCGGCTTTGGCAAAGTCCAACCCAAACAGCAGAAAGCCAAGAAAAACAAAGTCAAACGGGCAGCCGCTTCCCGCAAGTATGATGAAATGCAAAAGTCGGGATTACCGGAATTCAATATCTATGTCCGGATTAAGGGAGAGAAAAACTGGTTACCGGCTGGCTCAATGGCAGTGAATCGCAGCAGTCAAATCAACCAGGCGTTATTTCAGCAAGAAGAGGAGTTACTCAAAGGAATATTTCGGCTATTCCCCAAACTGCGGAAGCGCCAAAGCGAGTTGGAATATGGTTATCGACTCAAAGAGTTTAAAGACGAACCTATCGTTGTGGCAACTCGTCCCCAAGCAACACCAGGGAATTTGATTCAATCCACTGTCAGCCAAGTTAAAGAACGTTTCTCATCAGTATTCCAGCGTCAGTAGGGTTGGCTGAATAAGTCTTGTGTTGAGGGGGAGCTGGGGGAGCTGGGGGAGCTGGGGGAGCAGAGGGAGCTGGGGGAGCTGGGGGAGCTGGGGGAGCTGGGGGAGCAGAGGGAGCTGGGGGAGCAGAGGGAGCTGGGGGAGATATTAGCTGTTCAGTTATTTCTGCCTTCTTGCACTAGGGTACTGATGCGTGTGTAGGGGCGGGTTTCACAACTATCGTTTCTGACTTCACCCAGATTTAGCTAAATCCGCCCCGGCTCAGTTGCCACGCATTTAAGGGAAGCTTGTAGTGAGGGAACCTTAGCCCTCTCCAGCTATGCGTTATAACACTAAAGTGCTTACTGCAAAGCTCTATTTTAGCTGGGTCACGCATAAACTCAATCCTTGCCTTCTACCACTCAAATTAATCTTCACGATGATAAGGATCACTGACGTCAAAAAATATTCTTGCTAATTATTTAATTTTCGCGCCTCACCGCTTCCCCAGGGAAGCTTCAGGCGTTAGTTTGATACAAGGCAAGCGGCAATAGCGGCTTGCCTTGCATCACCACTACATGCTGTTTAAGTCTGATTTTGTAACCCGATACGACTCATGATTGCCAATCCAACTATGACTGAGAATCCATTACGCCGTGGCACGGGACTACCCCCTTTTGACCAAATTGAGCCAAACCATATTGTGCCTGCGATGACGCAGCTATTAGCTGAACTCGAGCAGGAATTAGCCGCCCTAGAGGAGGGGGTAACACCAACCTGGGACGGTTTAGTCGAACCCCTAGAAACATTGACAGAACGCCTCAGGTGGAGTTGGAGCATCGTGAGTCATTTGATGGGGGTGAAAAATAGTCCCGAACTGCGTGAGGCTTACGAAACGGTTCAACCCAAAGTCGTTCAATTCATCAACACACTCAACCAAAGTCAACCCTTATACAAAGCCTTTAAAGCCTTGCAGGATGGGGATGAATGGCGTAGCTTAGAGCCAGCCCAAAAACGTATCGTAGAAGCCGCCATTCGAGATGCTGAACTGTCGGGTGTGGGACTTGAAGGAGAAGTGCGATCGCGCTTCAATCAAATTCAGATGGAGTTGGCGGAACTATCGACAAAGTTCTCCAACCATGTCCTAGATGCAACCAAGGCATTTAGCATGACCCTAACCAGTCCAGAAGAGGTAGAGGGTTTACCTCCTAGCTTAAAGAGTTTAGCCGCTCAAGCCGCCCGCGCTGCTGGGGAAGAAAAGGCGACTCCGGAAGCAGGTCCCTGGCGGATCACGCTGGACTATCCCAGTTACATCCCCTTCATGCAACACAGTACCCGTCGGGATTTGCGGGAGAAACTCTATAAGGCTTTTGTCAGCCGCGCCTCCTCTGGGGAGTTGGATAACAGTCCCCTGATTGAACGGATTTTAGAACTGCGTCAAGAAAAATCCAAGCTGCTAGGGTTTAGCAGTTATGCTGAATTAAGCCTTGCTAGCAAAATGGCACCGAATGTTGAGGCGGTGGAGGGATTACTGGAAGAACTGCGTGGTGCGAGCTACGATGCGGCGGTTAAGGATTTAGAGGCGTTGAAAGAATTTGCATCGGCTAAAGGTGTCCCCGAAGCCAATGAGTTGAAACACTGGGACATCAGTTTTTGGTCAGAACGTCAACGGGAAGAAAAGTTTGCCTTCAGTGCTGAAGAATTGCGTCCTTATTTTCCGTTACCTCAAGTGCTGGATGGCTTGTTTGGCTTAATCAAGCGACTGTTTGGGGTAACAATTACGCCTGCGGATGGACAAGCCCCCGTCTGGCATGAAGATGTCCGCTATTTCCAAGTTACCGATGAAACAGGAAGTGCGATCGCATTCTTCTATTTAGATCCCTACAGTCGTCCCGCTGAGAAGCGTGGGGGCGCTTGGATGGATGATTGTGTGGGGCGTGCCAAACTCACGGAAGCCGGGACAATGACGACGCGCCTACCCGTTGCCTATTTAGTTTGCAACCAAACGCCACCGATTGATGGTAAACCCAGTTTAATGACCTTTGGTGAAGTCGAAACCCTATTCCACGAGTTTGGTCACGGGTTGCAACACATGCTCACCAGAGTGGATTATGCTGGGGCAGCCGGAATTAATAATGTGGAATGGGATGCGGTGGAATTGCCCAGCCAGTTTATGGAAAACTGGTGTTACGATCGCCCCACGCTGATGGGCATGGCGAAGCACTACGAAACGGGAGAATCCCTGCCAGAACATTATTATCAGAAACTCTTGGCAGCCCGGACTTACATGAGTGGTAGTGCCATGTTACGGCAATTGCACTTTAGTTTAGTGGATATCGAACTGCACCACCGTTATCAGCCCGGTGGGGAGGAAAGTGCCAGTGATGTCCGTCACCGGATTGCTAAAACCACCACCGTGTTACAACCCTTACCGGAAGATTCCTTCCTCTGTGCCTTTTCCCATATCTTTGCGGGCGGCTATGCGGCTGGGTATTACAGTTATAAATGGGCAGAAGTCTTGAGTGCCGATGCTTTTGCTGCCTTTGAGGAGGTTGGTTTAGAGAATGAAACCGCCGTGGCGGATACAGGAAAGCGGTATCGGGATACGGTACTGGCATTAGGCGGTGGTGTGCCACCGATGGAGGTATTCAAGCAATTCCGGGGACGGGAACCGAGTACGGAACCGTTACTGCGTCATAGTGGATTAGTCGGGGCGTCTTAGGGAATTGAGCCTCCTGCGATCGCGAAATTACCCTGTAGGGGCGACCTGCTGGCATTAATCAAAAATTCCATTCCACTCAATTGGATCGGGTCGCCCTCTACTCAACCGCTTAGGTAAAAAAGACTTGAAGTGATTCATAGTGTACCTAATCATTAACAAAATTAGCAATAACTGGGAAATGATCAGAGGGAAAAATCCCTTGCCATTTCCTATTATCAACCGTCACAGTTTCTTGTCTCAGGCGACTATCGTAATAAATCGTATCAACAGCCGCAAACGCCTCACCTGTAAACCCATGAATACTCTGCTGTTTTTCCAATTCAACACCCGCCAAAGCGTCATGGAGAATCATAGAATTCGTTGATGAATCAGATAAGATTTCCCGTGGCAAGCTACCGGGTTCAGCATTAAAATCACCGGTTAGGAAAAGATAGGTATTGTCAGGATGGCAGTGAATCATGCGATCGCGGATTAGTCTTGCCCCCAGTTCCCGTGCTTTGGCACTGGTATAATCCAGATGGGTATTAAAACAGGTGATTGTTTTAGACACCTGCGCTACACTAAAGACTGCCCAGGTTGCCATTCGCGGTGCAGGATTTCCCCACTCAGGACTGATACTTCCAGCAATATCAGGCGTATCGCTTAAGTAAAAATCGCCATTATCCAGGCATTTAAGACGGTCTTGGTTATAGAAAATCGCACAATGTTCTCCTGTCCCTGTTCCCGTGCGATCGCCCCCAATACTTTGATAATTCGGTAAACGGCGATGTAAGTCAAGTAGCTGGTGGGCTTTGCCTTCTTGGGTGCCAATGATATCTGGATGATACTCCTGAATCAGCGCCGCGATCGCATCACGCCGAATCCTCCAATCCTGGTTATCGGGATCTGGCTTATCGTAACGGATATTGAACGTTATGATTCTAATGTTCATAGGTGATTCGTCTTTCGTCATTTTTCATACTCAAGGAAGCGAGAAGCAAGCTACATAATTTGTTCCCTGTTCTCTATTCCCTATTGCCTATTCCCTATTGCCTATTCCCTATTTCCTTTCCTCATTCCTATGTTCATAACTCAAATCGAATCATTATATAACATTTAGTTAACTTATAGTTAAGGCAAGGTTAAGTGTTTGTTAATATAATGGAAAGTAAGAGATTATGAGACAGGAGGCTAAGATATGGCACAGTCCACATCATCCGATTCCGCACAGGTCAGTAAACAAAACTTTCTTTACCCTAGATGCCGCTATTACGGCAAGTTTACCCCAGAGGATCTAGCCTTTAATGCCAACTTGCAAGAGTTTGCCCAGAAAGTGTCCTATATTTCTGCCCTAGAAACTGGCGGTAAGATTTCCTCTGAACGAGCCTATG
This sequence comes from Coleofasciculus chthonoplastes PCC 7420, assembly GCF_000155555.1. Classification (GTDB taxonomy): domain Bacteria; phylum Cyanobacteriota; class Cyanobacteriia; order Cyanobacteriales; family Coleofasciculaceae; genus Coleofasciculus; species Coleofasciculus chthonoplastes_A. The sequence goes on from NZ_DS989845.1 coordinate 319,616, forward strand.
AGCAAGTACAGTCATTGTGGAAGCAGTTGAAATATAGTAAGGAATCCTTGGGCATTGGTCAAGCTAACCCCCCCAAAACCTAATAGATTTTGTATAAGACGGTCGTTTGAGAAAAACTGTGACACACAATGCTGCAATTTTAGTCATTGAAGATGAAGAAATTTTGCGGGACATTATCCTTAATGTCTTACAGGAAAAAGGGTATCAGGCAATTGGTACTGGGGATTCTCGCAGGGGCTTACTCTTAGCCAAAGAGTTAGTCCCTGATTTGATTTTGTGCGATATTCGGATGCCAAAGTTAGATGGGTATGAAGTTCTCAAAGCTTTACGTCAAGATTCCAAGACTAGGACTATACCCTTTATCTTTATTTCAGCAGAAAAAAGCCAAGTTGTTAGGAACCGAGGGCAGCAGTGTGGGGCAAATGGTTATCTTGCAAAACCTTTTACAACCGATGAACTTTTAAAGGTAATCGCTAATCATATTAACTTTTATCAGTAAACGATAATTCTTTTATGTCTATATTTATTGCCGATAACACCGATTTATAATTACGAATCAGGGAGGGTTTTGTTGCTTATTTATTGGCAGATAGGGGGAATTGTGTTGTTCATTTATCGGTGACAAGTTAAGTTAGTGGCTAAACCCGCCCCTACAATGGATCAGGATCTACACTGCGTAGTAGTGCTGGCAAAATGTCTACCAGAAACAATGAACCGACGCAAGAAACGCTACTCGCTGAGATTTCTAATCCGGAATATTCGTCAATCGCTTTCAGTATTCCGCTATAGTGGACGCGCCTTGAAGTTAGTGTGGACAACCAGTCACAGACTAACGCTGGTGCTAGCAATTTTAACCGTTATCGCGGGATTATTACCTGCTGCGATCGCATACTTGGGCAAGTTGATTGTAGATACCGTGGTATTGGCGTCTCAGTCAGGGTTAGCCGCCCATCGGTGGCTAGCGTTAGGCTATGTCGGATTAGAAGCGATCGCGGTTATGATACTGGCAGGAAGTCAGCGCGGTCAAACGGTTTGCCAGTCGCTATTGCGGGTATTATTAGCGCAACGGGTCAATGTGTTAATTCTAGAAAAAGCCTTAACCTTAGACTTACCCCACTTCGAGGACTCCGAATTTTACGACAAAATGACTCAGGCGCGGCGAGAAGCCTCCAGTCGTCCTCTGGCGCTAGTGACGCGAACGTTTGGACTGGTTCGGGATAGTCTGTCGTTACTCACCTTTGGCGGATTACTGCTGCAATTCTCAACCTGGGCGGTAGCGATATTAATCATCGCCGCCATTCCTCCCTTTATCGCCGAAACGCGCTTTGCTGGTGTCGCCTTTCGCTTATTCCGGTGGCGTTCCCCAGAAACCCGCCAGCAGCATTACTTGGAAACCTTAATTGCCAGAGAAGATTACGCCAAGGAAATTCAGCTATACCAGCTTGGCGCAACCATGCTACAACGCTACAGCGACACCTTCAGACGCCTTTACCGGGAAGATAGAGATTTGACCGTTCGTCGAGGATTTTGGGGTTACTTGTTAGGGTTGCTGAGTACGCTGACATTTTATGGGGCGTATGCGTGGATTGTTATCGAAACCATCTTTGGTCGGATTTCCTTGGGCGATATGACCATGTATTTAACCGTATTTCGCCAAGGACAATCTACCTTTTCCGCCATACTCACCTCTGTTGGCGGTATGTATGAAGATAACCTCTATATTTCCAACCTCTACGAATTTCTGGAACAAGAGGTTCCCCAATCTCAGGGAACAGCAACTCAGGGAATAAAACCGGGGGATGGGATTCGGTTTGAGACTGTATTTTTTACCTATCCTGGAAGTCAAACCCCGGCACTAAAAGGGATTGAATTACACCTGAAACCGGGAGAAAAGTTAGCAATTGTCGGCGAAAATGGGTCAGGAAAGACAACGTTGATTAAACTATTAACTCGTCTCTATACGCCGGATTCGGGGCGCATTTTGTTAGATGGGGTAGATTTACAGGAATGGAAACTTGATACCCTACGCCGTCGGATTGGGGTAATATTCCAGAACTTTGTCCGCTATCAATTTACCGTAGGCGAGAATGTTGGCGTCGGGGATGTAGACTATTTGCAAGATAAAACTCGCTGGGAAAATGCAGCAGAGAAAGGCATGGCGAAGTCGTTTATTGAGTCAATGCCAGACGGATTTAGCACCCAGTTAGGGCGATGGTTTAAGGGGGGACAGGAACTCTCTGGAGGTCAATGGCAGAAAATAGCCCTATCTCGTGCTTTTATGCGAACAGGTGCAGATATTTTAGTCTTAGATGAACCCACAGCCGCTATGGATGCAGAAGCGGAGGTACGAGTCTTTGACCATTTCCGCACGATTACCCAGAATCAAATGGTGGTGTTGATTTCTCATCGCTTCTCCACAGTACGAATGGCAGATAAAATTGTGGTGATGGCGGGGGGAGAAATCATTGAACAGGGAACTCATGAGGAATTAGTGGAACTTGGTGGACGTTATGCGCGGTTATTTGCGCTACAGGCGGCGGGATATCAATAGTTAATTTATCGGTGGGGAGGGCGGGTGCAAGTTGTGCATTTATTGGTGACACTTTCAATTTAATCCCTAAACCCGCCCCTACAAATGATTGATGGCGAATAAATTTATATCATGTCCTGATGATTTTCTAGAATTACAAGGCTATAAAAATAAAGGTTTCAATCATTTTTAGCAAGAATATTTTACCCGAAATAATATAACCTATTGTAGGGGCGACCTGCTGCATAAATCAACAATACTCATCCTTTCAATTTTATCGGGTCGCCCTTTACCAAATTAGGTTGGGTTGTCCTATCCTGAACCCGGACAGATTTTGTTGTTCATTTATCGGTGGGGAGGGCGGGTGCAAGTTGTTCATTGATTGGTGAGGCATTCAATGTTAATCCCTAAACCCGCCCCTACAAATGATTGATGACGAATAAATCGATATCATGTTCTGATGATTTTCTATAATTACAAGGCTATAAAAATAAAGGTTAAAATTATTTTTATTAATAATATTTTATCAGAAATAATATAACCTATTGTAGGGGCGAATTGCTGCCTAAATCAACAATACTCATCCTCTCAATTTTATCGGGTCGCCCTTTACTAAATTAGGTTGGGTTGTCTTATCCTGAATCCGGACAGGTTTTATTGTTCATTTATCGGTAGGGAGGGCGGGTTTTGTTGTTCATTGATTGGTGAGGCATTCAATTTAATCCCTAAACCCGCCCCTACAAATGATTGATGGCGAATAAATTTATATCATGTCCTGATGCTTGCCTAGAATCACAAACCTATAAAAATAAAGGTTTCAATCATTTTTATTAATAATATTTTACCCGAAATAATATAACCTATTGTAGGGGCGACCCGCTGCATAAATCAACAATACCCATCCTTTCAATTTTATCGGGTCGCCCTTTACCAAATTAGGTTGGGTTGTCCTATCCTGAATCCGGACAGGTTTTATTGTTCATTTATCGGTGGGGAGGGCGGGTGCAAGTTGTGCATTTATTGGTGACGCATTCAATTTAATCTCTAAACCCGCCCCTACAAATGATTGATGGCGAATAAATTTATATCATGTCCTGATGATTTTCTAGAATTACAAACCTATAAAAATAAAGGTTTCAATCATTTTTATTAATAATATTTAACCTGAAATAATATAACCTATTGTAGGGGCGACCCGCTGCATAAATCAACAATACTCATCCTTTCAATTTTATCGGGTCGCCCTTTACCAAATTAGGTTGAGTTGTCCTAAGCTGTTCGGCATTTAAACCGTAATGTCAATAATGGCGCAATCCTTGTAGTGCGAGCATCTTGCTCGCTACTAATACCTAATTCAAATGCATAACAGTTCATTTATCGGTGGGGAGGGCGGGTTTTGTTGTTCATTGATTGATGAGGCATTCAATGTTAATCCCTAAACCCGCCCCTACAAATGATTGATGACGAATAAATCGATATCATGTTCTGATGATTTTCTAGAATTACAAGGCTATAAAAATAAAGGTTTCAATCATTTTTAGCAAGAATATTTTACCCGAAATAATATAACCTATTGTAGGGGCGACCCGCTGCCTAAATCAACAATACCCATCCTCTCAATTTTATCGGGTCGCCCTTTACCAAATTAGGTTGGGTTGTCCTATCCTGAACCCGGACAGGTTTCGTTGTTCATTTATCGGTAGGGAGGGCGGGTTTTGTTGTTCATTGATTGGTGAGGCATTCAATGTTAATCCCTAAACCCGCCCCTACAAATGATTGATGACGAATAAATCGATATCATGTTCTGATGATTTTCTAGAATTACAAGGCTATAAAAATAAAGGTTTCAATCATTTTTAGCAAGAATATTTTACCCGAAATAATATAACCTATTGTAGGGGCGACCCGCTGCATAAATCAACAACACCCATCCTCTCAATTTTATCGGGTCGCCCTTTACCAAATTAGGTTGGGTTGTCCTATCCTGAACCCGGACAGGTTTTGTTGTTCATTTATCGGTAGGGAGGGCGGGTGCAAGTTGTGCATTTATTGGTGAGGCATTCAATGTTAATCCCTAAACCCGCCCCTACAAATGATCGATGACGAATAAATTAATATTATATTCTGATTATTTTCTAGAATAAACAGGCTATAAAAATAAAGGTTTCAATCATTTTTATTAAGAATATTTTACCCGAAATAATATAACCTATTGTAGGGGCGACCCGCTGCATAAATCAACAATACCCATCCTTTCAATTTTATCGGGTCGCCCTTTACCAAATTAGGTTGGGTTGTCTTATCTTGAACCCGGACAGGTTTTATTGTTCATTTATCGGTGGGGAGGGCGGGTTTTGTTGTTCATTGATTGATGAGGCATTCAATGTTAATCCCTAAACCCGCCCCTACAAATGATTGATGACGAATAAATTTATATCATGTCCTGATGATTTTCTAGAATTACAAACCTATAAAAATAAAGGTTTCAATCATTGTTATTAATAATATTTTACCCGAAATAATATAACCTATTGTAGGGGCGACCCGCTGCCTAAATCAACAATACCCATCCTCTCAATTTTATCGGGTCGCCCTTTACCAAATTAGGTTGGGTTGTCCTATCCTGAATCAGGACAGGTTTCGTTGTTCATTTATCGGTAGGGAGGGCGGGTTTTGTTGTTCATTGATTGGTGAGGCATTCAATGTTAATCCCTAAACCCGCCCCTACAAATGATCGATGACGAATAAATTAATATTATATTCTGATTATTTTCTAGAATAAACAGGCTATAAAAATAAAGGTTTCAATCATTTTTATTAATAATATTTTACCCGAAATAATATAACCTATTGTAGGGGCGACCCGCTGCATAAATCAACAATACTCATCCTTTCAATTTTATCGGGTCGCCCTTTACCAAATTAGGTTGAGTTGTCCTAAGCTGTTCGGCATTTAAACCGTAATGTCAATAATGGCGCAATCCTTGTAGTGCGAGCATCTTGCTCGCTACTAATACCTAATTCAAATGCATAACAGTGGGGAGGGCGGGTTTTGTTGTTCATTGATTGGTGACGCATTCAATTTAATCTCTAAACCCGCCCCTACAAATGATTGATGACGAATAAATTTATATCATGTCCTGATGATTTTCTAGAATTACAAGCCTATAAAAATAAATGTTTAAATCATTTTTATTAAGAATATTTTACCCGAAATCATATAACCTATTGTAGGGGCGAATTGCTGCATAAATCAACAACACCCATCCTCTCAATTTTATCGGGTCGCCCTTTACCAAATTAGGTTGGGTTGTCCTATCCTGAACCCGGACAGGTTTCGTTGTTCATTTATCGGTAGGGAGGGCGGGTTTTGTTGTTCATTGATTGGTGACGCATTCAATTTAATCCCTAAACCCGCCCCTACAAATGATTGATGACGAATAAATTTATATCATGTCCTGATGATTTTCTAGAATTACAAACCTATAAAAATAAAGGTTTCAATCATTTTTATTAATAATATTTAACCTGAAATAATATAACCTATTGTAGGGGCGACCCGCTGCATAAATCAACAATACTCATCCTCTCAATTTTATCGGGTCGCCCTTTACCAAATTAGGTTGGGTTGTCCTATCCTGAACCCGGACAGGTTTCGTTGTTCATTTATCGGTAGGGAGGGCGGGTGCAAGTTGTTCATTGATTGGTGACGCATTCAATTTAATCCCTAAACCCGCCCCTACAAATGATTGATGGCGAATAAATTTATATCATGTCCTGATGATTTTCTAGAATTACAAACCTATAAAAATAAAGGTTTCAATCATTTTTATTAAGAATATTTTACCCGAAATAATATAACCTATTGTAGGGGCGACCCGCTGCATAAATCAACAACACCCATCCTCTCAATTTTATCGGGTCGCCCTTTACCAAATTGGGGTGGGTTGTCCTATCCTGAACCCGGACAGGTTTCGTTGTTCATTTATCGGTAGGGAGGGCGGGTTTTGTTGTTCATTGATTGGTGACGCATTCAATTTAATCCCTAAACCCGCCCCTACAAATGATTGATGACGAATAAATTTATATCATGTCCTGATGATTTTCTAGAATTACAAGCCTATAAAAATAAAGGTTAAAATCATTTTTATTAATAATATTTTACCCAAAATAATATAATCTATTGTAGGGGCGACCCGCTGCATAAATCAATAACAGTGGGGAGGGCGGGTTTTGTTGTTCATTGATTGATGAGGCATTCAATGTTAATCCCTAAACCCGCCCCTACAAATGATTGATGGCGAATAAATCGATATCATGTTCTGATGATTTTCTAGAATTACAAGGCTATAAAAATAAAGGTTTCAATCATTTTTAGTGGGGAGGGCGGGTTTTGTTGTTCATTGATTGGTGAGGCATTCAATGTTAATCCCTAAACCCGCCCCTACAAATGATCGATGACGAATAAATTTATATTATATTCTGATTATTTTCTAGAATAAACAGGCTATAAAAATAAAGGTTAAAATCATTTTTATTAAGAATATTTTACCCGAAATAATATAACCTATTGTAGGGGCGACCCGCTGCATAAATCAACAACCCCCATCCTATCAATTTTATCGGGTCGCCCTTTGTTTAAACCCAATTCAGGTTAATCGAACAGGTGCAAGGAAATAAACCTATTCCAATGTTTGTAGTCGTCGCTTTAGCGACGCACCCGTTTAATGATTTTGTGTGAACTGCTTTAACTTCTTCTGGGCGAACTTCCGCACCTTCTCATCGGTATCATTTTCTGCCCTATCGTGCAATAAAGTTAGCGTTTTGGGATGGTTAGGATACAACTTGATGATTCTCTCAAGTGCAATTTGCCGAGGATTGTCTTCCCAGTCGTTCTCACGTTTAAAGGGGTCATTGATAGCGCAATTGTACAATAATTCAAATAACCACGGTTCATCCTTCCATCCTCTGGCTAATTCCCGTATCGCCGCACATTGGACACCCCCATTATCATCAGATTGAATCAGTTGTTTGAGCAGGGGTAAAGTATCTGGATCTTGTTTCCAAGTTATGGCTATTGCAGTAACTGCCTTTCCAGAAACTTCCCAAGATATTATGTTTCTCCTATAGGAATACTCAATTTTCACATAATCCTGTAGTTTTTTTAGACAGTCCATTAGTCTTTTGTCAGTCGCCTCAATCTCGCGACGATTCTTCACCTCCTCCAAACACTGCGCCGCCAAGAAAACATTCATAAACTTCTCATCTTCCCCCTCCTGATTCATCAAATACTCAATAATCTCCCCCGCAAACCTTGACTCCTCAATCATCCCCACAATCAACCGCAAAACCTCATGCCAAGACTCATCCCGCCAATGCTTGCCAAAAACCTCTGTTTTCAACCCCTCCAGTGATAACCGCTGCGTCTCCTTAAACTGCCAAATAAACTCCCCGGCACAGAAATATTCCAAAAACGTCCGATGCACAAACCCATAATAATCCGCCCCCAAATAACAGAGAATAAAATTACGTTCGCGTAATTGACGAATTAGTACCCGCGCCACTAACCGCGCCTGATTCACATCTATCGTTCTCAAATACTCGGTTAAAATCTGTTCTAAATCTTCCCTCCGAATCAAATTCCCCGCCAATCCCTGATCCGTAGCTTGCATAAAATACGCCACCCGGCGCAACATCGCCTGCTTATCCTTATAATCAATCGTCTTCGGATCAAGGCGGGAATCCTCAATTAACGCCCGTTCCACATCCCATTGATGCAGTAAAACTCGCGACGCTTGATGATACAATTCAGGTCTATCTCTAGGTAACTCCTGATTCCGATTTAAAATTGCCATCATCGTCAGCAATAGCGGATTTCCGGCTAATTCCCGAACTGCTTTTGACGTGTCAATTGCCCGTTGTAATCGTTCCCGCTTCCAAGTCTTATCCACCTCATCGGTAAAGGTTAATTCATGCCAACGATAGATAAAATCCTGAATCTGTTTCTCATCCAACTCTTGCAACAGGAAATGGTGAAACTCCCCATCCCGTAATCGCTGCGGCTTATAGCCAATCACGCGAGAGGTGACAATCACCTGCACATCTGGATACTCATTAGTGAAGCGATGAATATCCGTAATCACATCCTCCCGTTTCCCCGGATCAAATACCTCATCCAAGCCATCAAACAGCATCAAAACATTCCCCGCCTTTAACTGTTCCTGGAGTTGATGCTGATTCAGATGACAAATCGCCCCACTACTTTGATGCAAAAACTCTAAGAAATTCTGGCATTGTCCTAAATCCCGATTCCGCATATAGGTGCGTAATTCAATTAAGATGGGAATCGCTAGGGAAATGGCATTCTGTAGCGGCGATTGGGCATAGATTAATGCCAAATACTGTAATAACGTAGACTTCCCCGAACCCGGATCACCTAAAATCACCAGATAGGGATAATTTTGTTTATCATTAATAACATCCAAAACCGACTGTATCGGCGCTTCTGAATAGACCCGTTGATAGCGGTCTAATTCCCCGAACTGAAACTCTGAATCTAACTGATCCTTTTCCCGCGATCGCTGCTGATGTTCCTTGGGCAATTCATACACTTGCGGCAAAACTTCATGGACTTTTCGCACGTTTTGTGCTATAAATATTCGCCATAACTTCAAGGCATTATAGGCACAGCCCGTCGTATCCAAACTATCTAAGCGCAGATTCCCATACGCTTCCCGTAACCCCTCCTGATAGCGGCGCAAATCGAACTCTGGTATAATCCCCGCAGACTCCTGAGTATAGCGTGCGATCGCCTCCAACTTCTGCGAATCCAGAATCTCCCGCAACTCAGGCGATTCCCGGATTAACGCCTTGACTTTTCTGAGATACCGCTTCCCCACCTGTTCCCAATCAAAGTCTTCAGGGAGCGATCGCAGGTTAAGCTGATACCATAGATTCCCCAACCCCTGCGTATCCAAACTCGAACACTCATCCTGAAACCCACTCCCCAAAATCCCCTTCACCGAGGAATTGTGGATAAACTTGGTTAACGCCGGAGAATACTCTTCCACCTCCACCTGTGACACCTCAGCATCTTCTAACTCCTGCTGTACCAACTCCAGAAACTCTTTCAAGGCTTTCCCGACAACCGTGTTTAGCGTATTGTCCTCAAAACGCCCGGAAAAATCCCGAATACAATCCTTAAGAAAATCTTTCGTGTAATCTTCCAGCGTTCCCTTCGCCAGAGGCATCAACACATCCCGAAACACAAAGCCAGTAACGGAATAGACACCCCAAGCCGCGAACCAATCCAGCATGACTCTCGCATTCGTCTCTATTTTGTATCGAGTATAACTGTAGAATCACAGTCTTGATTAATCACCGTCTGCCCTCTGCCCTCGATCCTCCTGTTTTCACTGTATGTTTAATATTACACTTGTAAGACAGTAACGCCACAGTTTATCCTTTAAGGATAAAAAAATCAGCATAAATTGATTCGCTTTCTTATGCAGCGATTTTATTCAGGAAAGTCAGAACTTTCACTGAAGGGAACCTTCTGATTATTCAAAAAATTCAGAAAGTTCAGTTTTATGCTAGCGTGGTCATCAGAGGTATGAATTGGAATGCCAGATGGCAGATGCAGAGGTCATAAGACTGATCGAATTAGCCGAGTATTGGATTGCCCAGAAGACAGGAAACGTACTTAACGACGCCCAAAAGACTATCCTGAGTCAAGCCTTAGCAGGCAAAAAACTCAAAACAATTCAAGTCATGGGCTATAGCCAAAATACTGTCCAGCGCGATTTAGCGCCGAAGTTATGGAAACAGTTGTCTGAAGTCACCGGAAAACGAGTCACGATTAAAACGTTACGTTTAATCCTCGCAGGATTGCCAGACGCAGATACCGAGAACTCCGAGACTCTGACTCCTCCACCACCTCCCCCAGTCAGTAAAACCACCTTCCCCTCTCCCATTTGGGAACTACCCGGAGGGCAACTTGATTTAGCCTCACCCTGCTATGTCGAACGTCCAGCCGATGAATCTCGCGCCTATGAAGAAATTAGTAAGCCGGGAAGTTTGATTCGGATCAAAGCGCCGCGACAAATGGGCAAAACATCCCTAATGGTACGATTACTGTATCACGCCGAACGACAAGGATGTCAGTCTGTCGCCTTAAACTTTGAGTTAGCTGAACGGGAAGTCTTTGCGGATTTAAATCAATTCCTGCAATGGTTTTGTGCTACTGTTACCGATGATTTACACCTACCGATTCAGTTAGAAAACCGTTGGAGTAAGTTTTTGGGCAGTAAAAAAAACTGTACCAATTATTTTGAAAAATATCTATTACCTACCCTGAGAAGTCCCCTAGCATTAGGACTCGATGCCGTTGACCGCATCTTTCATTACGAACAGGTCGCCGATGACTTTTTTGGCTTACTTCGGGCTTGGCATGAAAAGGCAAAACAACATGAAATTTGGAAAAATTTTCGCCTAATTATTGTCCATGGCACAGAAGTTTATATTCCCCTAAGTAACGACCAATCCCCCTTTAATGTCGGATTACCGATTGAATTATCCGAATTTGACGCCCATCAGGTGGAAGACTTAGCCCTGCGCTATGGATTAGACTTCACCTGGAATGATGTCAAACAACTGATGGCAATGGTTGGTGGACATCCCCATTTAATCCGATTAGCCTTGTATAAAATTGCCCGTCAGGATATTACCTTAAACCGACTCCTAGAAGACGCCCCCACCGAAACCGGAATCTATGCGGATCATTTGCGCTTACATCGCTGGAATTTAGAGAAACATCCCGACTTAGCCGACGCCCTCACCCAAATCCTGGAAGCCGATCGCCCGGTGCAGCTAAAAGGTGCGATCGCGTTTAAACTCAATAGTATGGGATTAGTCTATCTGGTAGGAAATCAGGTGAGTATTCGTAATGATTTATACCGCCAGTATTTTCGCGATCGCCTAACTCCAGAGAAGCCTCAAAGCCAAGACACCAAAGAACACCGAGGCAGAATTATTCCCCATTCTCTAGGAGATAATGTCCTAGCCGCTATTGTCTTTACCGATATCAAAGACTCCACCCAAAAGCAGCATGAAAACCAACAACCCACCCTAGCCGCCATTCATCGTGATCTCAAACTAATGACCAAATTATGCCACCAATTTGAAGGAGAAGTTCTCAAATCCATGGGCGATGGATTACTCATGTACTTTGTCTCCGCCGTCAAAGCCGTTGACTGTTCCCAAACCATTCAAAAAACCCTCTCACTCGCCGCCAGAGGATTGCCAAATGAGGCGGTATTACAGCATCGAATTGGCATTCACTTAGCTGATGTTTTTTTCAATGGAACCGATGTACAAGGAGATGGCGTCAATATTGCCGCCCGTTTACAATCTCAGGCAAAACCCGGTGGAATTTGTATTTCCTGGATAGTGTATGAAGCGGTCAAAAATCACTTACAATTACACATCAACCATAGTGAACATCGCCTCTTAAGAGGAATTGACGAACCCATGTTATTATATCAAATCAGCGTTGACGGATAGAATAGTTTGGCGGAATTTAGGGGCGGGTTTCACAACTATCCTTTCTGACCCCACCCCGATGTAACTAAACCTGCCCCGACTCAATTGTGAATAATTGGTAACATAAGACGAATGACATAAGACGAATGACATAAGACGAATGACCAACGGTAAAAAATATGTCTAAATGGAAACTGGTAACCGAATTTACATTTGATAGCGCCCATTACATCAGAGACTACGATGGACCCTGTGGTCGGATGCATGGACATACCTATACAGTACGATTAGAAGCAACATCCTCAACCCTTCACGCCTCGGAACACTGTCCCCATCCCGTTATGGTGGCTGATTTCAAAAGCCTACGCTGGGCAAAAAAAGATGTCACCAAAGGCGGGTTAGATCACGGCATTTTGAATGACATATTACCGGATAATTACGAAACCACCGCTGAAATGATTGCCCAATACATTTATGACGAAACAAAAAAGCGTATTCCTGAAGGCGTACAACTTAAAGTGGCTGTCTCAGAAACACCGAATAGCTGGGTAGAATATGAGGAATGATCCGTATAAATAGTAAGGCTACATATCGGCAATTACATAGTTATTTAGACTCCCTATCAAATTTAATTAACTTAAAAATAGTGATATAAACAATGCAAACCCCTAGCTCAACACCACTCAGGCTGTTTCACATCCAGACCTCCACTCTGATTCAGATACCAGAGAAGTTGACGAGAATTCGTATCGGAAAACCGAATCCTAATTGGTCGCCTGATATTGATATTTCAAATCTGCCCAACTCTGAGATTGCATCCTCCTCTCATACTGAAATTCAGATTCAGGGAAATGCTTACTTTATCGAAGACTTGGGAAGCATGAATGGAACGTTTCTCAATCATTCACCCCTGACGCCATTCACACCCTACCAGCTTCATTTGGGAGACAGAATAGACCTGGGCAAAGACGAGCTGTTGACGTTTTTGTTTCAAAAAGCAAAGCGAACATCTGTGGCAGTTAGCCGTTCTCGATTTAGAAATGACAGACAAACATCAGCGCCGAACCCTACGGTGTCGATGTCTGCTCACCAATCCACGAGTCAATCCAACCAGCAAAAGACATCTGGCTTCAATATTCTAGAATTAATTTTTAGCAACCTGAAGTCTATTTTTAACAGTCTTATATCCTTTTTTAGACGAGTAATCAGGGGGCGAATTAGCAGGGGTACTAGGGTTGGAGTCTTGTTAATTACCCTGTTTGCGATCAGTTGGTTCGTTGCTCTGCTATTGCAGGATCTGACCCCTAACGTTCACCTCACTCTGGGCAATCCTAGTAATGCGACTTCCAACCCGAATAATCCTAACAACTACCTGATGGAAAAGCCGCAGTATGCGCTGTCCTATAACAACAGCCAAGGGATTTCCAATTGGGTAAGCTGGCAGTTAAATCAGAGCTGGTTAGGCAGTGTTGAGCGAAGCAACGACTTTCGCCCTGACACCGCGCTGCTGTCCGGATGGTATCAGGTGCGACCAAATGACTACATAGGCAGTGGCTATGACCGGGGACATATAATACCCTCTGGCGATCGCACTCACACTCCAGACGATAACAGTGCTACATTCTTAATGACAAACATCATGCCTCAAGCTCCACAGAATAATCGGGAGGTATGGCGGGAACTGGAAGAGTATTCACGAGAGTTGGTCTATCAGGGTAAGGAACTCTACATCATTGCCGGGGGTGTAGGCTCAAAGGGAACACTTCAGGGTAAGATAACAGTGCCACAGCAGACCTGGAAAGTGATTGCGGTGCTAGATCGTCCAGGTCAAGGCGTTCGTGGAATAACCAGCAACACTCGGCTGATTGCGGTGATGATACCCAATTCGGATAAAGTTGCTGGAATGAACTGGCGAGACTATCGGGTATCGGTTGACAGGGTGGAAGCAGTAACGGGCTATGATTTTCTATCAAATGTCCCTAATTCGATCCAGGATGAGATTGAGAGCCGACTCGACAACGGGTAAGCTACGTCTCTACTACTTTGGTTGAAAGACCTGCCACCGTCCCCTCTGCTGTTTTACCTGCGATGTAGATATCAATTGTGGTACTCCCTAAACGGTAAACCTGAATATCGGTGAGACAATCTGAGAGCGTTTGTTCCAAGGCTTGGTATTGCTTCACCTGTGCCTTTTCCGCTTCATTGTGCCAATCCTCCTCTGTGGTAGCTGGGGCGAAAAACTGATCAAGGGTCTGGACTTCAATGGGTGTATCCGGTGGATAGCCAGCACGTTTTAACACCAGCGCTGAGGTGAGAATGTCTGTATTGTCCCAGGTGAAAATCTCAAATGGGTAATTGGCTTCGCTTATCCAGAGTAAACCCTCTGAACTCTTCTTTAGCTGGTCAATTCCGTTCATATTTCTAGAGGAATTACACTGGCGGTAAAATACCCCGCCGCTTTAACGTTGCTTCGATTTGCCGTAACAGTTCAAAATCATGATCGGGCAAGGGATAATTATCTGGATTCCCGCCATTTTTACTCCCCTTTAAATCCGGTTCTAGGAACCCAAACGCTTGGCAAAACTGTTCCGGATTTGCCGCAATTGCCCCCTCCAAATGACAGGGAATAATCCGTTCAAACTCCCAACTCGCTACCTTATCCACCCAGTTCAGCGTTTCTTTCGGTGCGCGATTCAAAATCAAGGTTTGCAGAATTGGCGCAACAAAGGGACGTCCATTTCCCCGCAAAGCGTCAAAGGATTTTTGCCAACCGGGTTTCCATTTGAAGGGAAATAAACCAAAATAGGCTTGCTTTGACCAATCCGGTGCCTTTCTCGCTTCCCGTAACGTCTGAGTGAAGGGTATTGTGTCCAAGGTGCTGGGGCGGAAGAAAAATGCAAACAGACAGATACGTTGCCATCCCTTGCGGCGAGTCATCTTATTATCGATAACGATATCCAAGGCATGATCTCTGGCATGGAATAATAACGGATAGGGATCAAGTTGCGCGATCGCAGGCGGATTTTCGGGTACACTAACCACAGTATCCGTCACCAGAAGCGTGCGCGATCGCTTGTGCCAAAATCCCACTTCAGCAAAGGGTCCCAATCCCAAATTAACCGGACCCAATACAGCATAATCAAATTCATCAGCAAAAGGCGTTTGGCGACTATCGGCGGGTAAAACATGAGTCCGTTTCCTGGGAAACCCCAGCCAACTCAGGGGCAAATTCACCGGATAACTCCACTGGTGCGGCGTCACAAACACCTGGGCGTTGGGAAACTTGCGGGCAAAAGGACCGACAAACACTTTATGTTCAATCCCCGAAACTGTGGGCAGGATGATATAGTTTACCTCACCATGTTCTGCCACCAATTCCTGAACTAATCGGATACATTCCGGGGTAGGTGCAACAGGCGCATAAACCAACAGCCCTCCAGCATCCAGCTTAATCACCGTCATCCGAATCGGGACAACCACATAGAGAATCCCCTGAATCTGGTCAAACGTCCAAATCCTATCCTTCACCACTTCCACACGGATAGTGCGTCGTTTGCCATAAGGATACAGGGGTACAGGAAACCAAAGCGACCATGACCAGTCTTGAGAGTGGATGCTCGGATGACCCTGGTGTTCCTGCATCTGCGGTTCATTCCTCCTGTATTTTCTGAAGACTCAACCTGTTGGGCGGGAAATTTCCCCTATTATTCTACAACCGGAAGCGCCCCCACCAAAACGCTGTACGTCACGACAGCAAAAAAGTTTTATCGTAATTTCCCGTCTGATGCGGTATCGGGAAAGGCGCAAGCCTTGCGCCCCTACGGTTTCTTTTCCGTAATTCTAATCTATCAATTTAGGTGTGCCACGCCACTACTGGGGTGACACACCTAAAATAGGGTTTTGTTTGTAGTAAGCACGAAGAGTGCTATAACGCTTAGCTGAAGAGGGCTGAAGCCCTCACTACGAACCAATTCTAATCCATCACTTAAGGTGTGCCACGCCACTACTCTTCCGAATCCGGGTCAATGCCCATGGCTCTTAATCGTTCCGCCAATCTTGCCGATTTTTGCTCGGCTTGTTCGGCGCGTTGGTGTTCTTGTTCGGCGCGTTGACGTTCTTGTTCAGCACGTTGGCGTTCTTGTTCAGCACGTTGGCGTTCTTGTTCAGCACGTTGACGTTCTTGTTCAGCACGTTGACGTTCTAATTGGGCGCGTTCTTCACCAATTAACAAAAGATTGCCTTCACTATCCCACCAACGCAGCCAATATTGAGTTTGATTTTGATAAGTCCCGTGCCAAAGTCCCAGTTCTACTCCTAAGGGCGTAATCGGATAGTGACCCCGTTCATTCGGTTGGAGTTTTTGATAAGAAAAATTCAGCCAATTATAAACCTCCATTTTTCTAGTTTTGACCTCAAAAATACCATAGTAGGGAATGCGAATAATCCGTTCATACACCCAGAATTTACCGGGTTTAGTGGTTTCTCCTTCAGCGGAAACCGATAAGGGTGTAGCATCTCGTTCCTCGTCTCCATTGCCACTGGCAAATTCTAAGGCAATCATTGGTGCCATCAATTCCCGCCAGAGAACATAAGAACGGCGGATTTCACCATTCAGTAATGGGGGAACATTGGGAACATAGAACCAATCGGGCGCTTCTGCGCCTTTTTCTGGGGGTTCGGTTTCGCGCCAATAAATCCCGCAGTCTTGCCCAATAGCGTAGTCACCATCGGGATGGAGTTGCTGCAAAACTGAACCAATGGAATCGGTCAAAATTAGGCTTTGAGGATGTTCTTGGAAATTTTTCACAAACGTACCATCAGATTCGGGGAGTTGGGTATGGTCAGGAAAGGCAGGGGGTAAATCAATTTTGGTTTGAGTCATGTCTTAATCACAGGTAACAGAGAATCTACTCAATTTCAGGGTTGGTCTAGCACTTATATTTGAATAGTGTGACACAATGTTTGGGCTTAATCATAGTAGTCAGGTAAGCAAGGGTTATCAATCATCATAAAAGACACCTTGTAGGGGCGACCCGCCGCACCAAATTAACACCGCCCACCGATTAATTTTATCGGGTCGCCCTGCATCAGATATCGGTAATTATTTCAGTTTAGACTAAACGCAAGACTATTAAAGGGCGACCCGAGTCTATTCAGTGGATTGGTGTTGTTAATTGATATAAGCGAATCGCCCCTACACAATCACTCTTAGGTTCTTATCTGTTAGGTGACAGATACTTTTGGTCTTCATGTCTTATGTCAGGGTAAAGTTTAAATAACTTTGTATGGCTGATAAGTGTAGTATTTCGGGCGTGAATCTAGCCGGATATGCAACCAATACACCCCTAACCCGGAGGTGCTTACCCAGGTGGGACGCGGATTCAGCCGTTGTTCTAACGCTGACCCCACATTTTGCCACAAGGCGTGCTGCTGATGTTCGGGTGCGTCACGCATAAACGCCGCCAGATGGCAGTATGGAGACATAGAAGCTTGGGGACAAGGCACAACCAGCAACGCATCCTTTCCCAGATTGGGAAATGTCACAATTGACTTGTTTTCTCCGGCGGCGGAAAAATGGCGAGCAAAATCACTGGGATCAGCTTGTACATTTGCCAGGGATGGACTATTGACGAGAACAAACTCGAATACCTGGTTTACTGTCGCGTCGGTGATAGGCGGAGTTTCCCAGAAAAAGGCGGAAAATGGAGCATCGGCGAGTAGGGAAATGAAGAATGCCCGAAAATCCGGGTTATGCTGCCATAGCTGGATGATTTCTGAGTAGAGAATTGGGTTATTATTAGACAGCAGAGAAATCTTCTGAATCCGACCCGCGTTGAGTGATTCGATGGATGATTGCCACATTGAGAGATTCGGTATTTTGCTTGATGATTAGATAAGTCGCTTACTTACTCAGTATAACTGTTTGATTTGATTTAAAAGAAGTTAAATTAATGGATGAGTTTTGGATTTTGATCCATGAAGGTAAACGTGCAAGTTGATATAATTTTTTAACGCAGAGGGACGCAGAGGTTGGCGCAGAGGGACGCAGAGGGATTGGAAGTATGGGAAAAAAGATTTTATAGAATTACAAATGACGAATGACGAAGGACAAATGACTAATGACTAATGTTAAACAGCGGGTTCAAGAACTGCGAAACCTTTTGCAACAAGCGAGTTATGCTTATTATGTCCGCGATAATCCCATGATGGAGGATGCTGTCTATGACCAACTCTATCGGGAACTGCAAGATTTAGAAAGCCAGTATCCGGAGTTAGTGACGCCGGATAGTCCGACGCAGCGCGTGGGCGAGAAACCTGCATCAGAATTTTCCTCGGTTCGCCATAATATCCCCCTTTATAGTTTAGAGAATGCGTTTAATTTAGAGGAGTTGGCGAAGTGGCAAGAACGATGGCAACGTTATGCACCAGATGTCAAGAATGTAGAATATGTCTGTGAACTGAAGATCGATGGTTCCGCGATCGCACTCACGTACAAAGACGGTGTATTAGTGCGGGGAGTTACACGGGGCGATGGTGTCACGGGGGAAGATATTACCCAGAATATTCGCACGATTCGCTCGATTCCTTTACGGTTAAGTACGGAAACACCGCCGCCAATTGTAGAAGTGCGAGGCGAGGCATTTTTGCCCTTGGATGTGTTTGAAGGGATTAATCGGGAACGAGAAGCCGCTGGGGAAGCGTTATTCGCGAATCCTCGGAATGCGGCGGCGGGTACGTTGCGACAATTAGATCCAAAAATTGTCGATCGCAGACAGTTGGATTTCTTTGCCTATACCTTACATCTTCCCGGATCAGAGGAACAGGAAACCGTACCCACTCTCAAGTCTCAATGGGAGGCGTTGGAATTCCTGCGGGATTTGGGATTCCGGGTGAATCCAAATCGGAAACGTTGCGCGTCTCTGGCAGAGGTGGAGGAGTATTATCAATATTGGGATAGTCAACGGCGTGATTTACCCTACATGACGGATGGGGTGGTAGTGAAGCTGAATTCGTTTTCGCTGCAAGAACAGTTAGGTTTTACCCAAAAATTTCCCCGATGGGCGATCGCACTCAAGTATCCCGCCGAAGAATCTCCCACACTGGTGCAAAATGTTACAGTTCAGGTGGGACGAACGGGTGCCTTAACCCCAGTCGCCGAACTCAAACCCGTACAGCTAGCCGGGACAACGGTTTCACGGGCGACGTTACATAACCGCGATCGCATCGAGGAGTTAAATCTGCATCTCGGTGATACCGTGATCGTTCGCAAAGCTGGGGAAATTATCCCTGAAGTCGTGCGCGTACTTCCCGAATTGCGTCCACCGGAGGCTAAACCCGTACAAATGCCTACTGATTGTCCGGTGTGCCATCAACCCGTCGTGCGTCCCCCAGGGGAGGCGGTAACGCGCTGTATTAATGCCTCTTGTCCCGCCATTGTCAAAGGTTCTCTCAACCATTGGGCAAGTCGTGGTGCATTGGATATCAACGGGTTAGGAGAAAAGCTGGTGAATCAGCTAGTCGATTCGGGTTTAGTCCATTCCGTTGCTGATCTTTATCAACTTACTTTAGATCAATTAACTAATTTAGAACGGATGGGTGAAAAATCCGCTCAGAAATTAATTAATCAGATTGAACAATCCAATACTCAACCCTGGTCACGAGTTCTCTATGGTTTAGGGATTCGCTATGTGGGTACTGTGAATGCTCAAATTTTAGCGCAACAGTTTCCTAGTGTAGACCAATTAGCCGCAGCCCGTGTTACTGATATTGAAAGCGTCTATGGAATTGGATCGGAAATTGCCCAATCGGTTAATGATTGGTTTCGAGTTCCCAGTAATCAGACTTTAATTAATCGACTGCGAGAAGCAAATTTGCAACTGGCTGGTGAACCAAAAGTAGCGTCTGCGGAGGCAAAATCTCAACCGTTGCAGGGAAAAACCTTTGTGATTACCGGAACATTACCCACACTGAAGCGAGATGATGCAAAAAAATTAATTCAAAACGCTGGCGGGAAAGTAACCAGTTCAGTTAGTTCTAAAACGGATTATGTATTGGTTGGTGAAGATGCCGGATCTAAATTAGAAAAAGCCCAAGAATTAGGGATTAATCAGATCAGTGAATCTGACCTTTTACAATGGTTAAATGAATAGGTAATAAGTTAATTGTAGGGGCGGGTTTAGGGACAATTGTAGGGGCGGGTTTAGGGACAATTGTAGGGGCGGGTTTAGGGAATCTGTAGGGGCGGGTTTAGGGACAATTGTAGGGGCGGGTTTAGGGAATCTGTAGGGGCGGGTTTAGGGAATCTGTAGGGGCGGGTTTAGGGAATCAATTCAGCTAGTCACCGATAACGGAACAACAAAACCCGCCCTCCCCACCGATAACGGAACAACAAAACCCGCCCTCCCCACCGATAACGGAACAACAAAACCCGCCCTCCCCACTGAATCCACACCACCTCTTACCCTCCTGCCTCCTGCCTTCTACCGTAATAACCGAACCGCACCAGAATTAGCACTCACGTAGCAAGAGTGCTAAATTTGCTAATGGAGTAACGAGCAAGTATTGGGAACCCTATGGCAAAAATCGTTTCGTTTAACGAAGAATCACGGCGAGCCTTAGAACGGGGAGTCAATGCTCTGGCAGATGCAGTCCGGATTACCCTTGGACCCAAAGGGCGGAATGTGCTGCTAGAGAAGTCCTTTGGCGCTCCCCAGATTGTTAATGATGGTATCACCGTCGCCCAAGATATTGAACTAGAAGACCCCTTAGAGAATACGGGGGCGCGACTGATTCGAGAAGTCGCATCCAAGACTAAAGAAATTGCTGGAGATGGTACTACAACCGCTACCGTTCTGGCACAGGAGATGATTCGACAAGGACTCAAAAACGTTGCGGCTGGTGCTAATCCAGTGGCGGTACGTCGAGGGATTGAGAAAACCATAAATCATCTGGTTAAAGAAATTGAGTCAATGGCTCAACCCGTCGTTGGCGATGCGATCGCACAAGTCGCCACTGTCTCCGCCGGAAACGACGAGGAAGTCGGGCAAATGATTGCCCAGGCGATGGACAAGGTAACCAAGGATGGAGTAATTACCGTAGAAGAGTCAAAATCGCTTTCCACCGAACTGGAAGTTGTGGAAGGGATGCAAATTGACCGGGGTTACCTCTCCCCCTACTTTGTCAGCGATCAGGAACGGATGACCGTGGAATTTGAAGATTCCTATATCCTGATTACTGATAAAAAAATTAATAACATCCAAGAATTAGTTTCCATCCTGGAAAAAGTTGCCCGTGCCAGCAAACCCCTACTGATTATTGCTGAAGATGTAGAAGGGGAAGCCTTAGCCACCTTGGTGGTAAACAAAGCACGGGGAGTTCTCAACGTCGCCGCCGTCAAAGCGCCAGGATTTGGCGATCGCCGCAAGCAGATGCTGCAAGATATTGCGGTTCTGACTGGGGGTCAGCTAATTTCCGAAGAAATCGGTCTCAGCTTAGATAGCGCTTCTACTGAGATGATGGGAACGGCACGGAAAATCACAATTGACAAAGACTCAACCACGATTGTCGCCAGTGGTGAAACCAAGCCAGAAGTGGAGAAGCGCATTGCCCAAATCCGCAAACAGCTTGAGGAAACCGATTCTGACTACGATAAAGAGAAACTGCAAGAGCGGATTGCTAAACTTGCTGGTGGTGTAGCGGTAATTAAAGTCGGTGCAGCCACAGAAACGGAACTCAAAGATCGCAAGCTGCGGATTGAAGATGCCCTGAATGCCACCAAAGCCGCGATCGATGAAGGGATTGTTCCTGGCGGTGCAACCACGCTGATTCGCTTAATTTCCAAAGTTGATGGCATCAAAGCTAACCTGGATGCTGAAGAGCAAATCGGTGCGGATATTGTTGCCAAAACCTTAGAAGCCCCGCTGCGTCAGATGGCGGATAATGCTGGGGTTGAAGGTGCGGTGATTGTCGAGAAAGTACGAGAGAGCCAAGGCAATATCGGTTACAATGCCGCGACAGGTAAGCTGGAAGACTTAATTGCTGCTGGTATTCTCGATCCCGCTAAGGTTGTGCGTTCAGCACTTCAGAATGCAGGTTCCATTGCCGGGATGGTTCTAACCACCGAAGCCCTGGTTGTCGAGAAACCTGAGCCGAAATCCGCTGCGCCTGACATGGGCGGCATGGGCGGCATGGGCGGCATGGGTGGCATGGGCGGCATGGGTGGCATGGGCGGCATGGGCATGATGTAGTCCTCACCTATCTGCTATAGTTCATGACCGAAGCAGCTTGTCTAGTTAGACAGGCTGCTTTTTTGGCTATAAGGCAGAAAGTCATTCGTCCTTCGTCATACTCGCTTCGCAAGTAGAGACGCGCCATGGCGCGTCTCTACATAATAAATGATGTGTCCTAACAGCCATGGCGGTTGCTATACAATGCTGTTTTCTTTTGTCCGACTACTTAATAACTGGCGAATATGAGGATAATTGAGATATAGTCCGAAAGTCAAACCCTTGCAACAGGATGAGGCGTGGGTGATGTTCCCAATCCTTCGACAACTGATTAAACGCCAAATTAGCCGCATTTACGTTTTCCTGGCTGTCTTAACCTTCTGTGTCACAACCCTGACTCACCTCCTGGCTACTCAAGCGACTCTTCCCCCAACCGCACAACCTTCGATTTCGCCGCAAACTCTCGTGCAACAGGGGAAAACCCACTACGACGCCGGACAGTACACAGACGCCATTAATCTGTTACAACAAGCTGCCGATGCTTTCCAATCACAGGGAGATAGATTACGGCAAGCCATGACATTGACCAATTTAGCCTTAGCCTATCAACAATTAGGACAGTGGCAAGATGCCCAGGATACGATTACCACTAGCTTACAACTTCTCGACAATGCCCAAACCCCTGACACCTGGACATTACAAGGGGCGGCGTTTAATGTTCAAGGACAATTGTATTTGGCACAAGGAAATCTAGAAGCCGCCCTAGATAGTTTTACCACGGCGGTCAATAGCTATACTCAAACCGAGGATGAAGTCGGTTTGCTGCACAGTCAAATTAATCAAGCTCAAGCCTTACAATTGGCAGGGATGTATCGCCGCGCCCTAGATAGTTTGCAACAAATTGAACCTCGATTACAACAACAACCCGATTCGGCGCTAAAGGCGATTGGTTTGAGACGGTTAGGAAATGTACTGCGCTTAGTCGGGACAATGGATGATGCCAAAAAACGATTAACCCAAAGTTTACAAGTGGCGCAAGTGATTCAATCTCCCGAACAGATTAGTGCTGCCTTTCTGGGATTAGGAAATACGGCGCGATCGCAAGGACAAATCGAAGCCGCGCTCAATTATTATCAACAAGCCGCTGATCCGGTTTCAGGTGACTCCTCAACTCGGATTCAAGCGCAACTCAATCAACTCAGTCTCATCGTTGCAACACCAAGCCTCTCTGCTGATCCAGCATTTATTCAATCGTTGCAAAATCAAATTAGTCAACTCCCGGCGTCTCGTACTGCAATAGAAGCACGAATTAATTTAGCGGGTTCGCTGATGACACTTCAATCTCAGGATTATGCTAAAACCTCAGATATTGCCCAGTCTTTGGCGGTAGCCGTGGAACAAGCGAAACAGCTTGAAGACAACCGCAGTCAATCTCTCGCTTTGGGGCAATTAGGGGCGATTTATGAACAAACGCAACAATGGAAAGAAGCGCAAGCCTTAACCGAACAAGCGTTAGTAATTGCCCAGTCGATTAACGCCCCCGATATTGCCTATAATTGGCAGTGGCAATTAGGACGACTGCTGAAAGCACAGGGAAAACGAGACGGTGCGATCGCGGCGTATAATGCAGCAGTAAATAGCCTAGAATCCTTACGTCGGGATTTGGTGAGTATTAATTCTCAGGTGCAATTCTCGTTTCGCGATCGCGTAGAACCAATTTATCGGGAATTGGTGCGGTTATTATTATCCTCACCCACCGATAATCCGGATCAAAACGATTTAGCCCAAGCCCGCGATGTGATCGAATCGCTGCAACAAGCCGAATTAGTCAATTTCTTCCGGGAAGATTGCTTAAATGCGAACCGGATTGTGATTGACGAAGTGGATCAAAATGCGGCGGTAATTTACCCAATTGTATTAGGCGATCGCTTGGATGTGGTAGTATCCTTACCCGATGCGCCCCTGCGTCATTTCGGGACAAGATTGCAAGGGAAAGACTCCAATCTATTTAGCCAACTGCGAACCGCAATTTCTCCCCTAAGTGTAGAACCCAATCGCGGACAGCTAATTACTATCCCTGAATCCTTGCAAAACATTTTTCGGGCGCAAATTGTGTTGATGGGGGGAAATCCTAGGGCGACATCTGAGGAATACTTACCCCTAGCCCAACAGCTTTATGATTGGTTAATTCGCCCGATTGAGTCAGACTTAGCCGCCAGTGGTACTAAAACCCTCGTTTTTGTCTTGGATAGCCCCCTGCTAAATCTACCCATGGCGGTTCTGCATGATGGGAACCAATTTCTGATTGAAAAGTATGCGATCGCCTATACGCCGGGACTGCAACTTTTAGACCCCAAACCCTTGACAAGAGGTGACATTTCTGCATTCACAGGCGGACTTTCCGAATCGCGCCAAGGTTTACCTGCCTTACCCTTTGTGGAAACCGAATTGCAGCAAATCAAAGCTCAAGTTTCCGGTCAACTGCTACTGAATCAAGACTTTACCACAACCGCCATTGAACAGGCAATTGATTCCGTACCCTTTCCTGTGGTTCACCTCGCTACCCATGGTCAGTTTAGTTCAAAACTGGAAGATACCTTTATTCTCACCTGGGATAATCGCCTCAACATCAATCAACTTAACACATTATTACAAACCCGAGCCGGAGGCGATCGCCAACCCATTGAATTATTGGTACTCAGTGCTTGCCAAACTGCAACAGGAGATAAACGGGCGGCGTTAGGATTAGCAGGTGTAGCGGTAAGGGCGGGGGCGCGTAGTACCTTGGCGACGTTATGGTTTGTTAATGATGCGGCTACGGCTGATTTAATGATTCGTTTTTATCAAGAATTAACCGACAAAACGTTGACGAAAGCCGAAGCCCTGCGCCGCGTTCAAGTTTCTTTATTAAAGGAAAAAAAGTATCAGAATCCGGTATACTGGGCACCGTTTGTATTAGTGGGTAATTGGTTATAGTTGTCATTTGTCATTTGTCATTCGTCATTTGGTTTCCCCCATGAAACAAAAGCGAAGCATCCGCTGGCTTCCCCCATGGAACAAAAAGCGAAGCAACATCTGGTTTCCCCCTTTTTAAGGGGGACGGGAGGGGGATCTAATCGGGAAGAGGGAGATCTTAAAGGTGGGCTAGGGGAGATCAGTCTTATCCAAGCAGTATTGGCGTAACTTCTATGTCTAAAATTGAAGCATCCACTCTTGAAGAAGCCAGAACAAATTGGTGTATCTACGCTCAACGGATAATAGAAAACTATCATCGCGATGCGATTAATTCAAACAATTTCGTCAATACTATCTATACCCGTTTGGACAAGTTTCTGGAAAGTAAGCCAACGGTGGAAAATGGCAAAATCTACACCAGCACGTATTTTCCTTCAGTAAATGAAGTTAACGCTGATTACGAACAGATTTGGTGCAAAATTAATACCGCTCATCGCATTGATGCTGCTATAGGGTTTCGCTCTCTAGGGGAACATCAATCTAACTCAAAAATGAACGAACTGGCGTTAAACTGGGCATACAATTATGTTGATGATCATATCAAAAATGCCTATCAAGCTGCCGATATCACTATAGATTATCGGGAAAGCCAAAAGTTAACCGGATTGGACTGGTCTCGTGCCGAACTTGTTTGGCAAAAGATTAACAATAAATCCTATAGTTTAGAGACTCCTTATTTGAGGACAGGAAACTTATTGCTCGAGGCGTTGAGCTATAAACATTACTGTAAAATTTTATCTCCGAAAGGAGCGGTTGATTTTATCGAAGAAATCAGTAAAATGTAATCAGCAGCAAAAAAATATTTTTCCTAATCAGCCATTGGAGTTAACGATGA